>QILK01000166.1 GCA_003233345.1 Gammaproteobacteria bacterium | reverse complement strand
TTCGCCACCCAACAGGAAATTGAAATGGCTGTTGCCGGGGCAAAGAGCGCCTTCAACACCTGGAAAGAGGTGCCTGTTTCTGTACGCGCGCGTTATTTGCAACGCTATCTTCAACTGTTAACAGAACACCACGATGAATTGGGCGAGTTGGTCAGTCAGGATACCGGCAAGATTTTCGAAGATGCCAAAGGCGACGTGTGGCGTGGCATCGAAGTGGTTGAGCAGGCCTGCAATGTCGCGCCCCTGATGATGGGTGAGACAGTGGAAAATGTCGCTCGAAACATTGATACCAGTAGTTTTATACAGCCGCTTGGTGTCTGCGCGGGGATCACCCCCTTTAACTTTCCCGGCATGATTCCATTGTGGATGTTCCCCCTGGCGATCGCCGCTGGAAATACCTTTATACTGAAACCTTCAGAACAGGTGCCTCTGACACCAGTGCGACTGCTTGAGTTATTACAGCAGGCAGGTGTCCCAAAAGGGGTCGTGCAAATGATTCACGGTGGTAAAGATCAGGTTGAAAGTTTACTGACTCATCCTGATATTAAAGCGGTGTCCTTTGTCGGCTCTTCGTCTGTCGGGCAACATGTTTACCAAACCGCGACACAGCATCTAAAACGCGCCCAGTGTTTAACGGGGGCTAAAAATCATTTGGTGGTATTACCGGATGCCGACAAAGCGCAAGTGATCCGCGCTCTGGTAGGTGCGTCGTTAGGGGCTGCCGGTCAACGCTGTATGGGGATTAGCGTTTGTGTACTAGTGGGTGAGGCCCAACAATGGGTGGGTGATATCAAAGACGCATTCGCCAAGACCAAGCCAGGTGGCTGGGATCAGAAGAATGCAGCCTACGGTCCGCTAATCAGTCCAGCTGCTCGTGAACGGGTGATAGGATTAATCGCCAAAGGCAAACTTGAGGCCAACTGTTTACTGGACGGCAGTCATTGTTTGGTCGCAGGCCTACCGAAAGGAAACTGGGTGGGCCCCACACTGTTTACCAATGTCACCACGGATATGGAGATTTATAAACAGGAAATTTTTGGTCCGGTATTGTGCTGTGTTAACACAGACAATTTACAACAGGCGATCACCTTGATCAATGCCAACCCTTACGGCAATGGGGTTTCACTTTTTACCCAGTCTGGTGGTGCGGCGAGAAAATTTCAACACGAGATAGAGGTCGGACAAGTGGGCATCAATATACCGATTCCCGTTCCTTTACCTTTTTTCTCATTTACCGGCTGGAAGGCATCGTTTATCGGTGACCTACATGCTTATGGCAAACAGGCTGTATGGTTTTATACGGAAACCAAAACAGTAACCACGCGTTGGGCTATGAGTGAGATAACAGGGGCTAATATGTCGATTAAGTTGCGCTAAGTATCCCATTCTTCTTTGGCAATGCGCCCACGTTTACGGTGGCATCCAATCGGGATTGGGCTAAGACCCCTTCTTGGGCGTTTTCGACACCACCATCTGATTTGAGCAGTTTGGGAAAAACTTCAATTAGTTCAGTGACTGAAATTATTTTTTTCAGGATCAATCACTGCTTTCATCAAAGAGATCAAATCCTCGTCCTCATACTTAATACCCTTGACAATCTCTTGCGCTCTTGGACTAAGCCGTCGGTAACCCCAGCGTGATCGCCGTTGGGTCTCGCCCCACCCCTCGCGCTGGTAATAGAGCGGCAGGTTGACATCAAAATAGGAAATGGCGTCTGCATCCTTGAGCAGATCAGCCTCGGGATCGCCACCCACCTCGTGGATCTCCACCAAGCGACAAGCCTTGTCTACAATATCCCCTGCCACGCCGCATGTGGTTAGAATCGGGCGCAATAGTTGCGCACTGTGTCGGGCGTGGGCCGCCTTGAAGACATCGTAATCGTCAAAATCCGCTCGTTTCACCTTGATCTCCTCGACTGCCCGGTCGATGTCATGGGCCAGCGCCGCCAACTGCAAGGCTTCGTCAGCCTTCGGTTCCAGGCGCAAAAGCCATTCCAAAGTGTTGTCGGCGTGACCGGGATCTTCAGGCACTCGCGAACCCGCGATCACCGCACGAATTTTTTGCTTGGCGCAATCAATCTTGTCCATGACCCGCTATGATCACTCACCTTTGATAAAGTTTTCCATCATCCTAAAAGCTTCATCATCCGTGAACTGCCGTAGCGGATGTTTGCAAAAATAGGCCGATGGCGCTTCCAGAATACCGCTCTGGCCGCGATCCAACGCCAATTTGGCACAACGAATCATATCAATCGATACGCCTGCCGAGTTGGGCGAATCCTCTACTGACAGGCGTAATTCAATGTTCATCGGTATATCACCAAACATCGTTCCCTCCATACGCAGGAAACAGACCTTGTTGTCATTTTGCCAGGGGACATAATCACTAGGACCAATATGAATGTTGTCGTCATCCATACGGTTGCTGGTCACGGACTGCACCGCCTCGGTCTTGGACTCCTTCTTGGACGCTAAACGTGCGTGGTTGAGCATGTTGAGAAAATCGGTGTTACCACCCGTATTGAGCTGGTAGGTACGCTCTAGCTTTACACCGCGTTTGGCGAATAGGTCAGTGAGCGTGCGATGGGTAATGGTCGCCCCCAACTGGGCCTTGATATCGTCACCAATGACGGGCAAACCCGCTTCTTCAAAATGACGTGCCCACTGCCCCTCGGGATCGCTGGCGATAAACACCGGGATATTGTTGACAAAGGCCAAACCGGCCTTCAATGCGCAACCAGCATAAAACCGGGTCGCCTCCTCGGAGCCGACTGGCAGGTAATTCAAGAGGATATGTGCGCCGGTATTCTTGAGTAGCTTAACGATATCTTCTTCGCCGGGTTCCTGCTCGTCTGCCAATATAAAAGTGCGTTTTTCGTCATAATCCTTCATATGGTCAGAAAAACCATCCAGAACCTTACCCATCTGTACGCTGACGCCAGACGCAGGGATATCGGAACAAAACACGGTCGTGCAGTTGGGCGCGGAAAAAATTGCTTCGTGTACGTCGACACCGACCTTACGTTTGTCGATATCGAGGGCTGCGACGACTTCTATGTCACCTGGTTGGTATCCGCCAATATCCCAATGCATCAGGCCGATGGCATCCTGCGGGGTCTTTCCTCGGTAGTAGTGGATACCTTGTATCAGGGAGCTGGCACAGTTCCCTATACCAACAATAGCAATTTTGATTTTACTCATTTGTTTCACATCTCCTTTCATTTTCGTTCAATAAATGAATTTATCCCGGGAAAAACCCCACTGTTCGCTTTGATGTCCTTCTACACGAGTTCAGCAATCGTTTGCCTGTTAGGTCGCTTGTCTACCGGCCTTACGCGCCAGCGAAAGTCCGAACTGAGTATAACTCAATTCAGACGGAGACAACCACAGGGTTTGCAAGGTATACACTTTAAAAAGGTTGTCATCGTTATTAGGTGTGGCTTCTAGCAAGTATTTCTGTATGTTTGTCTTTTCGATAAGACGCACTAATATAAATATCCGGATGGTTTTATAGATAAAGAAATTAATTATTTCTGTGCACCACCGTAATAAGGATCAGGGACTTCAGCAATACCTTAAACGTAGCATTATTATCGCGGATACTAAATTTGAATTTGGAATAGACAACAAGGATAAACTATAACTAACGCAATAGTTTAACATCGTGATGCTAAATTTTTCGGTTCAGGGTAAAACTAAATTTTGCGCCATGATCAATTTCTGCGTCTGCCCAGATACGTCCTCCGTGCCTGCTAATAATTCGCGATACTGTCGCCAAACCGATGCCACTGCCCTCAAATTCACTTCCCCCGTGCAAACGCTGGAAAGCACCAAACAATCTATCAGCATATTTCATATCAAAACCAACACCGTTATCGTTTATACAATACACCTTTTCCCCATTTAGCTCTTCGACACCAAAACCAATGACAGTATTTGTGGATTTAGAAGTGTACTTCCAGGCATTGCCGGCAAGATTATCAATCGCGATCGCGAGTAAATGCTGATCACCCTGCACAATGACATCAGGCATTATCGTTAAAGTCGCCTCTCTATTGGTATCGTATTCCTGGAGTTTAGCAAAACTTTCGCTTATCAGACTGGATAAACTCACCGCCTTCATCTCAATATTAGCACGGTTCACCTGTGACAATTTCAGCAAGTCATCTATAAGAAGCGCCATTTTTTGCGAGCCGTTACAGACTCTTTGAAGATATTCTTTGCCAGACCGGTCTAAAATATTTGAATATTCATCTAACAGGATATGACTGAACCCATCAATAGCGCGTAACGGAGCGCGTAAATCGTGGGATATCGAATAACTAAACGACTCCAGTTCCTTGTTCGCTTGTTTTAATTCGACGGTACGTGCTTCGACTAATTCTTCCAAGTGTGTCTGATACTTGCCTAGCTCCTCGTCAGCCTTAACACGATCAGAGATATCCGAAACCATGGACGCAACACCGATGACTTTGCCTTCTGTAGTGACCAGCGGTGTGTTATACCACTCACAGGTTATTGTCTCATTGGACTTGGTAGTGTTTTTATTAGTACTGCGTTCACCGCCCTTGTTTTTTAAAAGCCCATCCCAGATTTTATCGACATGCACTAATGCCTCTTCTGGAATAAGCAATTCGCTCGCCGTACACCCTAGCGCGTCATTTCGGCTATAACCAAATATACCTTCAGCCGAATGATTCCATTCAACCACTCTAAAATCTGTATCCCACTCAATAACACCTAAGGGTGTTTGCTGAACGTGCAAGGATAGTTTCTGCTTTACGTCCACCAGTTTTTTTTCGGTTTCAAGGCGCTCGAATTCTGCTCCTGCTCGTGCAGCGAAAATTTGCAGTGTATCTTTAAAATAAGAAATATTGTCTAACCGCTCTCTACTCATTACTGAAATCAAACCCAACGGCACAGACTGCGAGTCAAAAAGTGGCATGCCGATATAGCTCACGACACCCATCTGTTTTAATAATATATCCTGAGGAAACTGCTGCTGAACCGAATCTGGATAGGTACAACCAGACTGGTCTATAATATTTTCACAGGGTGTCCCTTTAACTGTATAAGCTACATTTTCGAGGATCTTTCCATCCGCACAAATAGAATAGGTCTTGATAACGCCTTTATCATCCTTATCCAGGAGACCAATAAACGCGTAGCTGGCATTAAAAAGTTCAGCAAGTTGCATGACCATACGATCAAAAAACCACCTCCCGGTTTTTCCAAAAACACCTGCGGCAATATGCTTGATCGCATTTTGTACTCGTTTCTCGTTGGTAATATCTCTTACAATCGCCTGGATCATGTTCTCACCCCCGATCTGCACGGGGCTTAAGGCAACTTCTGCGTCAAATAGGCTGCCATCCGGTCTCATATGCAACCATTCAAACTGTCGATGTTTTCCAGCGACGACATCCTTTAATAATACCTCTGCCCTGATTTTACTCAATACACCATCGTATTGACGCTCAGGCGACAAATCTATTGGTGTACAGCCTATAATTTCCTCTCGGGTACGTCCGAATACATTCAAGCTACTATTATTGCAATCAATAATCGTATTACTACTAGTACGCATAATCACAATCGCATCATAGGCATATTCAAATAAAACCCGGTATTTGGCTTCACTATCGCTTAAGGCTTTGATTGCCTTTATTTCATTTAGCTTGGTTTGGCGAATTTGATCAGCCAATGCCAGGGACATAAATAAAACAAAGCACACCAAGCCAAATCTGATTCCATGTTCAACAATAAATCCGCTGTTAATTAACCCTAATCGTGTCAGTATGACACCGCCTATTCCAAGCATTAATAGTACCCAGGCAATATAGACATATTTATTCACGTGATTTTGCGCATGTTTGCACACTAGTGCCCGATAAGCACTAAACAACAGTGTGAGCAATGCCAGCGGAACAAGAGATTGCACACTGGCCATGTAACTTACAAACGGTACCATGATCATTGCCAGCAACCACAAAATTTGCAGCCCTGTTCCCATTTTTCTTATCAAAAATGCGCCGCCGCGCAATGGCATAAATGAATCAGTGAATTTAAGTAAAAAATACATAGTTAAGACTAAGAATATTGGCAGGCCTATTCGATTAAGATCAATTAATTTTTCGCTAATTAAAAGCTGAATAATACTGTCATAAAACAGCAACATTAAAATCCCAAAACCAATAAATAGCGCCAAATAAAGAAAATTTTTATCATACAAGCGAAGGGATAGGAAAATATTGTAAAAAACCATTATGGCGAGTATACCGTAGAAAATACCCAGCAAAAATTTTTCCACACTGACCTTTTCGATAAAAACATTGGGCGACAAAATGCGTAGTGCAAGACTAATCGCCGCCTCGCTTTTTATGCGTATATAGACTGTTTTTTCTTGTTGATAAGGTAAGGATAGATAAAATGCAGGTTTACGATAAAATATTTCTTTGTTTTTTTGCGGCCTGAAATTGCCGGATTTTTTTATAGTATACCCGCTAGAAGTTGCAGAAGGAATATAGACATCCATATAATGTGTATTGGAAAAATCCTGCTGCAATACCCAACGCGATATCGATTTTGAATGATTAGTTAATTTTAGTCGCAACCAGAAAGCAGATTGACTAAACCCCCGATTGAGTTTGCCTGGCCCTAATGGCGCAAATTGACTTTGATATTGCTCACCCCTTATCTCATCAATGGTGAGTTTTCCGGTTTTGTCTTCGAGCAACGCCAACGAATCTCTCAGTGCGTATTCACCTTTAGTCTCAATTAAATGTAACGTTTCGCCGGCCTGGAGACTAGCGGTAAAAATAAATATAACTACAATCGTTAGTTGATAAATTATCCGTTCCAATCTATTCATTACCAAGTTCCAGATTACCATTAATTCAGGAATTAGCCGCGCTCAGGCATAAACCGACACTGGCTAATTAATCAAGTATATTAAAGTGTAATTGTCTTTCGGAATTTAACAACAAAATGTTTATGGTTATTAGCAATAATTTACTACGGGAATGTAACTGGTCCTTGGGAAATACAAAAATCATCACATTATCGTTACTAAACAACTGATTTAACAATATGATTTCTGATTTAGATCGGACGTTTATTTGTTTTTAAAATATTAATCGCTCACGACGCATAGCGATGCCAAAATGTCGGCCGCCAATAATAAAGCACCGTGGCATCTTGAGGATAAGACACCGAATAATCCACCCCCGCCTCCGGAATCTCAATATTGTCTAACTGCGGATCAATCGGTCGCCAGTCTTTATCGCGTTTTTCATCCGGTACCGGCTCACGTGAGCCGCCAAGAGTACGTTTTTCGGAGGCACCGTATTCAATATAATTTTTTTGCGCTTTAACTAAAGTAACATGATTGGAAATACCGGTCATATCGGCAAAACGAAGTTGTGACAGCTCATCTTCCCAGCCACAAATTGGGCAGTTTTCATGATAGCCAGGTGGTAAATTATTTACCAGGTATCCGCAGCATGGACAGGGATATTTCTGCTTGATTTCCATCTCTATACTATTTATCACCAAACTCTCTGCGTCAAGTTTAATTTAGCTTAAACATAAACGGAAAATAAAAAAGGGGCTTACGCCCCCTTAATATTGTACTTGCTGAACCGACTACTTAATTTTTGCGCTAAGCTCGCCACTCACATAACGACCCACCATATCATCAAGACTAATCGGCTTGATCTTGGAAGCATGACCTGCGCATCCGAAAGATTCGTATCGGGCCTTACAAATTTCCATCATCGCTTGTGTTGAAGCTTTAAGAAATTTACGCGGATCAAAATTAGAACGATTTTCATTCAGATGTTTGCGTACCGCACCCGTAGAAGCCATACGTAAATCGGTATCAATATTCACTTTACGGACACCGTGTTTAATACCTTCCTGAATTTCTTCAACGGGTACGCCATAAGTCTCGCCCATCTCGCCGCCATTTTCATTAATGGTTTTAAGCCAATCTTGTGGCACTGAACTAGAACCGTGCATCACTAAATGGGTGTTAGGCAAGCGTGCATGTATTTCCTTGATTCGTCCAATCGCCAGAATATCACCTGTTGGTGGCCGGGTAAATTTATAGGCGCCATGACTGGTACCAATCGCAATTGCCAAAGCATCAACACCGGTTTTCTTGACAAACTCGGCAGCTTCTTCGGGATCTGTTAATAATTGATCCATGGATAATTTGCCTTCTGCGCCATGACCATCCTCCTCACCCATTTCACCGGTTTCCAATGATCCCAAACATCCCAATTCACCCTCGACAGAGACACCGCCTGCATGGGCAATATCAACAACCGTTTTGGTCACATCGACATTGTACTCAAAACTGGCAGGGGTTTTCATATCCGCCATAAGCGAACCGTCCATCATCACTGAACTAAAGCCCGATTGAATCGAACGCAAGCAAACTGCTGGCTCTGAACCATGATCCTGATGCATAACAACCGGTATATGTGGATATTGCTCGATAGCGGCAATAATCAGGTGACGTAAAAAAGGTTCACCTGCATAAGAGCGGGCACCGGCCGAACCCTGCATGATAACCGGGCTATCGGTTTCATTGGCAGCGTGCATAATGGCATGAACCTGCTCCATATTATTAACGTTAAATGCTGGCATACCAAATTGGTGCTCAGCGGCGTAATCCAATAGTTGTCTCATTGAGATTAAGGGCATTATATTCTCCTTCAATATTTCTTTATAAACAAAAAGTTAAAAAGGGGTCAAGTCTTGTCTTATACCCTTTTGTTGATTTCTTGTAACCTAATTTAGCCTTTGTGAAAAAGGGCATAAGACAAGACTTGCCCCCTTTTTTTATTCTTCGCCAATGCGCACAATTTGCATAGTATTGGTGCCCCCGAGAGTCCCCATCTTAGCACCTTTAGTAATAATTACTAGATCACCCTCACGGACTGATCCACGTCTGCGTAACTCATCAATGACTTCACCAATCACATCATCATTTTCATTTATATCAGGTGGCATGCTCACTGGGTAAACCCCTCGATAGAGAGTCACTTTACGTCGCGTGGCAATATGCCTGGTCAAGGCGTATATCGGAATACCTGAACTGATTCGTGACATCCATCGGGTCGTAGAACCTGATTCAGTCAAGGCTGCAATTGCTGCAACACCTAAATGATTGGCTGCATACATGGTGGATAAGGCAATGGCTTCATCGGCTTTTTCAAACGTGGAGTCCAAGCGATGGTGTGACTTTCTGGCCCGCGGCTGTTTTTCTGCACTACGGCAGATTCTATCCATCGCCTCTACGACTAACGAAGGGTATTTTCCAGTCGCCGTTTCTGCAGACAACATGACCGCATCGGTACCGTCCAGCACTGCGTTGGCAACATCAAACACTTCAGCGCGGGATGGTATCTGGTTATAAATCATGGATTCCATCATTTGAGTCGCGGTGATGACCACTCTATTTAATTCCCGAGACAGGGCAATTATTTTTTTCTGGTAAGCCGGCAGTTCAGCATCGCTGATTTCAACACCGAGATCGCCCCGAGCAACCATAACGACATCAGATGCTATAATAATTGCCTTAAGTATATCATCACTGGCAACTGCTTCGGCACGTTCAATTTTTGCAACAATGCCACCCGTGCCACCTGCTTCTTGAAAAAGCTTACGTGCTTCGTGTATATCATGTTCATCGCGAGGAAAAGAAATAGCCAGATAATCTGCTTCCAGTTCAGCAGCAAACTTAATATCCTTGAGATCTTTTTCTGTTAAAGATTTTGCAGATAAGCCACCACCCAGTTTATTAATGCCTTTATTATTAGACAAAACACCGGCCTGGGTTACTTTGCAATGTATTTGCGTTGTCGTTGTTTCTTCAACACGTAGCTGAATCATGCCGTCATTTAACAGTAAAGTATCGCCTCGTTTAACATCTTTTGGTAAGTCTTTATAGGTAATTCCAACAGCAGAATCGGTACCATCTGCGATACTGCCATCCGGCCCACCCATGGTTGTATCCAGCGTAAAGCGTGCATCCTTTTCCAGATTGACTTGTCCATTCTTGAATTTGCAAGTACGGATTTTGGGTCCCATTAGATCCATTAACACACCGACCTGACGGCCACGTTGCCACGCTCGGCTACGTATCGACTCGATCTGGCGTTTATGATCTGCATAAGTACCATGAGAAAAATTGACGCGCACAACATCGACCCCGGCGTCGATCAATTGATCCATAGCCGTATAATCATACTTTTCACTATCCGCCTCAGCACCGCCAGCCTCTGCCAGTGGCAAGGGGTCAGTCGCAGGACCCAGTGTTGCAACAATTTTAGTTCGTCTATGCAAGATTATTTACCTGGTTATTGGTTTGCACGTTGTTCAAGAATTTCAACGGCGGGTAATTTTTTGCCTTCCAAAAACTCCAGAAACGCGCCGCCACCGGTGGAAATATACGAAATTTTGTCGGCAATATTATATTTATCGACCGCAGCAAGCGTATCGCCGCCGCCGGCAATAGAAAACGCTGGACTTTCGGCGATCGCCATTGAGACTGCTTTGGTACCTTCTGCAAATTGATCAAACTCAAAAACGCCTACGGGGCCATTCCAGACCACGGTGCCTGCATTTTTTATAATCTCGGCAAGTTTTTTTGCTGTTTCTGGTCCAATATCAAATATCATGTCATCATCGGAAACGTCCGTTACATTTTTTAGCGTGGCTTGTGCGCTCTCGCTATATTTTTTAGCAACGACAACGTCTTCTGTTGAGGGAATATCACGACCATTTGTCTTGGCATCTTCTTTCAGTTTTTTCGCAGTTTCTATCAAATCTTTTTCATAAAGCGATTTTCCGACCTGATGTTCATCCGCCGCAATAAACGTATTAGCAATACCACCACCGACAATCAATTGATCCACTACTTTTGATAAACTCTCAAGCACAGTAAGCTTCGTTGATACTTTAGAACCACCAACAATGGCAACCATTGGCCGTGCGGGGTTATCCAGTGCTTTTGCCAATGCCTCTAACTCACCCGCCAGCAACGGGCCCGCGCAGGCAATTGGCGCATACTTGGCAACACCATGTGTAGACGCTTGCGCACGGTGTGCTGTTCCAAAGGCATCCATCACATAAATATCACATAATGCTGCCATTTTTTTTGAAAGAACATCATCATTATTTTTCTCACCTACATTGAAACGAACGTTTTCGCATAAAACCACATCACCATTTTGCATATCGCCTACACCATCCAACCAGCTCTTGACCAGTTTGACTTCTTTGCCTAATAAATTTGAAAGGTGATCCGCAATCGGTTTAAGACTAAACTGGTCATCATATTCGCCTTCAGTTGGCCGACGCAGATGCGACATCAACATGACTTTGGCACCGGCTTTGGCGGCAAGTTGAATCGTTGGCAAACTGGCTCTTATACGCTTGTCGCTGGTAACTTTACCATCTTTAATTGGCACATTCAGGTCTTCACGAATCAATACACGCTTGGCAGATAAATCCAGATCAGTCATTTTAATTACAGACATGAAACACTCCTACAAACTAAAATATTAAATATAAATAAAACCGTCTGACGTTTAGTATCAGAGGCTTAGCTTATATTTAGCATCTTCCATTATTATTCACTACAGCGACGAATCGCCGCTGTAGTAAAATTACTTATTTATTTGCAAACATGTTGAACAACACGCAGCATGTTACAAGTATAACCATATTCATTATCATACCAGGATACAACTTTAATAAAGGTTCCATCCAGTGCAATACCGGCGCCTGAGTCAAAAGTAGACGGTGCGGTATTACCACGGAAATCAGTGGAAACAACTTTTTCATCAGTATATCCAAGCACACCTTTTAACGCACCCTCTGACGCCGATTTCATCTCAGCACAAATATCTTCATATTTCGCTTCTTTGACCAATTCGACTGTCAGATCAACGACAGAAACATCAGACGTTGGTACACGAAAAGCCATACCCGTCAACTTACCGTTCAATTGGCAATACCACGCCAACCGCTTTGGCAGCACCGGTAGAAGAGGGAATGATATTCTCAAGAATACCACGACCACCACGCCAGTCTTTTTGCGAAGGCCCGTCGACCGTTTTCTGAGTCGCAGTCGCCGCATGAACCGTTGTCATCAAGCCACGTTTGATGCCCCACTTGTCATTCAATACTTTGGCGACCGGTGCAAGACAGTTAGTCGTACAGGATGCAGCCGACACGATTGCTTGTCCGCTATAAGTTTCATGGTTAACACCGTAGACAAACATCGGCGTACCATCTTTAGAGGGTGCACTTTGAACCACTTTTTTGGCACCCGCGTCGATATGTGCTTGGCAAGTGTCTTCCGTTAGGAAAAAACCTGTCGATTCAATAATTAAATCAGCGCCAATATCGCCCCATTTAAGGTTTGCCGGATCACGTTCAGCTGTCAAACGAATGTTTTTGCCATTCACAACCAGATGGTTACCTTCAACAGATATATCACCATCAAAGCGACCATGAACTGAATCATACTTCAACATATAGGCAAGATAATCTGCATCCAACAAGTCATTAATACCGACGACTTCAATATCACTAGCGAAATCTTTTGCGATTGCACGGAAAGCCATACGACCAATACGACCAAAGCCGTTAATTCCAACTTTAATTGTCATTCTAAATCTCCATCACTTTATTACTTATAAAAATAGTTAACCTAATGCTTTAACCGTTTTGACCACATTACTCAAGGTAATACCAAAGTACTCAAAAACGGCAGGCGCAGGCGCCGATTCACCAAACGTATCAACGCCAATCGACTTTCCAGCAAAACCAACATATTTGCCCCAGAAGCCGGTTACACCCGCTTCGATAGAAACACGTTTGATAACATTTGAAGGTAATACGGATTCTTTGTACTCATCATCCTGGGCATCAAATACGTTGGTACTCGGCATGGAAACAACACGCACTTTACTACCAATCTCGTTCGCAGCCTGCATCGCCAGACCGACTTCCGAACCCGTCGCAATGATGATGACATCAGGTGTACCATCACTGTCTTTTAAGATATAACCACCACGTTCGATATTTTTTCTTTGCTCGGCAGTTCTTGTCTGGTGATCCAGATTTTGCCTTGAAAAGACCAGACAGCTCGGGCCTGCCTTGCGTTGTATCGCCATTTTCCAAGCGATTGCCGATTCGACTGCATCCGCAGGACGCCATACATTCATATTAGGTATCATACGTAATGTTGCCGTTTGCTCAACGCCTTGATGGGTCGGGCCATCTTCTCCCAGACCAATCGAATCATGGGTATAAACAAAGACACTTTGAATTTTCATGAGTGCGGCCATGCGCAATGCATTTCTGGCATATTCAGAGAACATAAGGAAGGTTGCACCGTAAGGAATAAACCCACCGTGCAAGGTAATACCATTCATGATTGCTGACATTCCAAATTCACGTACACCATAATAAATATAGTTACCATCACAACCTTCCGCATTGACATCTTTTGAGCCAGACCAGATAGTCAGATTGGAACCGGCCAGGTCAGCTGAACCACCCAACAAATCCGGTAGCAATGGGCCATATCCATTTAGCGAATTCTGCGACGCTTTACGACTTGGAATTGAGGCAGCCGCCTTATCGACAGAATCAATAAACGCATTGGACTTTTCTTCCCAGTCTGCCGGTAGCTCACCACTGGAGCGCCTTGCAAATTCTGCGGCCAGATCCGGATGCGCTTTTTTGTAGTCGTCAAAAAGTGCGTTCCACTCTTCCTCGTTTTTTCCGCCAGATTCACGTGCATTCCAACCATCATAGTATTCTTGTGGAATAACAAATGGATCAAAATCCCAGCCAATATTCTTACGGGTCGCCGCCACTTCATCTTCACCCAACGCGGCACCATGACATTCTTCTTTGCCCGCTTTGTTTGGTGAGCCCCAACCAATGACTGTTTGGCAACAAATTAACGTTGGCTTTCCCGTCTCAGCTTTTGCAGCGTCGATTGCCGCCTTGATTGCGTCCGCATCGTGTCCATCGACTAGAGGAATAACGTGCCAACCATAAGCTTCAAATCGTTGCGGCGTATTGTCGGTAAACCAGCCTTCCACTTCACCATCAATGGAAATACCATTATCATCATAAAAAGCAATCAGCTTACCCAGTTTCATCGTCCCCGCGAGTGAACAGGCTTCATGGGAAATACCTTCCATCAAGCAACCGTCACCGAGAAACACCCAGGTGTTATGATCGACGATAGGAAATTTGTCACGATTAAACTGACCAGCCAATGTTCTTTCAGCAATCGCCATACCAACGGCATTGGTGATCCCCTGACCTAAGGGTCCCGTGGTGGTTTCGATGCCCGGTGCATAACCGTATTCAGGATGTCCTGGTGTCATTGAGTGCAATTGGCGAAATTTTTTGATCTCTTCAATAGGAAGCTCATAACCCGATAAATGCAGTAACGAATAGATCAGCATAGATCCATGACCGTTCGACAACACAAATCGGTCACGATCAACCCACTTAGGACTGGAAGGATTATGTTTTAAATAATCATTCCACAATACTTCGGCAATATCGGCCATACCCATTGGCGCGCCTGGGTGTCCGGAATTGGCTTTTTGTACTGCATCCATACTCAACGCGCGTATTGCGTTCGCTAGCTCTTTGCGAGATGGCATACCTACACTCCTATCATTAATGTTTTGAATTCTGCTACTGTCGTCCATCGTCTGCCTCACTGATGACTAAAGGCTGCTAAAATAAAAATCTGGGAGCTGAGTTACTCAACACCCATTTAATTCGGTTTGGAGAAGTTACTGGGACCTACTCTGAATTTACACGAAATATTAGTTCTTATAATATTCTCTAGTATTTTTTTGACTATTCAAATAATCAAATTTCTGTGGCAGAAACAACAGAAATCACAGCCCATGAATTTAATTCACAGGAAATTACTAATACGATCCCAAGACAACATATTCTCCCCTACTTCTCAACATTCGGCAATAAAAATTACTCCTAACATCAACGACTTTTTTAATGAATGACTAAATTTCCGATATGCTTTAGCCGATAGCGGGACAAGCTTTTTGATTGTGCCGAAAAAGAGGCGTCCTAAGTTATTGATAAATTGAAGTTACTATATCGATCTGCAGATCACTAAGATAATTAGCGATTTTGAGCTTGAGTCAGCCAAAATATAATAAATACTACAATTACTAATTGTTATAATAATGATGGCGACCTATCCCTAAGCTCCCCACCAATTTTATGTTTTTTTAAGCAATGGCTTAGTGAGTCAAAAAGCGGTTTAGGGCTTTGAGATTAATGCTATTTTATTGTTTAAGTCGGAATTATCCGCGACCGTCTGGGCCTTACCCTCTTTTTTCACTCCACACTGTGGCTCAGTCGCGAAAAAAGAGGGTAAGGCCCAGACGGTCGCTGCATTGTGATTCTTTTTAAGTTTTTGCATAACAAGAGGTTGCTAACAATGTTACTAACGCAGCAAAATGATTAAGACATATCTTCTTTCCATTTGATGGAGCATCCTATACTCGGTATCTGCTCCGCAGGCCCTTTTCCACTTGTAGCGACCAATTTCATAGCCGCAAACAAGTCCCGATTGGCATTATCGGCTGTTTCCTTGCGACTCGCATCAAGACGCCCACGATACTGAAGTTTTAATTCAGCATTATATCCGAAAAAATCAGGCGTACAAACAGCCCCATACGCTTTTGCTACAGCTTGGGTTTCATCAAGCAAATAGGGAAACGAATAAGAAAATTCCTCTGCTGTTGCTTGCATATTTGCAAACGAATCTTCCGGATAGTTAGCGGTATCATTAGACATGATGGCAACACTGTTTATCCCCAATGGCAGCAATTCATTAGTATCGCGAATAAGGCGGTCACGAACCGCTTTGACATAGGGACAATGATTACAAATAAACATTACTAGCAAACCTTTTGTCCCCTTGCATTGCTCAAGTGTCCATTGCTTGCCATCAACACCCGGTAGGCTAAACTCAATAGCGTTAGCATTAAAGTCACAAACAGGGGTTTCCAAACTAACCATATGCTTTCTCCGATAAATTTCCAATTAACAAGGTGATAATCTATCAACAAAACAAGTAAGATCAAAGAGTTTCTATATCCTTACGACTAGCCTGTATAATTAGTTTGACGATAAATCCACAGAATGAACATAAAGACCAATATTTATATGCATTAAAATTGGAAAAACGTTAGAATAAGTCCCTTTATTTTTTTAGCAGTTTATTATGCTCGCCCATTAACAAACTAAATGCTTGTATTAGGAAGAATTTATGGAAAATGAAAATCTCTTTACTTCAGAATCGGTGTCCGAGGGACATCCCGATAAAGTGGCTGATCAAATATCTGACGCCGTACTTGATGCGATCCTGAAAGAAGATACCCAGGCAAGGGTTGCCTGTGAAACACTGGTGAAAACCGGCATGGTATTGGTCGCAGGAGAAATCACTACGACAGCATGGGTAGACCTTGAGGCCATTGTCAGAGAAACGGTTAAGGAAATTGGCTATAACCATTCAGACATGGGATTTGACTGGGAATCCTGTGCTGTCTTAAATGGTATTGGCAAGCAATCACCCGATATCGCCTTGGGTGTGGATGAAACCAGCGGCCATGAGCAAGGGGCCGGCGACCAGGGTTTAATGTTTGGTTATGCCAGCAATGAAACCGATGTCTTGATGCCAGCGCCAATCACTTACGCACACCGTTTGGTAAAAAGACAGGCAGACGTTAGAAAACAGGGCATTTTGCCATGGCTTCGCCCTGATGCTAAAAGCCAGGTTACCTTTCGTTATAAAAATAATAAACCGGTCGGCGTAGACGCTGTTGTATTATCAACACAACATGACCCGGATGTAAGTAATAAAGATATCATCGAGGGCGTGCGTGAAGAAATTATTGATAAAGTATTACCTTCTGAATGGCTGGATGCAAAAACCCGTTATTATATCAATCCAACCGGGCGTTTTGTGATTGGTGGACCGGTTGGCGATTGTGGTTTAACCGGCCGAAAGATTATTGTCGATACCTATGGTGGCATGGCACGCCACGGCGGTGGTGCCTTCTCAGGTAAGGATCCATCAAAAGTCGACCGCTCTGCGGCTTACGCAGGTCGCTATGTTGCCAAGAATATCGTTGCCGCCGGTCTGGCCGATCGGTGTGAGATACAAGTATCCTATGCTATTGGGGTTGCCGATCCAACCTCGATCAGCGTTGAAACATTTGGCACCGCACATATCGATGAGCATAAAATTATTCAGTTGGTACGTGATCAGTTTGATTTACGTCCAAAAGGCATGGTAACTATGCTCGATTTGCTACGCCCAATCTATAAACAGACTGCAAGCTATGGTCATTTTGGCCGAACCGAAACTGATTTCAGTTGGGAAAAAACCGACAAAGCTGAAGCACTAAAAATGGAAGCAGGTCTAGTAAACTAATTTTAATATTAAGAACAGGAGAATCGGAATGAACCAACCGGTTGAAAATTTAAGCCCGGACTATAAAGTAGCTGATATCAATGGCGCCGTATGGGGCAAAAAAGAAATCAGCATCGCCGAATCGGAAATGCCTGGTTTAATGGCTTTGCGCGAAGAATACAAGGGAAAGTCCCCGCTAAAGGGTGCACGTATTGCTGGCTGCTTGCATATGACCATCCAGACAGCTGTTTTAATCGAAACACTAATTGATCTTGGTGCAGAAGTCCGCTGGTCATCTTGTAATATTTTTTCGACACAAGATCATGCGGCGGCGGCAATAGCCGTCCAGGATATTCCCGTTTTTGCCTGGAAAGGTGAAACCGAAGAGGAAGCCAACTGGTGTATAGAGCAAACTATTTTTGGCCCCAATGGCTGGCGTCCCAATCTGATTCTTGATGATGGCGGTGACCTGACGTTAATGATGCATGAAAAATATCCCGAGCTATTAAATGACGTCAAAGGACTTTCTGAAGAAACGACAACGGGTGTTCATCGCCTTAATGAAATGGCAGCTAAAGGTGAATTAAAAACGCCTGCCATTAACGTCAATGATTCCGTCACCAAATCAAAATTTGATAATCTATACGGGTGCCGCGAGTCATTACTCGATGGCATTAAACGTGCGACGGATGTGATGATTGCCGGTAAAATTTGCGTAGTCCTCGGTTATGGTGATGTCGGTAAAGGTTGTGCGCAGGCCTACCGTGGTATGGGCGCTACTGTTTGGGTAACTGAGATTGATCCAATCTGTGCATTACAAGCCGCCATGGAAGGATACCGCGTCGTTAAAATGGACGATATCGCTTCACAAGGTGATATTTTTGTGACGACAACAGGTAATGTCGACGTCATTACCCATGATCATATGTTACAAATGAAGAACGAAGCGATTGTATGCAATATCGGTCACTTTGATTCTGAAATCGACATTGGTTCAATCCGCAAGTACCAGTGGGATGAAATCAAACCGCAAGTACATCATGTAATCTTTCCTGATGGTAAACGTATTATTGTGCTGGCAGAAGGACGATTGGTTAACCTCGGTTGCGCAACGGGTCATCCGAGCTTTGTTATGTCTGCGTCATTTACCAATCAGGTCATCGCTCAAATTGAGTTGTTTAATAACCCAGGCAAGTATGAAAACAAGGTGTATGTGTTACCCAAGAACTTAGATGAAAAAGTCGCTCGCTTGCATTTACAGAAAATCGGTGTCCAGCTTACCTCGCTGACGACAAAACAAGCCGACTATCTGGGACTGGATGTTAACGGCCCTTACAAAGCGGAAATTTATCGTTATTAAGCCAACAATCCAACACTGCCAAAATAGAAATGCTTTCTCTGTTTTGGCATTATTAATATTTTTCACAACACTTACCTATGACTATAAAAAACACAAATAGCAAATCATTTAGCTTTGAGTTCTTTCCACCAAAAACCGATAAAGGGTCTGCAAAGCTCTACACCGCGCTTGACGCGTTAGGAAAACTCAAGCCGGAATATTTTTCGGTTACCTTTGGAGCAGGTGGCAGTACTCAGGATGGTACCTACGAAACCATCGTTGAAATCAAGAAAAAAAACCATGAGGCTGCACCGCACCTGTCCTGCATCGGCTCGACAAAAGACAATATTCTACGGTTATTAAACCGATACGTTGATGCGGGAATCCATCGACTGGTTGCATTACGAGGTGACATGCCTTCAGGAATGCAGGAAGCCGGGGAATTCAGCCACGCGAACGAACTGGTGGCCTTTATTCGCGAGCAAACGGGTGAAAAATTTTTTATCGAAGTGGCGGCCTATCCCGAGTTTCATCCGCAAGCCCTTTCACCTGAAGATGATATTAAAAACTTCAAGGCAAAAGTCGATGCTGGCGCAAATTCGGCTATCACCCAATACTTCTATAATGCAGATGCCTATTTTAGATTTACTGATGACTGTGAAAAGGCAGGCCTGACAATACCCATAACGCCTGGCATTATGCCGATCACTAACTATATGCAGTTATCACGTTTTTCAGATATGTGTGGTGCAGAAATACCACGCTGGGTTCGAAAAAGGTTACAAGGATACGGTGACGACAAGGCCTCTATTGTCCAGTTTGGAGAAGAAGTCGTTACCCGTTTATGTGACACCCTGCTTTCGAACGGTTGTCCTGGCCTTCATTTTTACACGATGAATCAGTCTCAAGCCGTTAAAGCCATTTGGGACAATCTGAACCTGTCAAAGTAACTAATTAACATGACAACTATTTCAAACATCATCAATGTCACCCAGGAAAATTTTCAAACTGGGGTGATTGATGCGTCAATGACAAAGTTGATTCTAGTCGATTTTTGGGCTGACTGGTGTCAACCGTGCCAGAGTTTAATTCCAATATTGGAAAAACTCGCTGGTGAATATGCAAATGAAATTGTACTCGCCAAAGTAAACAGTGATGCAAACCAGGAACTGGCCGCACATTTTCAGGTCAGGAGCCTGCCCACCGTCAAGTTTTTTAAAAAAGGCGCGTTGGTTAACGAGTTTATGGGTGTGCAAGCTGAGTCAGCTATCCGCGAAATGATAGAACAGCATATTGAAAAAAATCACGAAAATGAAACTAATCATACCCTAAAGAATGCCACCGACTTATTGCAATCTGGTGATGATGATAAAGCGCTCGAAACGCTTCAATTAGCCCATCAAAATAAAGACTATAATAAAGATTGTATTCTCTTGATGGCACAAATATATTGTCACCAGAATGAACCGGATAAAGCCAGTAAAATTTTAGAATCATTGAATACTGAAGATCATCATTCAGTCGACGCGATAAAAATGTTATCCCGTATCAAAATCAGCCGCATTTTGGCTCATGCGCCGCCGCAAACAGAATTGCTGAAAATGATCACCCCTGACCCGGAGAATCTTCAACTACTGCTTTGGTCCAGCGCCTACAATCTTCTTGACGATCACTATGAAACAGCACTGGAAATTTTACTACGCATTCTAACTACAGATAAGAATTTTCAAGATAATATCGCTAAGCAATTAATGGTCGACACCTTTAATCTACTCGAAAACCAGGGCAGCCTGGTAAGCAGCTACCGACGAAAAATGGCATCATTATTATATTAACCGAAGAAAGTAGCCCGGACTTCGCGAAGCGAACGCCGGGGAAACGAACAGGATAAGACAACAAAACGGTATATACCCGGTGCCCCCACTCTACCAAGGGTTGCAGCATTCTGGTTGAATTTAAAAAAGTTATTTTTCCCGGCGTTCGCTACGCGAAGTCCGGGCTACGAAACAGACGATAAGCGAGAAATAAGTTGCATAGACTACTGGCATTGCCCTAGCGACTAAATAAGTATTCACTATCATGCGTAAAATTCGAATTTATACGCCGCAACCTATACCCACCAATCAAGTCTGCGAGCTGGAAAAAAACGCATCGCACCATTTGCTTAACGTGTTGCGATTGGAATCGGGTGCATCGGTTATACTGTTTAACGGGGATGGATCTGATTATCACGGCAAACTCATTGATACCAATAAGCAGCATTGCCAAATAATGATTGACAGAAAAATGATTAATCACTGTCACAGTCCGGCAAATATATCACTGATTCAGTGTATCGCTAAAGGCGATCGCATGGATCAGGTGATTCAAAAATCAACAGAGCTAGGGGTAAACAGACTATACCCTGTCTATTCCAGATATTGCAACATCAAACTGGACGCAAAGCGTGCCAATCGCAAACTCGAACACTGGAAACAGATCGCGATTCATGCCTGCGAGCAATGCGGGCGTGCGGTGTTACCCACTATTACCGCCCTCAATAGTCTCGAAAAAACGCTGGAGCAGATGGACACTACAGCGATAATGATTATTGCCAATCCCACCGCAAACAAAAATATTAGCCAACTGGATACCAGCGCTACGGAATTTATTATTCTAGTTGGACCCGAAGGCGGATTCTCAGAAAATGAGTTAAAACTCGCCCGCCTCTCCGGGTTTGAGGATATCAGCATCGGACCCAGAATATTAAGAACCGAGACCGCGCCGCTGGCAATTATCAGTATCCTGCAAGCTAAATTTGGCGACTATTAATTTGAGATTAGTCGTTTTGCCGCCCAAGCTGCAAATTCTTTTCTTGTACAACTGCCTGAGCTCCGTAAACCTTGTCCTTCAACAATACGGTATATCACGATATCGTGTTCAGTATTTTCTGATCGTTGTTCGTCGATAATTTGCCTAACCGACCACTCAAGCCCCCTTTTATTGTTAGTATAATAATGTCCGATGATAATACTGCCAATTTCAGCACGATTTTCGCTCGCATACTGCAAGGCCAAGTCGCATAGCCGAACCAATTCCTTATCGGTAACATCTACGATGATATTCATTGTCTGGATTGCATTTTGAACATCGACTTCACTGACGGTTGCTGACGTAACGATTTTTTTCGGGGTAGAAACAAAACGCATCATACTAACCGGGTATCGTCTCCAAGGAAAAAAATTGTTGAAAATGATGGCCACTAAAAAAATAATAACAACATTTAACAGTATTGGAGTTAGAACATAGTTAAACCCCAGCGCGTGAATACCGGCTCCGCCAACGACGGCTGCAAGTGCTGTCGCCCCACCTGGCGGGTGAATACAGTTTAGTAAGTGCATCATCGCAATTGATAAACCCACCGCCAACCCAGCTGAGATATATAGATCGGGTATATAAGCGCTACAAGCTACGCCGATAACAGCGGATACAATATGACCGCCAAACAACGACCATGGTTGCGATAATTTTCCATGTGGAACAGCAAACAAAAGTACTGCGGACGCCCCCATCGACGGGATAATCAAGGCGGCTCCCTGAAGATTGGTAAACTGAAAACTGACAAAGGCTATCAACGCGATACCGATAAAAGCACCGATCGTCGATACTGCTTTCTCTGCCAGCGAGACTGACTTTGAATTGAATCCAGGTATTTTCTTAAGAGACTTCCAGTCCATTAATTAACAATTAATTGCAACGAGTTTATCCTGCCTTCTTCATAATTTGGCGAAGCATCGTTTCCAAATAATCTGGATCCGGTATTATGGCGGGTTGGCCATGAACATGCACATAACTTAATACGCCATTGGCTGGCGTTTTAGCCATCGGCGTCACAATACTTTCATCCGCCTGAACCAAGCCTGGTTTTTCTTGGACCAGAATACTAAAAAATGGCATATCAACTTTTCCGCCTAAAGCGTTTAACACTAAAACCCATTTAGTGCCTTTAGTGGATGGCACATCATTGCCTAAAATCACTTCGTACAAAATCAGTGGAATTTTTAGTTCTCTCCATTTAATAAATCCCATTAACCAGTCGGGCGTACCCTCCATCGGTTCTGGCTGGGAAAACTGAGTCACTTCTGCTATATTCGCGTTTGGAAGTAATAATGCACTACCTTCAATTGGCGTCAGTAAGCTGTGCACTCGAAGAGAATAATTCAACATAACATTACACCTTTAACTTCAATTTCTTAATATCTATCGCACATTAAATATTTTGTAAATACTTGATCAAGTGTTGTGCCAATTTTGACGGCGATGCACTAAAATCCACACAACCGGTTTTTCTTGCGCTATCGGCCATACTGCTAATAACACATGAATCTTTTTCTTGCGCCCAGACAGTGCCACCATTATTCACAATTTCGCGAACACCGCGCTGCCCATCATTCCCCATGCCACTAAATATTATGGCTCCTGCCTTATCCTGATAACGCTTTGCCACTTCCGATAATGCTTCGTCAATCGATGGACTATAGGTTGTTTTGCGGGTAACCGTCGATATTGCAATACTACCGTATCGACTAAATACCAGCCGGTTTTTTACCGGCGATACTACAATCTCACCATGCTTTAATCGCATGCCATTCTCAGGTGTACGCACCTTGAGTCCAGTAACACGGTTCAGTTGCTCGGCAAGCACAGGCACAAAATTGGAGCCAATATGTTGAACCAATACAAAGGCCATTGGCAATCCATGCGGCAATCCAGACACAAATTCTTTAACGGCTTCGGGTCCACCGATCGAAGCACCCAGCACCCATACCCTCTCTGCTTCCTCAGGTTGCTTTCTAGCAACCCTGGATTTAATCTTTGATGATTTTTTACTATCAACTGATGCTGACGGTTGATTCTGCAGACTGCCAACCTTACCGCCCTTATCACTATCAATTGCCAAAGCATTTGCTGAAGTATTCTTTTTTGCCGACTTCACATCGGTGGCAATAGAAGTACCACACGCCTTGATTTTTTCCAAATCAGTATCGGCTGCCCGCTCGGCAGGCTCTCCGGATTCATCAAATAATGTCCTGTCTATCACCCGGCCAACGGAATGCTTGCGCGCGAGTTCAACTAACTTTCCAGCCAGTCTTTTGCCCCAGGCTAATCCACCGTTGCTATAGATATTCTTTGTTGACGAACTGTCATTAAACAATATCGGCAGCGTAGTCGACTCCATAAAAACTTCCAGAGGTGTATTCTCAGCCTCGTCTGTTTCGTCCAGATCGACAAGCAGTACGTCTGCAATTTGCTCTCCATTCGGTTTGGCTAAATATTTTTTCAATTCATCTTCAGAGACTACCTGAATTTGATTTGACTCAAGTATACTTTTTAAATTTAGCCTTTGCTTGAGTGAAGCGGCAATGATCGCAACACGCATGTTGTCGGTCACAACATTATTAATCTCCATTTTTTCCCTTTTCAGTTTCCTTTTAACAACTCTCTAATTCGATTTAATAAATCCACTTCTTGATACGGTTTTCCCAAATAACCATTCACACCAATACTCATTGCCCGGTTTCGATGTTTATCCCCGGTTCGCGAGGTAATCATGATGATAGGTATATGCTTGAAACGGGCATTATTCTTGACATACGTTGCAAATTCAAACCCGTCCATACGCGGCATTTCGATATCCAGCAGTATAACATCCGGAATATGTTCTTCCAATAACGCCACCGCATCTACACCATCCTTTGCGGTGATGGAATGCAAATCGTGCCGGTCCAGAAGACGTGTAGTAACCTTTCTTACAGTAATGGAATCATCGACCACCATGATGGTAGCCTTTTCCTCTGTTTCAGTTCGAGCAGCAAGCCCCTGCTGTTTCGCATCGGCGATTTGTGTCGCCGTCATACGGACTAGCGCACTAATATCCAGAATCAATATAACACTGCCGTCACCAAGAATAGTCGCACCTGATATCCCTCTGACACTGCTAATTTGCATGCCAACAGATTTAACCACAATTTCCCTACTGCCTAAAAGGTTATCGACCTGAAGTGCGATTCGATGATCGCCGGATCGAATCAATAAAAGAGGTATTACATTACTTTGTTCCCGTGAACTTTCATCCGCACTCAGCATCGTCGACAGGTTTTTTAACTCATACTTGTGATCCGCATATTCATAAGACAGGGAATTATCCAACTCAAATTTCTTGATTTCGTCAGAACTCAGTCGAACAATACCTTCAATACCACTCAAAGAAATCGCATAGGATTCACCACAGACTTCTGCGAGCAATGCGTGATTCACCGCCATGGTCAATGGCAGCAAGACAATAAAGGTTGTACCTTTACCCGCTTCAGAATGAATTTCCAGACTGCCTCCAAGCTGTTTAATCTCACTAGCGACCACATCCATTCCAACGCCACGACCGGAAATTTGAGTCACTGTTTTTGCGGTACTAAATCCGGGTTCCATGATAAACTGAATAATATCACTATCTGTCATATCACTTTTTGCAGTCATCAAGCCTTTATCGATCGCTTTCTTTTTGATTCCCGACAAATCCATACCGCTACCATCATCAGAAAGCCTTAACATAACCTCAGAACCTTGCCGGGAAATTTCAATGTTCAACGTAGCTGTCACCGGTTTTTTCTGTTTTTTTCTAATCTTGGCGCTTTCAATGCCATGTGATACTGCATTTCTTAACATGTGCTCTAAAGGTGCAGTAATACGTTCCAAAACGGTACGATCGATTTCCCCCTGTTCGCCGGTTATCTCCAAATCGACCTTCTTTCCAAGCTCTGTTGCTGTTTGCCTGACTAGACGCTTTAATCTTGTTGTTACCTGGGAAAATGGAACCATTCGGGTTCTCATTAATCCTTCCTGCAAATCCGTGTTTACCCGCGACTGTTGTAATAATAATGTATCTGATTCGCGAATCAGGTTGTCGAGCAATCCCTTAATACTGGAAATATCGCTGATACTTTCGCCCAACCCTCTCGAGAGTTCCTGAACCTGCGAATAGCGATCCATTTCCAGCGGATCAAAATCGTCTTTCTTCACGCCTTCTTTCTCATAGCGATAGAGAATCTGCGCTTCTGTTTCCATATCCAGTTTACGTAACTGCTCTTGCAAACGCGAGACGGTACTGCCCATTTCGTTAAGGTTACTATTAAACACAGAATTTTGTTGTTCCAGTCGGGAACGGTAGATACTAACCTCACCAGCAAAATTCACCAGATTATCGAGCAGATCTGCCCGCACACGAACAACATCCTGGCCACTGCTGGCGGTCTTGACCTCGTTAGCCTGGTTGCTTGTATCAACAGTTTCCTGAGGCTTAACCACTGCTTTCTTCAACACAGGTGCAGCAGGAAACTCTACCTTGACTTGATCTACCTTATTTTCAGCTATCTCATTTTGGTCAACTTCAACAATTTCCGAGTCAGACAACTCTAGCGTTTCCGGAGGTTCGATGGACTCATCAGCCGTCTTACCCTGCCGCAATCCTTCTATCAAATCAACTAACTCAGGCGCGGGATGTATCACTGCTTTTTGCTGGGCAAGCTCGAGCATGTTATAAAGCCGATCAAGCACTTGATGAAGCGCCTCAACTATCTCAATAGAATTGGGAATCTTTTTATCAGAAATATCGGTTAACAATGACTCGACACTATGACTTAAATCACCTATCGCCACAATGCCCGACATACGAGCACCGCCTTTAAGTGTATGCAGTTCTCGCTGAATTTGCCCCACAAGCGCAAGATTTTCTGGGTCAAGTTTTAATTGTTGTAACGTCGCCTCACTGCTATCAAGAATTTCGGATCCTTCTTCAAGAAATACTTCTAGCAGTTCGATATCATAATTGGCTTGCTCGTGAACTTCTAAATCTGTTTCTTCAAATTGACCGCCAGCTTCCTCAACTAATCGACTTTCCTCAACTTGTAGTTCCTGATCATAAAGAGACTGTACTCTCTCTACTAGCGAATCCATACCCGTTGGCTTGGTATAAGGTTTATTTAACGTATCAAGCATGGTTTCGACTAGTTTTACACTTTTCGTTAATAACTGTATGCCTTCCTTGCTTAAATAGTTTTCATTACCCATCGCTGTTTTGGTATATTTTTCCAACAAACCAGATATTTCAGCGACACCACTTGCACCTGCCATACGCGCACTGCCATGCAGTGTATGTAACGAGCGCACCAACGTATCATTGACCTGATAATTTAAATCAGCATTTTCGCAATCGACTATAAACTCTTTAATAACAGATAAATGTCCATTGGCTTCCTTGGTAAATATTTCGAATAGCGTCGGATCCATGACGTCTTCGTCACTAAAATCTGCCGATTCTACTAGCTTACCATCAGCTAAAGATGGCTCCACATCAAGCGTAACCTGCTCCTGAAATACTGGGTTAATCGTTGAGTCATCCGTGCTGCTGATTACCACTTCGTGTTCAATATCAATCGCTTCTACCGAGTCAGTATCCTGATCATCCGTAGTGATATCGATTTCATCCACTAATTTATTGTCGGCCAAATCAGTCGCTTTTTGGCCCAATAGCTCTATTTCTGCATCTGAATTTTCACCGGATTCAATACATTCAATTAATTTTGGAACCAATTGAATTGTTTGCTCAAGTACGGCAACGACCTTATCCGCTGCTGTCAAGTTTCCATCAAGAACACGATTCAACATATTTTCAACTGACCATGCAAATTCGCCGATGATCGTTGCACCAACCAGACGACCACTACCTTTCAGCGTATGAAATGCACGGCGGATTCGATTGAGTGAAGCATGATCCTCTACATTTTTTTTCCACTTGGGCAACATTGCGCCGACAGCATCGAGTTCTTCTTGAGCCTCCTCAACAAAAATTGATAAAATATCGTCATCAACGTCTTCTAGTAATTGCTTGGCTGCTGCCGCATCAAATTCGCGCGCGGGTTCGGGTTCCTTAAGGTCTTCTGAATTAGTTGCATCACTGCTGTTAAATTCCTCGTTAGCAACATCGCCAGCTAACTCAGCGTCCAATTCGACGATATCATCAGGTTCATAATTTTCCTCGGGATTGAGCAAATCGTCTTTTTGCTCTGTCGGCCCAAACGCAAAATCCGTTAATTCAACCGTCTCTAAATCCTCACGAATTGACGTGTCACTTTCGTTTTCAGCTTCTCTCTCTAAGTGTTCTAACTCTGCATCCAGTGCCCCCAGTTCCACCTCACTAGCGATAACAGGATCAGCATCCAAACTTGTTGCATCACTGTCCGGGGTTTCCAACGCCAAACTGTCCGCGCCGCCTCCGACCATGCTTTCCAGTCTTATTTTTTCAGCTTCATGCGTTTCCAGTTCTAGTCCCTGGTCGTCTATCGCTTCCGACATCTGATCTAAACTTGATGGTTTAGAATCTTCAAGTGGCGCATTAACATCATAACCAAGTTTAGCAAGTGCTTGCTCAGCGATGCCCAGCATTGACTCTGTCCCGGCTGTCTTTCCCGGAACCGCTTCCAAATAACATTCTACCCCGGCAATCGCATCTGCCAATGCATCCAGCGCATTTTGATCAGGCTGTTTTCGCTGCTTGATTAATTCGACATCGATATATTGACTGATTGCGCTCAAAATTTTATCGATGTCTTTTAAATCAATTATATTTGTCGCACCCCTGATCTCCATAAACAGCGACATGGCTTCACTCAAATGCTCGTATCCCCAAGGGGCTTCAATAAAGGCGACTATTGCGTCCTTTATTTTTGACATATTAACCGCTATTTCACTAAGCAGGGTTTTATGTATTTCGTTTAAATCACTTTGATGTAGTCCGACCGCACCTTTAGGTAACACCTCGTCTTCTGTTCCAGCACTGGTCTTAGAAAGCCTTTCCAGAGCCGCTTCGACATTAAGCAACTCTCCAGCAATTTTCATAAACACTTTTTCATCAGCAACCAGAGACCCGTCAATAATCTCTATTAATATTGCGTCCTGATCCAGAATTAGTTTTCGCTGCACCCCGAGGCTCAACATGCCAAGTGTGTCGGCAATTTTTTGCAGTAATTCAGACTGCGATTTAAGATCGGCGGGATCTTTATTATTGCTTCTGACAAACAAATCCAATGCGTCTTTGACCTGATTCAGATACTCACAGACAGCCGCGGATACCGTGTTTAACAAATCAATATTGGGACCACCCAGGCTATCACGTGCAGATTGAATGCTATCGTGATCTGTCACTGATCCTTGTAACTGAAATTTCTCCCTGATTTCGGTAACACGCTCACCGTTGGAGCTAGACTGGGCAACATAATAGAGAATATTCGTTAACAAATCCGACGTTGCATTGTCAACCAGCGCCTGCTCGCCTTCATCAATCAAGCGTTTAACTTCCCGATCTATTTGCCCCAGCATTTTGTTCATGGCAACACTGTGCTCAAGACCACCGTCTAATAACGCTTCTAACAAACCACCACAAACCCACCAGACCCGGACCACCGGCTCATGTGTACACGCAGCTGCAAGCTTGTTGACGCACTCTAGCAATTTCTGCAAATTACTTTGCGGATCCTGATTTCGGTACCACCCTAACAAGCCAACCTGGAATATATGCCGTAATTTTTTTGCCAGTTGCTGGCTATCAATATCTGAACTGTTTTTTTGTACGGGTACCGCGACATTAGTATTAATATTGATATGAAATAGCGACGCTTCCGATAGCTTATCAGCACCACGCGCGGCACGTAAATCATTTAACAGCGGTAATAATATTAGCGGGTCATCGCGAAGTCCGGACTGGATTTTTTCCAAATAGTCCGGCAGCTGAATAATGGAAAGCATGAGAACTTCATACGTTTCTTCTTTTGCCGATATCTCTTCATTCATCAACGCCTTGGTTAGTTTCTCCATTTCCTCCGTTAACAAGGCTGCCCCATACAACTCGACCATCTTTAAGGTACCGTGTACCTGATGTATATAATTGTATGAAAAACGTAGTTGCGTTGAATCCGTAGTATTTTCGACAAATTCCTCTAATGCATTACGGGCCTGCTTCAAGGTTTCATCAATCTCTTCCTTGACCCAGTTTAATGTATTATTGTCGATGTTTTGTCTCATAGATTTTTATTGTTTTCAGCTCATGGTTATTTGTCGTTTGTATACCAGCGAATCAGGATAATCCTGCAATTTCATTTGCGGGTGTTTCCAAGCCAGTATTTCGCCAGACCCAAGAATCATGATGCCACCAGGCTTCAAAAGTTCTGCCATAAAATTCACTATCTCAAAGCGTTTTTCACGATCAAAGTATATCAATAAATTCTGGCAGTAAACTATGTCCACCTCGCCAATCGCTTCTTTTGAGACATTCATAATATTCATCGGCGCAAAACATATTCGGTTACGTAATTCTTTAGTGATAACAAACCGCTCATCCGTCTGCTTTTCAAAATACCTATCGAGCAATAGCGAATCCACATGCTTCTCGACTTGCCGTTGGTTATACAGCGCTTGTTGTGCTGTCTTAATTGACGGCGCACTGATATCAGTCGCGACAATACCAAAATAGGTTTGGCCAGATCTGCTTTTTAGCGCCTGATCCAACACCATCGCTAGTGTATAGGCTTCCTGCCCGGTCGAACAGCCCGCACTCCAAAGTTGCAGTCTGACCGTTTCATCCTTACCAGCAACTTTTTCCATTGCATATTTTCGAACGATATCAAGCGAAGACTTATGACGAAAAAACCGTGTTTCATGTACCGTCAAGCGATCAACAAGGAACTTCCATTCGATCTCGCCGCTGATGCCGGAACTAAGCATGTCGTAATATTCTTCGTATGAATTACACCCAATCTCATTCATTCTAAGGTCTAGACTGGTGACCAAAAATGATTTTCTTTGAACAGGCAAATTCATCCCTGTTCTGTCTTTTAGTAACTTTGTCCAAACCTGGAATTCATGCTCGCCCATACCATCGTCAACACCGGTATCTAGCGTACCTAAATTTTCAGTATTCAGATGTTCTGAATCTCCGGGCCCCATGATTACTCTCGACAAATTTATTTACGTTCTGGGAGTCTGAATCCAGCAACCGACTTACGCAAGTCATTCGCGAGATCAGCCAGGTTCCCAATGGACGCTGCCGTTTCATTGGTACCGGCTGATGTTTGTGTGGTAATTTCCTGAATCACATTCATGGTTTCAGAAACACTGCTAGCCACTCGCGATTGCTGCGCTGCACTTGAAGAAATGCTTTCAATCAATTCCGCCAAACGATTGGATACCGTTTCAATTTCGGCCAAAGCATCCCCGGCATCTTCTGCCATTTTTGCCCCTTTCACAACACCTGCGGTACTTTGCTCCATGGAAATAACCGCCTCATTAGTATCTGTTTGAATGGCCTTGACGAGTGCTTCAATTTGCTTGGTTGCATTACTGGATCGTTCTGCCAGCCTCTGTACTTCGTCGGCGACCACGGCGAATCCTCGACCAGCCTCACCGGCCATCGCCGCCTGAATAGCCGCATTCAGTGAAAGAATATTGGTCTGATCAGCAATATCGTTAATCAATTCGATAATATCTCCAATCTCCTGCGAGCTTTCACCCAGACGTTTGATTCGTTTTGATGTTTCCTGAATTTGCTCACGAATTGAATCCATTCCGTGAATATTACGTCTAACCGTCGCCACACCTGCGTTGGCGATTTTCACAGAATTCTCCGCCACTTTGGTAGACTCTTGGGCGTTTTCTGATACCTCTTCAATCGATCCGGCCATTTCCTTAATCGCATTACCCACCGAGGAAATCTGTTGTGCCTGGTGGTCACTGGCTTCGGCCAGATGCATCGCCGTTGCCTGTGTCTCTTGTGCTGCAGATGAAACCTGGACTGACGTTTCATTAATCGTGGTAACCAGTTTACGTAACTCTTCAATAGAACTATTAAACGCATCCGCAATCGCGCCGGTAAAGTCCTCTGTTACTTCAGCCTCAGAGGTAAGATCACCTTCACTCAAACCCTGAATTTCATCGAGTAATCGCAAAATAGCTTCCTGTTGATCGCGGTTCTGATTTTCCGCCAAGCCGGTTCGAAAACTGGCATCGCGAACCAATCTGATACCCAGTAGCACCAGCAATACCAGTGCAAAGCCACCAATACCAAAGGCGATTAAATTTAATTGATTGATTAAGCCAACTTTACTACGATATTGACTGACAAGCGCTTCGGTACGTGAAAACAGGTTATTACTAGTGGCAACAATAATTTGTGCTGCCGCCTGTACCTTGGTTACTTTGGTAAAGTGTTTCTTTAACTGCGAGACCTTATCCCCAATTTGTCGGAAACGTTTTTGGATACTAGTAAGAAAATTTCGCGCCTCTTTATCCCTTACTTTTTGAATCCCTTGACCAACATCACCTTTAAGCATTCCACGAACAACATCGAGGAAAATAACGGCGTCCCGGCTAAACCGGTCAACTGCACTTTGGGTGGTGGCAGTGGCAGAAATATTTAGACCTTTCTTTTTACCCAGCGCTTCCAAATCAGCGTTTGGTATCAGAATTTTGTTAACGTTTGCGTCAATACGCTCAAGCAACATCAACTGAATACCTGCTTTTTGAATCTGTGCAGGCCGGGCCCGGTTATCCACCAAAATAGAGAGTACTTCATGTGAGTCTGCTGATAATCCTGGAACCGCCCGGGTAATCGCTTCAACTTCTTTGTTGACTGTCAGTACCGCTTTCTGATTAGCCAGAATCATCTTCACTTGGGGATCTAATTTATTGGTGATCTCAACAATTTTTTGTAACGAATTATTTTCATATTTTTTATTCGCCAAAACAGTTTCAGGTAATAGACCTGTCGCCTCGTCTCCATGGCGAATTTTGTTAAGATTACTTTTGAATTTTTTCCAATCGCTTTTCAATTGCAGAAAAGAGCCTCTGCCCTTGTCGCTCATTCCTTTACCTGCAGCGGCCGATTGTGCATGTTTTGCTACCGTTTGCGATAACAAACTTAGCCCACTAGCCAATTGGTTAAGTTGCTTTTCCCGTTTCGATAACGTTGCAGTAATGGCAAATATAACCCCCATTGCAACAATCGATACAAACATAGGCAACATCAAACCAATATTTTTTTTGCCTTTTAACTTATTAAAAGACTTAGTGCCACGTGACTTACTCATTGGTTATCTCCACTACATATGCGTTCCCGGTATTTCCGGCATTTAAAATTTTTTCAACCATCATCATCAGATTCCTATTTATCAAATACCCGCTTGATGAAACCTTGGGCTTTCAGCTAATTTAAACATACTAAAAACCATCCATGTTCTTTCTTCATTTTCATAACAACGCTGAACAAAAGGCGCTACGGCTGAATCGATTTTTGGAAGACGCTTAGTCCACGACTCACGTTCGAAATGACGCATTCCATAGATTTCGTCTACCAATAATCCTGAATGAACCAATTCATGGTTTACGACCAGCACTCGACTGCGTTTATGTTGGCGTGTATTCGCTCCCTTTAGGAAACCCGACAAATCCATAATAGGTAATAGATTTCCTCGTACATTGGCAACACCAAGCACCCAGGGCTTGGCATTAGGCACGCGTGTCAAACTGGGTAGATCCAATATTTCGGACACCTCGTTCATCGGTGCCATATACATTTTTTCATTGATGCGGAAGGCAATACCGTTCCACATTTCCAGAATTTCCAGCTTATGCGGTAATTCTGCTGCTGACCGGCGACTTCGTCTTTCGAGTTCAAGCAAAAGCCTTACCGGGCTCACAGGGCTGCTACTTTGACTCATGACTAATTAACCCGCCAACGCCGTATTAATTTTTTTGATCAATTCGCTTTCCTGCGCAGGTTTCGTGACATAGTCAGACGCTCCCTGGCGCATGCCCCAAACACGATCTGTTTCCTGATCCTTTGTAGTGACAATAATGACTGGGATAGAGGCGGTCTCAGGTGCTTTGGAAATTTTCCTGGTTGCCTGGAAACCATTCATACCGGGCATGACAATATCCATTAAAATCAGATCTGGCCTTTCTTTCATAGCAACTTCAATACCATCTTCACCGCTGGAGGCGGTGATGGTGTCAAATCCATTTTTCTCCAACATGGTTTTAAGCACATGTATCTCGGTTGGTGAATCGTCTACTATTAATATTCGTGTCATACTTATCCCCTTTCCTAACTTTGGGCCTTAAAATTTTATAATAAAACTAACTCCGAAATTTAGCGTTTTACGTGATCACGTATCGCCCCCAATAATTCATCTTTGGTAAACGGTTTTGTTAGATACTGCTCCGAACCAACAATACGACCACGGGCTTTATCAAATAATCCATCCTTGCTAGATAACATAATAACCGGGATTCTCTTATATACCTGGTTACTTTTAATTAACGCACACGTCTGATATCCGTCGAGACGCGGCATCATTATATCAACAAATATAATATCTGGATTCTGATCGGTTATTTTTGACAAAGCTTCAAGTCCATCATTAGCTGTAATGACATCACAACCCTCTTTTTTTAAGAGCGTTTCCGCTGTACGGCGAATGGTTTTGCTATCATCAATAACCATTACCTTTAACCCTGATAACTCTAACAGCGCCTGCTCACTACCCACACTTCCTCCTATATTATTATTCCCACACAGGAAATATTTAAGCGGTTAATACGTTTAATTACCATCTGTCACACACTTCCACCAGAAAATAACAAAATACCAGTGTTATTAAATGTTTAACACAAACATATTCAATTATCCACTATGCTGCTGCTAATCCCCAGTCTTTATATTCAACATAATAGTCGAAATCATTAAACCAATAGTCTTATTAACTATATTAGTATAATCTTAACTGTGAACAGCTCCCACAATAAAGTAATGACCAATTTTTAAACTATGATAATAATTCATTTTAACCGCTAACACATAGGGTTCAGGTTAATTTAATGCTAATACAACACGTTAATACAGTTCCCCATTTAACTACTGCATTAAATGGGCCGCTTCAGCACCTTGAATCACTATTTCTCCAGTATCAGGGCCGAATTGAAACTTGGTTTAGAAATATGTGGCTGAATTACCCCGCACCATTTTATACATCCGTCGATCTCCGCAATTCAGGCTTTAAACTAGCACCTGTCGATACCAATTTATTTCCAGCTGGGTTTAATAATCTAAACCCAGCTTTTTTCCCGCTTTGTATCCAGGCCGTGCAAGCATTGGTCGAACATAAATGCCCCAAAGCTGCCCAAATACTGATCATCCCTGAAAACCATACCCGTAACAAGTTTTATCTTGAAAGCCTAGCCACACTGCAAGAAATTATTACCCGTGCTGGCTTCCTAGTGAATATCGGCTCTACCGATCCTGAACTTAAATCCAATTTGGAAATAAAAACACAATCCGGAAAAAACCTGACTATCTATCCGTTAATTCGGGAAAACAACCGATTACGAATAGACGGATTCGAACCTTGCTTAATTCTGCTCAATAATGATTTATCTGCAGGGGTGCCCGAAATATTAGCAAACCTCGATCAACTCATTATGCCACCAACGGACCTGGGTTGGGCGAAACGTAAGAAGTCGATACATTTTAGTCATTATCGCGATGTGGCACTCGAATTCAGCCAGCTCATTGGTATCGACTCGTGGTTGATAGACCCGTTATTCAGAAACTGTGGCGAAATCAATTTCAAAAATCGTGAGGGCGAATCCTGTCTGGCTGAAAACGTAGAGCATTTGCTCAATAATATTCAAAAAAAATATGATCAGAATAGTATAAAACAGGATCCCTTTGTGATCATCAAGGCCGATGCCGGAACCTATGGTATGGGGGTAATGACCGTACACAGCCCGGACCAAGTCATCGGACTGAATAGAAAGCAACGCAATAAGATGGCCTTCTCAAAAGAGGGGCTGGAAGTGTCTGGCGTTATTCTTCAAGAAGGCGTCTATACCTTTGAAACTTGGAAAGACCCTGGGAAAATTGCCGAACCGGTTATTTATATGATTGACCACTATGTTGTCGGTGGATTTTACCGTGTCCATTCAAGCAAATCCTTTAATGAAAATCTCAACTCACCGGGGATGGAATTCGAACCGCTAGCATTTGCGGAAAGTTGCAATGCACCTAACCACGAACTCTCGCCCGATGCCGAACCCAATAGATTTTATGCCTATGGCGTGATTGCACGCCTGGCGCAATTGGCAGCCGCTCGCGAAATCGCTGCCCAAGCAAACTAGATCATGTCCTATCATCTTGGTGTCATAATGGATCCGATAGAATCCATAAACCGGAAAAAAGATAGCACGTTTGCAATGTTATTAGCAGCCCAACAACGTGGCTGGACCATTCACTATATGCAGTTATCGGATTTGGCGATGGCCGATGGTGTTCCTTTTGCCATGACACGTATTATTCAGGTACAAGATTCTAATCCACATTGGCAACCGCTTTCTGACATAGAAAAAACCAAACTGGAAAAACTGGATTGCATCTTAATGCGTAAAGATCCTCCGTTTGACATGGAATATATCTACGCAACCTATATGTTACAACGGGCGGAGGAGCAAGGCGTCTTAGTGGTCAATCGCGCTCAAAGCCTGCGCGATGCCAATGAAAAACTTTTTACCGCCTGGTTTCCTGATTGCTGCGCACCAACACTGGTCAGTCGCCAGCAAAATCAAATTCAATCTTTTCTAGACGTTCACCAGGAAATTATACTTAAACCGCTGGATGGCATGGGTGGCCGGTCAATATTTCGCGTCCATCACCAGGACCCGAACTTCGGGGTCATTGTCGAAACGCTGACTAATAACGGCAATCAATTTGCGATGGCACAGCGCTATATCCCGGAAATCAAGCAAGGTGATAAACGCATCCTGTTAATCGATGGAGAGCCAATCCCTTATGCGCTGGCACGGATACCCGGTGACTCTGACCATCGCGGTAATCTGGCTGTTGGTGGACGTGGCGAGGGTATTAAATTGGATAAACACGATTTATCCATTTGCAAACAGCTTGCGCCCAAGCTGAAAGCAATGGGATTAGTGTTCGTCGGCATTGATGTTATTGGTCAATACCTTACCGAGATCAACGTAACTAGTCCAACTTGTATTCGCGAACTGGATTCACTATACAACCTGAATATTGGCGGACAATTAATTCAATGTATCGAAAAAAAACTCGCACAAAAATAATAAACTTAATCATTGTGCCACTGATTTTACTATCACTTGTTAGTTGCACCAATGAACAAACGACAACCATTCACAAGCGAAAATTTATTTCGTTTGGTACCTATATTGAAATTGTCATTGCCGGCGTACCCGAAGCAAAAGCAAACCAGGCTTTTGATAAAATAGAAAATGAATTCGAATATATGGCTCGTACCTGGTGGCCATGGCGAAAAGGCGCACTAAGACGCATCAACAGTCTATTACCCAGTGGTGAATGGTTTTCCGGTGCCCCGTCTGTTCACCCGCTTTTACTTAGAGCGCAAACACTCTCCATTAAAAGTAACCATTTATTCAACCCCGCCATTGGACGTTTGGTGGAGCTATGGGGGTTTCATAACATGCGCGAACGCAATAAAAAGCCTCCCGATCCGCAAGCCATTCGTAAGCTGGTGTTGGCTAACCCGAGGCTGACAGATATTGAATTTAACGGAATTCGTATGCGCGGTAAAAACCCGGCAATATTTATTGATTTGGGGGCCATTGCCAAAGGCTATGCGATAGAACGTGTCGTTGAGATGCTACGCGGTCAAGGCATATATAATGCAATCATTAATACCGGTGGCGACTTAAAGACCATTGGCTCGAAAGGCTCGCAGCCTTGGAAAATTGCCATACGTGACCCGTTAAAACAGTCTCGGGTATTTGCAAGTCTGCTTACGCAGGGAAATGAAGCGGTTTTTACCTCGGGTGATTATGAACGTTTTTTTAACTATAAGGGTGAGCGTTTTCATCATATTATCGACCCGCGAACCGGCTACCCGGCAAAAGGATTTAGATCCGTAACCGTGGTACACCATGACGCAACCCTGGCGGATGCTGCGGCAACGGCACTCTTTGTAGCTGGCCCTGAACATTGGCAGGCGATTGCAAAAAAAATGAATGTGACTAAAACGTTACTGATTAAACATGACAATACTGTGTATATTAGCCAAAAACTTGTCGATCGAATTAACTTTCGACAAAAAAACAGCATAAAAATTATACCTGTTAGTCTTGAGTGATCATTAAGCAGGCAAAAGACTCGATAAAATTGGTGATTTATTGTTCCGCAAAGTTTGCTAAACTTTACTTTACTAACCACAACGCTGAAAATGTTAATTTTTAAAAAAATAAATATAAGTGGTAAGATAAATTTCAGCTGAACTGATAATAACAATAACAAAAAATGACAGGACTCATTAGCAGGTTTTAACATGGCTTTGAAGAGACTTACAACAGAAAAATTACGATCGGTCGTCACCTCAAATGACCGTATGAGCTTTACATTATTTCTCGCCTTTGCGTTTCACCTGTTAGTCGTTCTCGGTGTAAACTTTGTAACACCTGAATACCAACAGGCGCAAATGACAACCCTTAGCGTCACCATTGTCGATTCAAAAAACAAAGAGCTAAATAAAGACGCAGATTATCTTGCCCAGGCCAATCAACGAGGTGCTGGTAATACCCGAGACCGGGTCGAAGTCAAGAAAAAAATGAGTATTGCCAGCGAATTGAATAATCCTGGCTCCTCAGTAACCGAACAGTTTGCTTCTTCGAAATCCAAGCAAACTCAAGGCAAAGAAGATGTCCTGACGCAAAACAAGTCAGATATCAAAGTCAGCCGTCTTGTTGAACAAGAGAAAAAACAGTCAGATCTTAATATCGAAAATGACGAAATCATGATGCGGCAGCGCGATCGAACGCGCATTCAAAATGAGTTTGATCAGATTCCGACAATTTATAGTAAAAAAAATCTGTCTTACAAAATAATCAGCGCCAATACACGGAAAAGTAAATATGCACCTTATATGGCACTGTGGCGAAAAAAGGTCACCCCCATTGGTAATGCCTATTATCCAAAACAAGCCAGAAAACTGGGGTTGTCAGGTAGGGTATTATTAAGTGTGGCTGTTAATCGGCGCGGGGTTATTATGCGCATGAGTGTGTTAACCTCTTCGGGCCACAAACTACTTGAGCATCACCTTTTCCCACGGTCCCCAAGCATATTATTAAAGACAAAAATGAGTTGATTGTACTTTACGACTATGTGTTTAAACATTAGGAAGTAATTTTCCCTGGTCAGCGTAAACCGCCTGTTTTACTTGCGTATAGCGCGTATGCCTTTACAAATCCGTGACTATTATTTCTTGCGTATACTGGCAATCTGCAAGATACTGGACACTATGTCTAGTCGCCATTACTTAACAGGCCAATTTTTAATCGCTATGCCCCGGTTACGCGATCCCAACTTTGAACATGCGGTCATTTATATCTGTGATCATAG
>QILK01000167.1 GCA_003233345.1 Gammaproteobacteria bacterium | reverse complement strand
GACAATGACAAGGAAATTCTCGAGACACTGCAAAAGCAGTTAGATCGTGTCCAGGCATTGGAAAATCAGAATAATGAGTTGCACGAGTTACTGACAGCAAACGAAAAAAATATTGAAAAATTAAAAGATCAAAAATCTAAAATTGAGTTTGATTGGCAAGCGGCAGAGAAATCACGTACCGGGTTAGTCGAGCAACATGCGAGTAATCTAAAAGAATTTGAAGAAAAAAGGCGTCGACTGGAACAGGAAGTTCAAAATCACATTGCTTCGAAACAGGAGTTGCAACAAGGTTTTCAAAAACAAATTGAAGATCAACAAGTCAAGCTGGAAGAATCCCAGGGAAAATATTCACAGATAGCTGAAGAAAGAGATCGATTTTCCCGTGATATTAAAAACTCGCGAATCGAATTTGGTAAAGAAGAAGAGTCTCTACAGAATGAAATTGCATCATTAAAGCAGACGGTTGAGAGCCGTGATGGTTCACTGAGAGAACTCGAAGTACAGGTTGATACTTTACAAACAGATAAATCGAACATAGAGACTAATCAGAAGGCATTGCTGAAGGGAAAGCAAAACGCCGTATCTGAGTGGGAAGATAAGTACGAGCAGATGGTCAGCAAATTTCGAGCGGTGAAGTATCGAAATGATCAGTTGGAAACAGAAGTTAATATTTTCAAAACGGATTATGAGCAGGAAAAAAAACGTGCCGACGAATTGGATAATCTGAAAGCCGAGCTTTTTGAAGACTTAAAAAAAGCCAAAGAAAGGCATGTTGAAAATAAAAGCCAGGACGAGGAATATAGTTCTTTGCTGGCCGATATGAATTCACTGGAAAAAGTGTACAAGCAGGAAAAGCAAACATCCCTTGCGACTACTGAAGAACTTAAAACGCAATTAGGTAACTCGCAAAGTGATTTGGAAAAATATAAAGGCTTGCAGAATATTCTAGAGGAAAAAAATCAGGAGCTAGAAGACGAAATAACCTATTTCAATGAAAAGCAAAAACAGATTGACGATTATGAAAAAGAAATTCACAAGCTGAAACGAAAGCTGGATAAAAGCCGTACGGCAGCTGAGGGTGGTCAGTCAGAAGGCGAAGGATTTGTTAACCTGCAGCATGACTACTCGGTTTTGCAGGAAGAGTTTGATATTTTGCAGAATAAATTACGCGAAGTTGAACGTGAGAAAATGCAGTCTGAACGGGAAGTAACCAAGCTGGAGCGGGATGTTAAAAGCGGTGGTACCAATGCCGAAGAGCAGGCCAGTCATATTAAATCTCTAAATAAAGAGGGCGTGAAAGCCGAAAAAACCATTGAAAAATTAAATTCTGAACTGGCCCTGTCGAAAAGTGGTCTCAAAGAGACCGAGACTGAAATAAAAAATTATCAAAAGGAGCTAAAGGCGCGAGAGAAAAAGCTTGTTAAGATGGAATCTGATCTTAAAGCAAGCGATGATACCAGTGAACAAGTGGGTGCGTTAAAAAGCAAGCTTGAAAGTGTTAAAAAGGATACCAAAGATCAGCTAAAACATTATCAGTACGAATACGAAACGATGGTACAAAAAACCCGGGAGGAAAACCGGGGCCTTAGAATGGAAGTCGATAGATTGCAGCAGCAATTGCAAGAGCAGATGGTGAGGGACGCCAATAGTCCTGCCGCACGCGGACAAAATGTGCCACCGCATGCACAAGTGCCTGATGATAATGTAATGCCGTTAGATCTGCCTTTGGAAAGTGCTATCGAAATAGGGATACCGGTAATACCTGAACCTGGCTTAGCATTGCAGCCGGGTGGTAATTTCACGGTACCGGTGACGCCCGCCACGTCCTCTCTACCGCTTAAACGAGCTACCTCAACGGCAAAAACATTATCCAGAGCGCCAGAGATGATTTATAGCAGTGAATTTGAAAGCATCGATAATGGTATTGGTGAACCTGTCAATTTGGGGAAAGTTGCCTTGCTGCTGGTTTTTATTTCCTTGCTCGGTGTTGGGGGGTACTGGTATTTTGAGATTTACCCAAAAATGGAAGAAGAGAGTAGTAAGACTGGGGGTATAAGTACACCGAAAAAAATACCAAACGTATCGGGTAAGGGCGTAAGCTCAATGGATAGCGGCAAAGTGGCCAAAGGCAAACCCGCTAAGAAAGATGCTCCGGCAAAAATAGAGAAGAAAAAAACCGCTGCCAAAACCAAAAAAGACAGTAAAAAAGATCCAAAGGCTGGCAAAATGTTGCCAGGAAAATCTTTTCGCGACGCATTACAAGGTGGTAAGTTCGGTCCGGTAATGACCGAAGTTTCACAAGGGGTTTTTATTATGGGTAGCGGGAAGGGCGGTCTGGATACGAATGAGACGCCTCGGCATAAAGTGAGCATACGAAAAATATCAGTTTCTAAAAATGAAGTAACATTTGAGGACTACCGGCTATTTGCAAAAGCCACTGGCAGAAGCATTCCCGATGACAAGGATTGGGGGGAAGGTACCCGGCCAGTGATAAATGTTAGCTGGCGAGACGCCGTTGCCTATACCAAGTGGTTGTCTTCACAAACGGGCAATGTTTACCGTTTGCCTACAGAATCGGAATGGGAGTATGCGGCGAGAGCAGGGACCAATAGCCAGTATTCCTGGGGCAATAGTCTCGGTAAAAATATGGCAAACTGCTTCGATTGCAGCAGCAAGTGGGATAGTTTGAAAACGGCACCAACAGGCAGTTTCAAATCCAATCCGGTTGGCCTTAATGACATGCATGGGAATGTGATGGAGTGGACACAGGATTGTTACCATCCGAATTATAAAGGCGCTCCGAAGCAAGGCTCAGCTTGGATTTCCGGTTCTTGTGCGACGCGTGTAGTAAGAGGTGGCTCTTATAAAAGCGCAGCAGAGAGTATTCGTGCGTTTGCCCGGGAGCATATGCCGGCCGACACCACTTCTGCACAAATTGGTTTTCGTGTGGTACGAGAAATGTGATTTGCTTGTTAAGTTTATACCCTAAAAACAGTGCCAATAGCAAACCACGGCTAAGTGAATGGGGTAATCAGTTTTTTTCTGAATTCAAATTAACAAGGCAATATGGGTAATAGTATCCTTGGTGTGGGTATCGCGACAGTGGATGTTGTTCATACGCTCGCGGATTATCCGCGCGAAGATGAAGAAATCAGATCGCTCTCTCAGCAACGCTGTCGTGGTGGCAATGTTGCCAATACCTTGGCAATACTATCCGCTCTTGGACATTCAGTGTATTTTGCCGGAACAGTGGCAGATGATCATCATGGCGAGTTTATTTTACACGATCTAAATCATCGAAATATTAATACGCGTTTTTCCCAATACATAAAAAATAGTATTTCACCTGTCTCACAAGTTTTACTCAATACTAAAACCGGATCACGAACGATAATTCACTCACGAGATTTGCCCGAGTTTACTTACGATGATTTTTGTAATATAAATCTGGATTTGTTTAAATGGGTGCATTTCGAGGGCAGAGCGATAAATGAATTAGAAAAAATATTGTTGTTTCTCGAGCAAGAGCATACGCATATAAAAGTGTCGATTGAAATTGAAAAACCAAGAAAGGGAATAGAAAAATTATGGCGGTTTGGCAATATATTGTTTATTTCAAAAAATTATGCGACTCAGTGTGGATATGATAACGCGGCAGCAATTTTAAATAAAATTCAAACACAAAGCAACGCAGATGCCATTGTATGTGCATGGGGAGACAAGGGAGCAACGATGCTCGATTCTGAGGGAGGCGAATATTATGCGCCTGCCAATCACCCACAGAAGGTCGTTGACACATTGGGTGCGGGCGACGTGTTTAACGCGGGGGTGATCCATGGTTGCCTAAAGGGGGAGCCTTATCAGCAACTGCTTGACGGTGCTTGTTTTCTTGCCGGAAAAAAATGTTCAATAAGCGGGCTAGATTTTTTATAACGCAGAACAGTCGATGTGCCAGGTAAAACTTGAATTAATCTGGCGCAGGTCGATCAAAACCCCGCGCTAATCACTAAGTGGCACTAAGTGGGTAGGCATACAAAAATATTCCAGAGAATACCCCAGACCCAATTGCACGCGATGAGCTAAATTAAGGCTTGTTCTTTTCATGAGAGTTAATAAAGCTCTCACAGTCAGCGTCAGTTAAGCTTTGCGGAATAGTTTTAGCCGGTTTTTGTTGCTCATTGACTTGCACTAATTGTAATTTTAAATCGGCAAAGTCATAAATCTCTGGTTGCATTCCACAGTCCAATACTTTGTCACTGTAGTCCTGGTTTGCATCATCTATAATTGTGCCAGATGTCATATCATATACTTTGATCATGGTTAAACCTCCGATTCTAGTGTCATCCAAGACTGCTTAGTCAAATTATCGGCCGTCCCTGTATTATTATTTAGTCTATTTATAGTAACGATAAGTTCAGTTATAGGTTCTAAAAGCAGTTTTAATTTAATAGTTTATAAAACAATGAGATACCTTGGTAAAGTGTTCATAACCGGGTAGCTGCATTAACGGTGTCAAACAAATAAATCGCAATACCTGTGCCAAAATGTCGCGGTAGGGTGATAACTACACTACAAAATTTAATTATTAGGGTTTATCAGTATGAAAAACAGAGATATATAATCCAGGTGGCGTTAGTGGTGCAGCTTTAACCCGGGTTTAGTGTCAGCTGACAGCACCCGGGTTGATATTAGAAATTACTCAGGTTATTGAGTTTTGGTCAAGGAAATGCGGGGATAGTCGGTTCTATTCCTTCGGATCTTCCATCTGGGTAGTGTGATTCAAGCATATTCCGGGTTTCATCGACCCGGGCTTTAGGTATATCAACAATGAGCAGGATACTACCTTCTTTAATTTCGTTTTCAAATGACGCCAACCGTGAATTTCTTGCATTGATCGCAATCATGCCAGCGGCCCAGGTACCAATTAATGCGCCGGCGATGGTACTGACTAATACCATTCCCTGTGTCGCTAGCAAGGCTGTTTCCGGGATGATTGAAAAAATAATACCGGCAATAATTCCCGTTAATCCACCAAATACCAAGCCAAGCTCCATGCCGCGAATTAAATCACTTTTTTGTAAAAGGGTTGCTTTAGGCAGATTGGTGAGCTGGCTTTCATCGTCAGCAATGACATGTATATGTTTATCGCTGATACGGGCTATCAATAATTCATCGACTGCTTTTTTTGTAGAACTTATATCAGGAAGCAAAAAATAGAGTCTTCTGCGCATAACTACCTCCATATATTTATTTTAAAATAGATGCAATTTAATCGGGTAGAAATTTTAGTCAGAACAAAAATATTAACAATATACTTTCAAAGTATAGTACAAGAAAGAACATAGGATATCAGCATCGTCGACATACTTGCCCATCAATACGATCAAGTTAATTAATAACTATTATTGATCAATTTTATCAAGCGGATTAGACCGGTCTATATGCGACTGATTTTCGAGGTCGACACCATAGTCTTCTGTCTGTATGTCATAGGATCCAGACCAGTCTTCAGGGGCTTCTATCGATACAAACTCCTGGTCTATCCACGAGTCGACCTCAAATTCTTCAAGCGTCCCATCGAAATGCTGTACTTCGATGCTGTCATCTTCTTCGTCAAGTGCAACTATTTCGAATTTATTACCGGTCTGGCTTTTATACCATTCACCTATTTTTGGTAAATTCGCAGGGTTCATCTATGTACTCCATTGTACTGGTTAGCAAAAGCATTATTAAACACTAATAAAGTGGGCGATTTTCCGTTTGCTCTACTTTATTTAGTTGCCTACTGCATTTATAGGACTATCTACAGTCCTAAGCAAGTAGTTTTTCTTTAACAGAATATTATTAATTGCAAATGCTACGGTCCGGGATTAGGAAATCGACTATGCAGCTTCTCTATTTCGCCTAGAAGTTCTTTTGATAACTGGATTTTGCTACTGTCGAGATTAGATTTCAGTTGCTTTAGTGTCGTGGCGCCGATAATCGTACTACTTAAGAAAGACCTGGAATGGATAAATGCCAGCGCCATTTGGCCGGGGTCGAGACCATTTTCAATGGCAAGATCAACATAGCACTGGGTGGCGTTAACCGCTTCTGAATTACTATAGCGTGTAAATCGGCTAAAACGAGTTAGTCTGGCTTTTTCCGGTTGTTTTCCGCCTAGGTATTTTCCGCATAAAGTGCCAAATCCCAGCGGCGAGTATGCCAAAAGTCCGATTTTTTCACGATGCGCGATTTCTGCTAATCCAATTTCAAAGCTACGGTTAAGCAGGTTATAAGGATTTTGTATGGACACGACTCTAGGCAACTGGCGAGTGCTTGCGGTTTGTAAATATTTCATGGTACCCCAAGGGGTTTCATTAGAAATACCTATGTGTCGGATTTTACCCGCATCAACAAGCCTACCCAAGGTCTCCAGCGTATCTTCAATGGCTATCCATTGATCTTTATTGGAATGTTTATACCCGAGTTGACCAAAAAAATTTGTCGGCCGGTCTGGCCAGTGTGTTTGATAAAGATCAATATAATCCGTTTGCAAACGTTGTAGACTTTGCTCAACGGCTTTATTGATATTGCTAGCATCCAAACGAGGGCCATTGCGCAGGTAAGCAAGAAATTCGCCTGGCCCTGAGACTTTTGTGGCGATGATAATCTTGTCGCGCAAACCCGTTTTCTTAAGCCACTTGCCAAGGAAGCGTTCACTTTCACCTTGTGTCGCCTGGCAGGGAGGCACCGGATATATCTCAGCCGTATCAACAAAATTGACACCCGCGTCGGTCGCCAAGTCGAGTTGTTCGAAGGCCTCCTGCTGACTATTTTGCTCACCCCAAGTCATGGAGCCGAGGCCTATCTGGCTAACGTTTAAACCTGAATTTCCTAGCTGATTGTATCGCATTTGCAGACTGACAGACGCTAACTTTTTATCATTCCTTCAATAATCGGGGAGAGGATAAGTTCCATCGCAAAACCCATTTTGCCGCCGGGTACCACAATAGTGTTAGGTCTGGACATACGCGAATCATGAATCATATTAAGAAGGCGGTTAAAATCTACACCAATCTTTTTTGGATTGCGAAAACGAATGACCACATAACTCTCATCGGGTGTGGGAATATCTCTGGCGATAAACGGGTTTGAAGTATCGACCGTTGGCACGCGTTGAAAATTTATATCAGTTCGGGAAAATTGCGGGGTGACATAGTGCACATAATCATGCATACGTCGCAAGATAGTATCGGTCACCGCTTCAGCGCTATAGCCTCTTTGAGCGCAGTCGCGATGAATTTTTTGAATCCATTCGAGATTGACAATGGGAACCACGCCAATCAGTAAGTCAACATACTGGGCAACATTGACTTCATCGGTGACGACGCCGCCATGTAGTCCTTCATAAAATAACAGATCACTACCCGCAGCAATATCCTCCCAAGGGGTGAATTCACCAGGTTGTTGCTTGTAAGGCTCGGCTTCTTCTTCACTGTGAAGATAATAACGTTTTTTGCCGGTTCCTGATTCCCCATAAGTTTTAAACAAATTTTCCAGCTTGTCAAAAATATTGCTCTCGGGTCCAAAATGACTCAGCGTTTTACCTTTATCAGTAAATTTCTCGATAGCCACTTTCATTTCCGCGCGGTTATGCCGATGAAAACTGTCACCTTCAACCACAATAGGGTTAATTCCTTCGCGTCTAAAAATATGTTCAAACGCTACTTTGACTGTCGTCGTGCCGGCACCAGAAGAACCGGTCACCGCAATAACAGGATTTTGTTTTGACATTTAAAACTCCTAACATGTAATAATTTAAATTCGTGTCTTAGTAGATACCGAATAGTTAATCTTCGCGTACCGAAAAATAGCTGGCCTGCTATGGAATTTTGTTGACGGAAAATCAACGTGTATCCAGTATAAATCGAATTTATTGTAAGCCGTAAGGGTACAAAGCAGGGAAGCGCTATTGAAACATCTTTTTACCCTGATACTCAAGAACTAGTCAGGCAGTGAAACCGTTGTTTAATTACCAAAAACGGTTAAATTTCGTATTATCCATACAACACGACTATAACTATTTGTTTTACAGTAATTTTATATTGGGTTTTTGGACGGGTGTAAAGGCAGGCTTATTCTTCAATAAGTTATTTTTACATCTAAACTGGTCTAAAACTATGCAACTAGATCTAACTTAAAAATTACCCGGCAGATAAACTGCCGGGGTTGCCCACTAGGGGCAAGAGAGACTAGCGAAACATCAACCACTGGCAAGAGGGATTCGCCAGTGATTACATACAAAAACGCTGGAAATTTAAAAAGGGGTTATTGATTTTTATCAATTAAAGAAATATTTAATCCGCCGAGGCCGCAATAGCCTTGAGGATTTTTTGCCAGGTACTGTTGGTGATAATCTTCAGCATAGTAAAACTCTGTTGCCGAGAGAATCTCGGTGGTTATTTCGCCAATATTGTTGGCAGAGAGTTGTGCTTGATAGTCATCCAGTAAACGCATGGCAAGTTTAAGTTGTTGCTGATGGTAATAATAAATTCCGGACCGATACTGGGTGCCGACATCATTACCCTGGCGCATGCCTTGTGTGGGGTTATGGTTTTCCCAGAACACTTGTAGTAGCTTTGTGTCACTGATGATTGCCGGATCATAGACAACCAGCACAACTTCATTATGTCCGGTAAGACCACTGCAAACTTCCTGATAGCTTGGATTGGGCGTGTATCCGGCGGCGTAACCAACGGCGGTGGTATAGACGCCTTCCAGTAACCAGAATATTTTCTCTGCACCCCAGAAACAGCCCATGCCCAATAGAATGTGTTGCAGGTGTTGTGGAAAAGGTGGTTTGATAGGGTGGCCGTTGACAAAGTGCGCTGTCGAAACGGGTATTGGCTGGTCCCGGCCGGGCAGGGCATCGGCGGCTTTAAGAATCGATAATTTATCAGGATTAACGTGCATCGCCATAAAATATGCAATAAACTGAACGCTGTCAATAACTCAATAGCAATAGTTTAGTGGATAGAATAAATCATGTTGATTGATATCGGTGCCAACCTTACCCATAAAGATTTTCGCAATGACGTTGAGCAGGTGATTGACGATGCCATTGAGGTGGGTGTGGCGAACATAATCGTCACTGGATCAACCGAGCAAAATAGTGAGCTGGCCATTGAATTAAATGAAGTAAGGCCCGATTATTTATATTCGACGGCGGGTGTTCATCCCCATCAAGCGAATGAATATCGCAGTGTCACTAGTAAGCATTTAAATGTGATTTGTGAAAATGAATCCGTGGTTGCCGTTGGCGAATGTGGCCTGGACTTTAACCGTAATTATTCCTCAAAAAAAGAGCAACTTTATTGCTTTGAAGCGCAGCTGGATTTGGGCACCAGTATTGATATGCCGTTGTTTTTTCACGAGCGCGATGCACACAGTGACTTTCTCAATCTAATCAAGCAGTACCGCGCTAATATGAAGTCAGGGGTGGTACACTGCTTTACCGGGCAGCAAAACGAGTTAGAAGCCTATCTGGATCTGGATTTACATATTGGCATTACCGGGTGGATATGTGATGAAAGAAGAGGAAAGCATTTAAAGGAATTGGTAAGCAGTATCCCGTTAGATCGACTAATGATAGAAACCGATGCACCTTATTTGCTTCCGCGGTCGCTGGAGCCACGCCCGAAATCCAATCGTAATGAACCCAAGTTTCTGCCAAAGGTATGTGAAACAATTTCCGAGTGTCTGGATGTTGATTATGATCATGTTGCTGAACAGACGACTAACACAGCTAAACGTTTTTTTGACATATAAAAATCGATAGGTCATTTATATGGGTAAAACGCAATGGCCCCCGGAAGGGGTTTTCTGCAAAGCCAATGCCCTGTTTGACTGGCGCGGCAGTGGTGCTAATCAGGTACTCGATTTTCACGGAAATCCTGTCACCGCCGATATATGCATTTTCTCCGATGGTAATCATCATATGGCGCTGGAAGCGTGCTTGCAGGAATATGCGCGGCAACATTCTATCGAACTTTTCTATGCCACTTTGCCGCCGCCCGTGCTGTTGGAAATTATTAAAGCAAACGGTATTTGTCTGGCAAATTTGTGTTTGCCTGTTTCTCCCGATTTACTTATCGGCCCGGCAACGTTTTTGAGTCAGGCGGGGTCGGTGATCGCGTTGGACCAGTCAACACAGTTTGCGCGTAGTCGTGGTAACAGCTTTTTAGTTAGACCAGAATATGCAGCTAAAGTGACTTCATTTAAAAGCATCGTTAATAACCGGCTGAAATTATTTATATCCAATCCGGTGACGGAAACGGCTAGTCACCAACTGTATTTACAAACCCTGGAAAATATGGCGCTTGAAGAGGGCTTCTCAAAACAGGAGTTTCGGCAATGGATGGCAGCAGATTCGGGTTATATTGTTACTGGCAGTCATGTGCATCATCGCGAGGTAGTCGAGAGGCTAAGGTCTGGCGCGGCTGATGTAGCGTTGTTATATCATCACTTGGCGTTAAGATATGCTTCAATTTTTTCTGAGTATTTTGTTGCTGTCCCGGTTTATGCTTCAGGAACGCCTGCGCCTGCACCACAACAGGTTCTTGCTGATTATCATATCGCGAAGGTAAAGAATAATAATTTGTTAACGGATGACTTATTGGATTTTTTTGTTGGTGATAAAGCAGCCGCTATATACGCGCGGTTTGGAATTGAAAGTGCTATTACAAGCTTGTGATAGGCTATTCGATGGGGGGTTGAAAGAAGGAGGGTTAAACTAAATTACTTTTGTTTCCCGGCGTTCGCTGCGCGAAGTCCGGGTTACTTTTCGAGTGTTTATATGGTGTGGTTTAATGCTCAATTTTGGTCGGCTAGTTCAAACTTGTCTTTTAAAGAATTTGGTAGGGCCGAGAGTTTATTGTTGCGAAGACTAAGCACAGTCAATTGGCTTAAGTTTCCGATTGACTCAGGGATTGTAGTAATCTCGTTGTCATCAAGACGAAGCCATGTCAGCTGCTTTAGATTTTTAATCGATTCTGGAATAACACTAATATTGTTAGCAACCAGGTGAAGCCCCTTCAGTAGAGATAAATTGCCAATTGATGTTGGAATTATGCTAAGTAAATTACCGCTAAGGTATAGCCCTGACAGTTGGTCTAGATTTTCAATCCACTCAGGGATTTCAGTGCACTTATTATTATCCAGATCAAGCCTGGTTAGTTGGTGCAAGTTTTGGATTGCCTCGGGGATTTCAGTGAGTTTATTTTTCCAAAGACGAAGTTCGGTCAATTGACTTAAGTTTCCAATCCACTCCGGGATTGTATCGAGGTGATTATTATTAAGATTAAGTACGGATAATCCGCCAAGTTGGCCAATCCACTCAGGAAGGTCAACTAATTTTAAACCACTTAAGTTAAGGTGATAAAGGGGGTTTATTTGTGCTGGTACCATTATTTTTTCTAGCGCATTCAGGCCTTTTTTGCTGTGCACAGTAATTCTGGTCATAAATCCGAATTTCCAGTTCATGGTAATAGATTTCGATAAATCTTTGGGCAGATTAAAAATCTTTTTTTTATTTTCCTTCAGTCGTTGCGCGAGAAGTAAGTGGAGTGTTTCCAGGTTTTTGCTTCCTCCTGAATCGATGGCTAACGTAAGCGAAATTATTTCTCCTCTTGGGTCGCCTCGTTTTTGTAGCCAATCACTGAAAACCAACATGGACTTGCGATCAATTTTTTCTTGCCTAAGTGCTCTATAAAACCTGTTCTCAATTGAATCCATAATTTTTTTTTAAATATCGGAATGTGAGTATAACAGAATACAAATTAACCAGTAGCCCGGACTTCGCGCAGCGAACGCCGGGAAAACAAAAGTGATTAAGTTCAATTTTCATTCTATTCAACAAAGCCCATTAAATAGCCTGTCACAAGATGTGTTTGAACGCGGCCACTCAAAGACACTTCTGACCGGTTATATGGGCTTTGGGTAATCGGTAATACTATCATTCTTTTCCCCGGCGTTCGCTGCGCGAAGTCCGGGCTACTATCCGAAATTTTTATTGCTATTATTTAAATTCAATAAACATCGCCGAAGCCCAGGCCATGGAGCCATCCAGCTGCCTGCCGGCAAAATAGACGGGCCTGAATCCATGCGGGCCATTTTTGGCACTGATTTTTAGCGTGCCGGATACATCGCGTGGCATGCTGCGGTCAGACAAGCGTTCTGCGGCCAGGAACAAATCGATGCCGCCCAGGTCGTTGCGCAGTTCACCGTGTTGCATCAACTCTTCGCCAGTGAATTCCCAGCAAAAGGTTGGGCAATGTACAAACGGGTTGCCGTCTAGCGGGTTGCCGACTTTGACATAGCCATCAATAGTGCCTTCTACTTTGATTTTACAGGCAGCCAGATTGGACATCTCAATTTCAATGATGTCACTGTCGCCATAAGTGTCAGACATAAAACCAATGGAATTGCCTTTTTCCCGCCAACAGGACTCTTCGCTGTGTTCAAAACCGCGTCCGTCAAAATGATGGATAACGCCATTACTAACCGTTATTTTGCCTTTCCAGGCTGCCCAGCGATAGCGGTCTTTAATACGAGCGCCTCCCCAGCGAATTCGAATACGCCGGTCCGAGTAACCGATTTCATTAATCAGGTTTTGTCTCCAAATCAAACCTTCATGGTCAAAAGCAGCAATCTCATCCCAGCCGACGTCTCCCAAAAAACGGTAATCGATATTGGCATCACCGCTAGAGACAAACTCATCGCCTTGAATATAATTGCTACAGCTAGTCAGTGCGACGATGCGCTCCCCGGTAGTTGCCCAGGTATGGCGTGCCCGTAGCGCTTCGCCAACCGTTTGGCGATTTAGTGTATCAGCAATAATACCCGTCACGCCGCCTTTAACGCCAAAGACAGCCGTGCCCGGTACGCCACCGCCACAACGACCTCGATGCTCGTCGCCGTTAGCCGACGCACCGAGTTTGTAGCCGCGTGCCATGGTTTCCTGGTACAGCCATGGAAACTGCCCCCAGGCCGAGCCGATTTCTATTAGACGCTCAAGTTTTGGATGGTGCCAATCGAGCAAGCAACGACGTCCGCCGACATGGGGCATCAGCAAGTGGCCTTCAGGATCATGAATATAGGTTGCATACAACTCATCGACAGGCCAGGTGCCGGGAATAATAGTGTCGCCCTCCATATCTTCATTCCATTCGAATGAACGTGCGATGTTGCCGTTAGCGTCAAAGGGAAACTCCGGCTTTTTACCGTGTATAAAGATGACATTATGATCGCCGCCCGCGCAAGAGTTTCCACACCATTCCGTTCCAGGGTAACAAACAAACTCGCCTTCTATGTTTAATGTATCGATATTCTCGACGGCCTTGTCCCAATTAGACTTGGTAATCTGGAAATCGTTAGCGGTATAACCAAGCACGTCAAGACCGGCAATGTCGCGCCCATATTCAAGGTTGTAGACGGTATTGTTGGTGCCGACGGTATCGTCAGAATGTACATGCAGATCGCCAAAGTACAAGCGTGGGACGTTAAGCTGTTCAGAAATAGTGATATAGAACTGGGTCTCAGGAACCGCTGGATGATCCACCGCCTTGGCCGTTACGATCAGTTCACCGGTATCCGTCGTGGGAATGTCGTCAATCTTGAGAAAAGACCACCCGGTTGAACCCAATTCCAGGGTTTTCTCATAGAGGGTTTCTTTTTTAGCCTGCGCCGTAATCAGAAGCTTGCCACTGGTATTCCAGCAAGTATTTCCCCAGCTGTCTTCGAGGCGGAAATGTAACGGTAGCTTTTCATTTTTTCGCAGCATGCGCGAGCCCACTGCCACCAGTTGTGAGGGTTCACCCGGAACGATATCAATAACAATATCCCCAGGAATATCGCAAAATCGTGATGTGCCCAAGGGGTCGACGTAGCAGCGAAAGCGAAAGCCTTCTTCGACAAATGTTTGTATGCGTGTTCCTGGGCCGCCAGCACGTTTATCACCCATGCGAATAATAATATGATCACCGGGTTTTAGATAACCATCGACCGTATCCACGATGATGGCTTTTTGGAACGGACGTTCGTGGCCTTTTTGATCGAAGCGCACCTTCAGCGATTGCACGGTGGCTGGGCTTTGGCCGTTATGGCAAGGCCCGGCTTGATATTCAGCGGAGACGTAGTTTGCAGCCGTCGGATCCGTTGTTTGAAACAATGCCCAATCGGAATAAAATTTAAAGGTGGCCTTGATCCAGGCACCGTCAGCGATACCGGAAGCCCCGACTTCATAGTCGAGTAAAATTTCTTCCCAGCTGCCAGCAACCAACTGGGTGGTGTGGCAAGTGACACTGCCAAGAAAAGTCATGTCTTTTGTTTTTTGGTAATAACCCTCTGGCGAGATATAATCGCCTAACTTTTCTTTGATTTCTTTTGCAGACATCTTTTTCATCTTAATAATTGCCTCAAATATTGTTTTTTGGATTGCAGCCCAAATGATTTAAACGCTTAGTATGTACCAAATTTTCATTACATAAGCATATGTCAGAATAAAACAATCATACACTAATATGCAAAACTAAAATTTGCATATAGTATAGAACTATAGCAACATGATCTTTTCAATACATTCAGTCGGCCAGCCGACATGTTTAGATCTATACTCACGCTTGTGAAAATTTAGATTAGTTAAGTTCACTTTAAACTGTTAAATACTAAGGAGATAGCATGGGCCTGGATGAACTATGGTTTGTACGCCCATATGATTTCTTGTCAAAACTAAATAGTCAGGTTGCAGAAATTTTATTTGGGATTGGAAAGCAATTAGATGTAAAGAAGAATCAGCTAATATTCAATGCGGGTGCCAGCAGTGATTACGTCTATGTTCTGATTGAGGGTAGAACTAAAATTTTTGAGTTAACTTCCGAAGGTAAAGAAGTCATTCTTTGGTTTTGTTTTCCAGGCGAGCTGTTTGGAATAGCGGAGGTAATACAGGGTAGTAACAGGGCGGTGCATGCACACGCCTGCTCCAAAGTTAAAGTACTGAAAATAAAACGCCAGCTGTTTATGAGGTTTCTTAAGGATTACCCTGAAATTTCGTTACATGTCATAGAGTTGCTTGCTTGTCGCCTAAGAGAGCTGGGCGATGTAATGTCAAATTTAGTATCAGATGAAGTGGCCTCTCGTGTTGTTAAGTTGCTAACACGTCTATGTGCGCGTTACGGTGAGGGAGATGGCGATGAACTCAGGTTAAATATTTCCCTGACCCATCAAGAAATGGCAGATATGATTGGTGCAACACGTCAGACGGTGACAACCGTTTTAAGTATGTTAAAAAAGCGTGGTCATTTGCGAATAGAAAATAAAACTATTTATATAAAGAACCATGAGTGGGTCAATAATATTGTTGATCGACAGCATCCCAATAAATATTTTCTTCGTCTTATCTATTAATCCAAGACATCTAATCCAAGACATCGTTAAACTTAAATGCAATGAATTGCCACTTTAATTTGCCTGTCTGCGTTGCTGCGTAGGGCATGAGTGCTAAATTATTGACGTTATAGGAAGTTTAGCATAATAGAATTAGAATATAGTTATTTATATTTAAGTATAGCTATTTATGCTTACTTAACAAATATTCGTTTCACCTTGTTTTTTAATTTAAGCTATAGTTATATATTCCTAGTGATCGATCTTCTAACCCGGTTTGTTCTATTATGCGTTTAATAACCACGATATGTATTTTGTTTTAACACGGTTGGTTGGGTTAGCATAATAAAATAAGAATATAATTATGTCTATTTGCCTATAATTTATATTGAACTAATTAAAGTTGAAAGAGACTAATGAAAACCTGACGAAGCAGCTGATTATAATTTAAAGAGACTAGTTGTTTGTCGCGGGGATGACCGAAATGAAAAAAGGATTAACTGATACTTCAATCGAATATCAATATAACTGAGCGGATTAATTGATACATAAAATCAAAATATTGGGGAGAGCTAAATTTGGAATCTGTAACACATGTCGGTGGAGACCCGCTGGTTATTGAAAATATGGGATTCGCTTATAGCGAGCTGACTATATTTAATGATTTGCAAATAACAGTACAGCCGGGTGAGTTTTTATCGATCATAGGCCCTTCCGGTTGTGGTAAAACCACCTTGTTAAATCTCCTGTCGGGATTTTTAGAACCAGATGCGGGTAGTGTTATGCTGCGCGGAACGAAATTAAAACCTGAAGACCCGCATTTTGGCTATGTATTTCAGCAGGCGACTTTATTTCCATGGCTAAGCACAATAGAGAATGTCGAATTTGGTTTAAAGATGGCGGGTGTCGCTAGCAAAGAAAGACGTGAAAGAGCAACTCATTACCTGGAAATGGTTGGATTAAGTGGATTTGAAAATTATTTACCGTTAAAACTTTCAGGGGGAATGCAGCAGCGTGTGTCTTTAGCCAGGACCCTGGTGATGGAGCCCAGATTACTATTGATGGATGAGCCGTTTGGTGCGCTTGATGCTATTACCCGAGATGATATGAACGATGAGTTGTTGACGTTATGGGACAAGCTCGGTCAAACAGTCGTGTTTATTACCCACGATATTGATGAAGCCATTTATTTATCGGATCGAATTATCGTATTAAATCGCCCACCTAAAGGAGTATACCGGGATATTACCTCAGAAATACCACGACCACGTAATAGTAAAGAAACCAGAACCTGCGATCTTTTTTGGGATTATAAAAAAGAATTACGCGCAGATATTGAATCGGTTGCTAAAAGCGCGGTGATCGCATAGCCAGTTATAAGCGCACTAATCGAGAGATGAAAGAGACGATGGAACTTAATAAATCAAGGGATCAAAAATCAGTATTTATTTAGGAGATCACTATGAATTTTTATGTGCAAAGAATAACTATATTGTTGATATTTATTGCATTGGTAATAGCCGGCTGTTCATCAGACCAGTCTGACACAGGTAAGAGTGGCAGTAATAAAAATGACAACGCTAAAGCGTCAAAAGCCAAAGGTAAAACGATCAGTATTGGATGGGTTTATGCGATGGCCAATGCCCCGGTCTTAATCGCAGACAAGAAAGGATATTTTAAAGAACAGGGGATCAATGTTGAGCTATACGATTATACCAGCGGACCCAGAGTCAGGCAGGGTTTGAAGTCGGGTAAACTCGACATGGCCTTTATTGGTGCGCCACCAGTCTATCATTGGTATAGCCGTGGATTGGACAGCAAAATAATTGCCAAGGTCAACTATGGACAAGCCTCAGTATTAGTGCGAAGTGATTCAGGCATAGATGATGTTAGCGGATTAAAAGGTAAAAAACTCGCTGGGGTGCGTACCGGTAGCGGTATGGATGTATTGCTTCGAGGTTATGTTCTGCGCGAAAAAGCCAAGCTTGATCCTAATAAGGATCTGGACGTACGTCCAATGAAGCCAGGTAATATGGGAACCGCAGTAGAAAATAAAGTTGTATCAGGGGCTTTCGTTTGGGAACCGTTTACCAGCAAGTATTTGTTGCGCGGTAACACTAAAATTATTTTGGATATAAACAAAGAAATACCCCAGTATCCATGGTATGTGGTGATGGCGATGCCAAAAGCGATGAAAAACAAGCGCCCGGAAATTGTAAAAGTGTTAAAGGCGCATATTAAAGCGGTGAAATTCCTAAATTCCAGTCCAACTGCCGGTAACAATATTATTACCGAGGCATTTGATCTTCGAGAGGTCGTTGATAAGTCAGGGAACAAGCATTCGCCTGAAAAAATATTATCGATGGCAAGAACGAGACTCGGGTGGCAAGCTGAATTAACGGCCACAGATATCGCGTTTGTACAAAGGTTGATGAATTACTCAAGAGAACTTGGGTATATACAAAAAGACTTAAAGGCCAGCGAGTTGATCGATAATAGTTTTATGAATGAAGCAAAGGGCTCTGACACCAAGGTTTCAAAGTAACATTTAGGTGATAGTAAAATGCTTGTTTGTCGATTTTTTTCAAAAGATATTTTTTGTTCGGCAAACAAGATAACTAATTTCAAACTAAAAAAGGTTGTAAGGTATGAGTGTCGGTGCGACAGAAGCAGTTCTAAAGAAGAAAGTTAAGTTCATTAGTTTTTCGTGGTCATGGTTTGCTTTGCCGTCGTTATTTCTATTTTGGTTTGTTGCCGTGATGTTTATGGACTTCAACCAAACAGGCAGTTTTTTCCCGACTGACATTAAGTACAACAGAACTATCCCGCAGGTAACGGATGTAGTTGAAGAAGCCTTTGTGCGGTTAAAATGGGATAAGAAAGAAAAACGGGACGCATACAACAATATTACCGAAGAATACCATTGGTATACTCTCGGCGCACTCGGGCCGCATATCCTCCAGAGTTTTAAGGAGGTGAGCGCAGGATTTATCGTTGCCGTGATTGTGGCATTGCTGGTTGGCTTTGGCGCGGGATTTTATCGAGGATTTCGCGAGTATATCACGCCGATTAATGGTGTCTTTATGTCAATACCGGCGATCGCCTGGGCGCCGATGATGCTGTTATTTTTTAAAGACCCGTTCGTTGCAATAATGGTCGTCGTTTGTATCGCCGCTATTCCGCCGATGGTGATAGCGATTATGGAAGGGGTGCTGACGATTACCGGCACAGAGGTGAGAGCCGCGAGGTCGCTGGGTGCGAATGTACCGCAGTTGTTCATCTATATTTATTTGCCGGCCAGTTTGCCATTTATTACTGCCGGTTTACGTATCGGCTTTGCGCAGGCATGGCGAGCGCTGGTGGCTGCCGAAATGTTTGCGGGTTTGGGTATTGGACTCGGGCATGTTGTGAAAATGGCTAGCCAGCTTGGCGATGATCGGACGATGATGTTAGCGGTGGTATTAATTGGATTGTTATCGTATTTATTTGAGCGCTTAATATTCCGGCGCATCGAAAAACACTACGAAGTCTGGCGGATAAACTAGGCTAGTTGATAAATTAAATCCGTTATCTTGTGTTCAAGACGCAAGCCTCTTTTTTCGTATTTTGTTTCTGGTCGCTTGATAAGATTGGGCAAGGTTTGTGGATTGCTGACTAAATTGAATTGCGGGCATTCGTGCATTATTAATTGAATTTCATCGGCATAGTGCTGGTAGTCGGTGGCGATATAAAAATAGCCGTCAGGCTTAATGACATTAGCAATCAACAAAGCAAATTCAGGCGTAACAATCCTTCTTTTGTGGTGTCTTTTTTTAGGCCATGGATCTGGAAACAGTAAATAAATGCCGTCAAATTTTATGGGTAACTGATAATCCCTTAGCACTTCGACGGCATCATGATTAATAATTTGTACATTGCCGATTTCTTTTTTATCCAGTTCGATCAGTAAGCGACCGACGCCCGATCGATGTACTTCGATGCCAGTAAAACGGGCGCCTGGATATTGGCTTGCCATATAGGCCAGACTACTGCCATTTCCAAACCCGATTTCCAGGTAGTGTGAATGGCTCGAGTGAGCAACAGATTGCAGTTTTGAAAAGTCGGTCGAATCAGTGCTGCTTAGCTCGATCGCGTACGTCGGCAATAATTCTTCTAGTGCGCGTAATTGTGCCGGTGTAATTTTTCCACGTTTGACGTAACTACGCACGCTTCGGCGTTCAGGATCTTTGCTCATGGGCAGCGTTGATAATGGTCTAGTAGAACATTCCGTCAATGGGTGAAGAGGCCGTGGCAAATCGTTTCTTGGGGATTCGGCCAGAGAGAAAGGCTTCGCGTCCGGCCGCTACCCCTTTATTCATCGCGGATGCCATCAGTACTGGATTTAGCGCGCCGGCAATCGCGGTATTCATTAATACACCATCACATCCCAATTCCATGGCAATGGCGGCGTCAGAAGCGGTACCAACACCGGCATCAACGATAATGGGTACCGATGCATTTTCAACAATCGTTAATATATTATAGGGATTGCGAATTCCCAATCCAGAGCCGATGGGTGCCGCCAGTGGCATGACCGCCACGCATCCCATTTCTTCAAATCGTTTGGCGACGATGGGATCATCATTGGTGTAAACCATCACTTGAAAATTGTCTTTAATCAGAATCTCGCAGGCTTCCAGCGTTTGGGTGATATCAGGAAATAATGTTTTTTTATCGCCAAGAACTTCAAGTTTAACCAGCGAGTGCCCGTCGAGTAATTCACGTGCCAGTTTGCAAGTTCTAATAGCGTCTTTGGCGGTATAACATCCCGCTGTGTTCGGTAACAGGGTATAACGATCAGGTGAAATAACGTCTAGTAAGTTTGGTTCGGAAGCATTCTGGCCTATATTGCTACGGCGAATGGCGATGGTTACAATTTCTGCGCCGCTGGCGTTTGTTGCATCCCGGGTTTCTTCAAGGTCCTTGTATTTGCCCGTGCCAACGAGTAATCGGGAATGGTAGGATTTACCCGCGATTTCCAGCGGGTCTGTATTCGCGGACTCAGCCGGCGTATTAATAAGCGAAGACATTGGGTTAACTCCAGAACGAATGTTAATTATCCGCCACCAATGGCGTGAATAATTTCTATTCTATCACCTTCTGCCAAGACATGGGTAGTGTGCTGGCTTCGAGGAATAACCTCATCGTTGATCTCAACGGCAACGCATTTTTCGGCGAGCTCGAGTAAGTGCAATAGGCTCGTCAGGCTACAGGCTTCCGGCAGGTTTTGTGTGTTGCCATTAACATGAATATTCATAAATAAATTTATCTAATAATATTAACCAGTGTGCCCACGGGGACTTGTGAAAAAAGCTCAATCACATCATCATTATACATACGCACGCATCCATGGGATGCGGGTTTGCCGAGCCGGCCTTCTTCATCGGTTCCGTGGATATAGATATAACGTTTGAACGAGTCAATTTTATAGCCCCGATTAAGGCCTTTTTGCAGCCCTTGTAACCACATAATCCGGGTGGTGACATAATCGGCTTTACTGGATTGGGTATCGGTTATAATTCTTGCGACTCTGCCGGTATTTCGTCTGGCCTTAAAAATCGTGCCCCTTTTTGCGCCAGAGCCGAATTTTTTTTGGATGCGATGGATACCCAGCGGTGTTTTTTGCGAGCCTGACCGACTACCAATGCCAAATTTTGAAGTGGAGACGGTATAGGTTTTTAGTCGTCTATTGGCGCGGTACAGGTGCATTTTTTGTGCGCTAATATCAACGATTAATGTATGATTAACCCTGTTTTTGCCGTATTTTTTTAACAAAGCCTTAACATGCTGATCCGGTTTGGATTTGTAGTCGGGTAAAGCGTTAGCGTAACTCGGGTTCAACAGGCACCATCCAATGCAAAGTGTTATTATTCTATTCATAATATAACTAATGTCGCTTATTTATAGGTTAAGTAATTAAAGAGATTAAGTATTTAAAGTAGAAATTGATAATAAGAATATATGCAGTCTGCGATCAAGGCAAGTGTAATTAGAGTAATATAAACCGTTTAGTGCGGATTGGTGGGTGTCAGTAATAAACCCGGATTTATGCGCAGGTAATTTTCTCATATCAGCTTTGTCGATAAGTGAAACATCCCTGTTCCTCCCAGATCCTGATTACAAATTTATTTAGTGGCCTGGATTACGTCGAATAGGCAGCAGCTTTTCTTTTGCCAGGTAGTTATGCAGTTCGCGTGGGCCAAGTTTGCTAAGGTCTTTTGCCAACTCTTGTGTATGCACGCCTTTGACTTTATCAATCACCGCTAAACGCAAATCGTTAATTAGACGTTTTTGTGAAACTAACACCATTTCCGAAAAATTAAAATCCTTATTCATTTTATCCGCTTCCTTGGCGATCGTTTTTAAAAACTTCTTATTACGATCCTGTATGTGATTTTCGCTGACCACGGCGGTGGGGCCTGCCGAAAGGCCTTCATGGCCATGAAATGGCCGGTATTTTTGTATGGATACATAATCCGGATGGGTGATTGTTGTTGCCTCTACCAAAGTAGGGCTTGATTCCAGTTCTGGAAATTCCGAATTTTCCAAGGTAAAAAACTTAGCTTGAGATCCATTTGCTACAACGACACAATATTGGTTCATATCCTATGTCCTCCTGATATTTTAACTAGTTGATGCCAGAGTATCGGTTTGCAAGCCGTCGGTTAAATGGCCCGGTAGCTCGCGGATTTTTCCAATAGCCTGCGTATGGAAGAAGGTTAAAGCGTGAGGTAAATCCAATGGAACAAGACAGATGTTATATCGATATTGGTTATTATTTTTTGAAAAATTCTTATCGCATCAGAAGCAAGCCACTCGATCCTTAACTCGACCCTAGTTTAATTATGGACAGAAATACCCACATTACCAGCATAGCCGCTATGCGACTGATTTTAGGTGTGTTTAATTGCGAGCCCAAGCGGGAAAAACACCGGTGTATAGTCTAGCTATACATAGTCTGACTAACTAGAAGGTTTATTTATTTCATTGGGGACCGCTAAATAGGGTATTGGATAGTTAATTTCCCTATGGATCGATTCAACCATAGCCGGAGACTGAAATATGTTGAAAAGCAAGTGTAACAGGTGGGTACTGTTATTGGTGAAAGCCGTGGCCGCTGCAGTGATTGTGGTGGTAATTTGCGTTGCAGCGTTAGTGGTTTCTATTGATGTTAATGATTATAAAAAACAAATTACCGATCTAATCAAAGAAAAAACCGGGCAGCAAGTCAGGATAAATGGCAAGATCAAACTAGCCTTGTTCCCGTGGGTCGGTATTAAGGTATCGGGTATCGAAATTGCTGGCGCTGCCGGGTTTGAGCAACAGGCCTTGCTGACAATCAAGCGGGCTGATTTCCACGCTCGATTAATGCCCTTGTTCAATAAACGTCTGCAAACGATAGCCATCACGCTCAATGGTTTAAAGCTAAACCTGGTTCGCGATCGAAGCGGACAAGAAAACTGGGTGAACTTGACTAGATTATTGCAGCGATTGTCACCAGCAAAGCAAGACAATGCCATCGTCGGGCCGGGTGTTGCTTTGTCGATCAAAAAAATATCGATCACCGATAGTCGTTTAGAATACCGCGATTTTAAAAATAGTAAGCGTATCTATGTGCAGAACCTTAATTTGACTAGCGGTGAGGTAGGCAATCGCTGGATAAACGATGTGAACATTGAGCTTGACTATATCGATCACGCCAACAAATCGTTGCAACCAGTATTTATTAAATATGAGGGGGGTATTGTCTATCAGCCAGAACAATCAACAATCCAATTTAAAGCGTTTAAGCTGGCTTTAGGTAATATAAAGCTGGAGGGTGATATAAGGTTATCGGCACTGCATACACATCCGCACCTGGCTGGCCATTTGTCATCTAACCGTTTTAAACTGCACAAGACCTTAGCGTTATTGGGTATGACCTCGACTAGCCTGTTAACGCTTCCGGGGCCAGGTCGTGCAAAATTCGATTTTAACTTTAACTACGATTCTACCCAGTTGCGGTTATCACAAATAAAAGCGAGTGTCGATGAATTACAGGCGAGTGGTGATGTCAGGTTTCAATTCGACGGGCTAAGTCCGCGTTTTTTCTATGATATAAAACTTGATAAGCTCAATCTGGATCGGTACCCGATTTACGCTACTAAGCTGCCCGTAAAGCAGATACGCCGATTCAATGGTCGTGGACGTTTGCGTATTGATGACCTTCATGCATTTGGTCTTCGGTCAACCGAGGTTAATATTCCTTTGCTCGTGAATAACGGCATCATCAACATTACCGGCGCGACTGCAAAACTAAAAGCGGGTACTTACCGGGGTGACTTGACAATCGATGTGCGCAAAACCGTACCGAGGGTGCGACTCAAAGAATCTATCCGCGGGCTGTCAGGCACGACGCTGTATCGGTGGTTATCATCAACGGCAATATTTCCGCAAGCAATTTCCAGGTTATCAGGCCGCGCTACTTTAAAAGTCGATTTAAATTCCCAGGGTAATACCTATCGCGAAATTATGCGTCATCTACAAGGACACATTGATTTCTCGATTGTCGATGGCCAGGTGCGAGGTGTTAACCTGGTACACGCCGCTTGCCGCACACTGGCTTTGTCGCAAAAACGTATTGTCCGGCCAGCGGAAAGTGATTCTACGCAATTCAGCGTTATCGCTGCAAAATTCAATGTCAAACGAGGAGTCTTCCGCAACAACGATTTTTATCTGGCCAGTTCCGGGAGGGTTATCCGAGTGCGTGGAAAGGGTTGGGCCGATTTATGGCGGGACCGAATTAAATATCGTCTGCAGGCAAAATTGGATCAGTCGCGTTGCCAGTCTCATGTTGCCGGTGCGGCTAAGCGTAAACCGACTCTATTAAAGTACTGGGTGACTGGGCGTTTATCCAAGCCACAAGTGAAGGTAGTTATAAAAAGCAAAAGGCGTAGGCATACCAGAAAAACACGAAAAATTAAAATAGTTAGACACGGTGGTAAAATGCGCGCACAAAAATAATAAGCCGCTTGCGGCGAGCAGTTGTTGATTTATCAAAAAGCAACGTTTATGCTGTTGGTCGGATAACGTTTTTCACTATTATCAAGTGCAAGCACACAACAGAAAATCATTTGCTCAAAAATTAGTTCGCTGGTACCGGAAACATGGCAGGTCAGATTTACCCTGGCAGCGAAACCCGACATTATATCGGGTCTGGATCTCTGAAATCATGTTGCAACAGACCCAGGTCAGCAGTGTTATTCCTTATTACAAAAATTTTCTAAAACAGTTTCCCAGTTTGAAAAGACTCGCCGATGCTCCGGTAGACGCGGTGTTAGCTTGCTGGAGCGGGTTAGGCTATTATGCCCGGGCGCGGAACTTACATAAAGCGGCCACCATCATTCGTCAGGATTATTGTGGACGGTTTCCGGTCAATATAGATACGCTGGAGTCATTGCCAGGCATCGGCCGTTCCACGGCAGGGGCGATACTGGCGTTATCAAAACAGAGTCGACATCCCATTCTTGATGGCAATGTCAAACGGGTTTTATGTCGTTATTATACCGTGGCCGGCTGGTCGGGCGAGTCGAAGGTGATGGAAAAACTCTGGCACTATGCAGAAATTAATACACCCGATAATAATATTCGCCAGTACACGCAGGCGATTATGGATTTGGGTGCAACGGTTTGCACCCGTAGTCAACCCCAGTGTTCGTTATGTCCGTTTAGGTCAGAGTGTGGCGCTTACCGCAACGGTCAGGTAACGCGTTACCCTTATGCAAAGCCCAAAAAAATCATGCCGATAAAGAAAACACAGATGTTGATGCTGGAAGACAAGCAAAAAAATGTGTTGTTGCTCAAACGCCCTGACAGCGGTATCTGGGGCGGGCTCTGGAGTTTTCCGGAATGTGGGCCAGATGATGATGTGATTGACTGGTGTCAGCAGCATTTGGGCCTACAGGTTGAACACACGGTGACCTTAGCGGAATTCAAGCATACTTTTAGTCATTACCAGTTACAAATAACACCGGTAAGACTAAGGGTTAGCGCTTATCCCAATAGAGTTATGGAAGTCGCTGAAGCGATTTGGTATAACAAAAATGATAGCCGAGCGATCGGCTACGCAACACCGATAAAGCGGTTGCTGGCATTACTCTAGCAGCGGTTTTTGTAATATCAAAGTTATATATTAAGAGGTTACTATGGCGTATATGGTCGATTGTCAAAAACTCGGAAAGCAGGCACCAGGCCTGGAAAAGCAGCCCTATCCAGGCGCGTTGGGCAAGAAGATATTTGAAAATATCAGTGAAGAGGCCTGGCAATTATGGATGGCGCATCAGACTATTCTGATCAATGAGAACCACCTGGTGTTATTCAAACCCGAGCACCGAAAATTTATAGAAGAACAGATGGAGCAGTTTTTCTTTGGAACAGGAGCGGAATTACCAGCACAATTTGTCAAGCCTGAGTAAATAAGTAGCCTAAAGTGACATCTATTTTTGTTTAATTCGGTGTGTTTTGTGCCCCAATTAGCAAAATGCTTCGTTAATATTGGTACACTATGCGCATCGCGCGCAAACCAAATTTAGGTGAAATCACGGAAATTCATATCGCCCTAGCGCATTATCTATAAGATAGTGTACTGATAGCATTGTATAGGGAGCAGTATTTCCTAAGGAAAAAGGATTGTCATGAAGATTCTTGTTTTGTTTATAACCAGTATGCTGGTTTCAGTTACGCTTTACGGGGAGATAAAAGCAACAGAGGCAGCAGAAGCAACAGACGCAGCTGAACCTGATAGATTTATTGTTAAACCGTTGCCGACAGTCATCGATAGACCCATCAATGTAGTTAAGAGCAAGCCGGTCATTCGTCTTGATAAGTCTATGCAAAGATATATCGGTAAGGACTGGAAAATCGATCGTGTCGTCGATGGTAGTGTTAATAATGATCCGTTAACCGATAAAATGGTGATGTTAATCCGCAGTGGTACGACAGCCGATAAAAATACAGCGACCAAGAAATATAAAAAAAGAAGATCGCGGCGTAGAAAAAAAGCAACCGCCCCTAAAGGACCGGCCAGACGAATACTGGTTTTTATCCAGAATACCAATGGCAAAATGGTGCGTATCGCCGATTCATCAAACCTGATTCCCTGTCTGGGTTGTGATGGCGCGAAGGTGCGAAAGCTTGGTGGCCTGGAAGATAAGAAAAACCCCTCGATCACAATCAAAAACAAACTAGTAACGATTGAGTGGCTAAAAGGCGATCGTGAGTTAACGCGCGTGGTATTACAATTTGAATATAGTAAACGTCGCCGTAAAATGATGTTGCTTACCAAGACAGTGGAGCGATCTTATCAGCCGTCGGGCCGGGAAATTTCAGTGAGAGCACAAGTTCAACAAGGACTCGTGCTAATTACCCGTAGGGCCCGTTCTGGTGCCAGTATCAATAAGACGAGCAAGCGCATTGCCAAGAAAAAAATCACCCTGGGCAGGGTTAGCTATAAAAAACTGGAATCGTTAATAGAGCGTCAGTATCAGGCCGCCAAATAAAATATGACAGAGAAATTCCCGGGCTGCTAGCGTCGTTATCTGATCAGAGAGTCTGTCACGTTCTATATAACGTGACAGTAGCCCGGACTTCGCGAAGCGAACGCCGGGAAAAATTCACTCACCAAGTCAAACCGGTAGCCTAAGGGG
>QILK01000263.1 GCA_003233345.1 Gammaproteobacteria bacterium | reverse complement strand
TTTTTTATACCTGTCGTTTATGTTAGGTAACCGGGTAATATTTATAACGGTGTTAAGGTACGTCGGTTGATAAAACACATCGTGTTTGTCGTCACACGCTGACGATGATTAATATTTAGTCAAAAAATTGTTGCTGCTGTAGTAAGCAATCGGCACAATAAAAACAGTGACTAAAATACCGAAAACCATTATATTAGACTAATAACGGAAAACAGCCGTCGCCGTGGTGCTTGTATTTACAATACGATAAAAACACACGTTCGAAAATGCGTGAGACCTGGCCGGTAATTTTAACCCGCAACAACACATAAGGACCCCGTATGGGCACGCAACTTCTGCCGTTTCAAAAACGTGAGCTCTCGGAAATCCATCCCGGCATATTTGCCCATCATGGACACAAGCCGATTGAAATTGATTTTGATTATTACCTGAAACGCCGGCCCAAGGTGTTGGATACCATTGAGGAGATGCCGCAATATTTACTGTTGCCGGAAGTGTTATTGATCTTGCGTTACGCGCAAACCGATCAGCAGCATTTTTTTTTAAACACCCTGTGGAATACCGGTGCCAGACCGGCCGAGGCCTTGTCGCTAAAGCCCTCTTCGTTTACCGCACTCGATGACACGGTCTATGTTAAAATTGAAACCGCCAAACGCGGTCGACCGGCGAAAAAACGCAAACCCAAACGTTGGGTGCCGATCATGGATCAACCCTATCTCGATGAACTCAAGCGTTATATCAAGACCCGGCATATCCACAAGCAGCAAAGGCTGTTTGGTTTTACCGATCGCACGGCGCGCAATTGGGTGTATGAGGCGATTAAAAACCTGGAACGCGATGGCCATCAGTTAACGATCGAGGGTGTCAATTTAAAATCGTTTCGCCATTCTTATGCGATAAATTTGGTGTTAAGCGGAACCTATATTAAATATATTCAAAAATGGATGGGGCATAAGTCGATGCAATCGACCGAAGTCTATACCAACGTATTGACGCTCGAAGGCGAGCACTATATGGAGCGTACGCGATTTTCGTAACCGGCGTGTCCTCATCTTATATTTGACGATTCGCTGCGTTACGGCGTCAGCCTATGAAAAAATCAATTATTATTGGCGCAACCTCGGGCATCGGCTGGGCGCTGGCTAAGCGACTTTCTGCTGCCGGTTATACCGTTGGCATTACCGGCAGACGATTGCCTTTGCTTGAGCAACTGCAAGCGCAACTCGCCAATCCGGTTTTTATTAAAGCAATGGATATAAGCCAAGACAGCGCCAGACGCGATTTGCAGGCGCTGATCGACGCGATGCAAGGGGTCGATCTTATTGTCATTAGCGCGGGCACCGGCGCCATTGATCCAGGGCTGCCTTGGGAGAAAGAAAAACAGATAATCGAGACCAATGTTCTCGGTTTTACCGCGATGGCCAACGTTGCCTATCATCACTTTTTACAACAAGGTTCTGGGCATTTGCTGGGTATTTCTTCTATCGCGGCGATTCGCGGTGGCGCGATTCCGGCTTATAATGCGTCAAAAGCATTTGTCTCCAACTATTTGCAAGGACTTCGATATCTTGCCGCCAAAAGCAAACATAATATTTTGCTAACCGATGTGCAGCCGGGTTTTGTTGATACCCCGATGGCCCAAGGCGACGGGTTGTTTTGGGTCGCGTCTGCGGAAAAAGCGGCAGCGCAGATAGTTTTGGCCATCAAAAAGAAAAAGAAACAGGTCTATATTAGCAAACGTTGGCGGTTAATTGCCTGGATACTGAAAATATTACCGGATGTTATTTACCATAAATTGTAGCAAGTCACTCTCATTAATTAATCTTTAATTTGTCTTTAATTAATCGGGTTGATTCTCTATTTTTTTATCCATATTTTCTTTTAGAAAGCTAAACAGTAACCGGGCATATTTAGGCGGCTTTTGCTGCTTTTTCTCACTAATGGCCTGCCGCTGTAACTGATGCAAACGTTGGCGATCGGTATGTGGATATTGGCTAATGAATTCACTAAAAGCGCTGTTGTCGTTATTTAAAAACCGGTCGCGCCATTGTTCATAGCAATGAAACTGTTCTTTTTTTCGGTTGTGTTCTAAATGATAGTTGTCATACATGGCCTGGATTTTATCGGTATCATGTTGTCGCATTAATTTTCCGATAAACTGTAGTTGTCGTTTTAATGCGCGATTTTGCTTGAGTGACTGGGCGGTTTTAATCGCATCGAATAGCGCATCGGGTAGGGGAAAGTTGTTTAATAGACTAAGGGGTAATTTTACCAAAGCGCTGCCAAGTGCTTGCAGCTTATCGGCATCGCGTTTTAATTGTGATTTGCTGGGTTTGTCCTCGGGTATTTCTGTCATAACGTGGTAATATTTTTTGCTAAGTGAATAGGTGAGTCTTATTACAACTTTGGTACTATCGAGACATAAAATTAGCCTGACTAGGTGGGATTGTACGAGATTTTCACATCAAGCGCACCCAGTAAATGCCTTGCTAACGGTTGGAATCGTTGTCAGGTAACCCTACCTGAATGTATTTGCTTTATTCTGTCTGCTGCGGCATCCGTCTTCGGCGGGATTACAGCAGATCCTAATCTTGTTGTCGATTGTGATTGTATCTTAGCCAGCGCATTGACCGTTTTACCGTTGATTTCAGTGGTTAGCTTACCACTTTGAGGATTGCATCACGGATGGTTGCCCTCGCATTTGCTAAAAAGGTAATTCATGGAAGCATAAGCTTAATCGGACTATTGGGTTCAAGGTTAAAATTATATGAGCGATGCGCGAGATCTTTTGGATAAAAGGGTATTAAAAGGCCTTTTTCCTCTTAATAACTTGTCGGCGGTACACTTAAAAGAAGTGGCCAAAAAAGCTCGCCTTTTCGAAGTGCCTGCAGGGCTGTTTTTGTTCAGAAAAGGCAAGTTTGATGCGGAAACCTATTATTTACTCTCGGGTGAATTAGCGGTTATTGGTGCTCGTCAGGTGGTGGGGACCATTGGTAACCATTCTTTAGAGGCAAAGCGCCCCTTGGTTCCCGGTCAACCCAGACCGTATAGTATCCGCACTGCTAAAAAATCAACGATTATGCGTGTTAACACCAAGCTACTGAACCAACTACTGGATTGGGATCAGTCAGCAAGGCATGAGATTTTGAGCACCTATACCAATGCAAAAAAAGCTTGGATGACAAAGATATTAAAGTCTGAGCTGCTTTCTCATCTACCGGCGGAAAACAAAAATACATTTATCATGCGTATGAAAGAAGTGCGTGTAAAAAAAGGCACAACCATTATCAATCAGCATGAAACCGGCGACCTGTATTTTGTGATTAAAAAAGGTCAATGTATTGTCTCCCGGAAAAGGTCAAAAAACAGTAAACCGATATTGATCGCCGAATTAAGGGCAGGTGACAGTTTCGGTGAAGAGGCACTGTTAAGCGATGGCCATCGGAATACCACGGTCACCATGACCACCAATGGTTCATTGATGAAAATATCAAAGCGCGAATTTGCTGCGTTGGGGCCTTTGAGGGCCAGGTGAGTCGTTTGCGCTACACTGAAATTATAATCAAAAAAATTAACTATATAATTACACTATAGTTAAATTATCAAAAATTATTGATGACTCCCGATTTACCTAACCTAACGGTAAACCGGGGGTCCATCATACTATTAGCCGAAGCTCGATTAAGTATTATAAAATAACTAGGTACTGATTAGCGTGGGCAACTAATTATTTATACTCACGTTTTATTTGTCCACAAGCGATAGGCAGACTGGGAACATAGACCCCGTTCACCGTCATACCGTGTAATACGATAGTCCGGTTTTGCAGTGGCTGAATTGATGCTGGATTAATCGTATAGCTTGCTTTATAGCGTAACTTACCCTTGTCACCGACAAGGTCGAATGGGTTTAGTGGTAAGACAATCGGGCCATAAAAGGGTAAACCTTCACCCACTGAAATAACGCCATCGCCGTCAACATCCGCACTTGACTCAGGACAAGTAGCGATACGACTGGCATCACTCAAGCCATGAATATGCTGTGGATGTAGTTTATTTGCTTCTAAGCCGTTGGCTTTAAGCTTTATTTTTAGTGTCTTATGATTTTTTATTTTAATCTCGGCGGTACCGGTTACGCCAGAACCATTTAGCGCACGCAGTTGAACCTGGAATTCTTGTTCCTTCTCTTCCGCTTTTAACATCAAGGGTATGCTTGTTAGAAATATAAGTATGAAAATGTATTTACTGGTTAATTGCATTGTTTTCTCCATTTTAGTAAATCGTAAACTTTAGCTGTTTCCAAATTGTTCAAATCGAGTCTTACAATAAAATGTATTTCTCGATTTAGAAATCGACAATAATGTTGTAATCCTCTTACTCTACATACGTTTGCCTGACAACATTATTCCTTGATAACGGTATTTATTTTTACACTTAGAAAATATATTTTACGCTGGAACGCCACTTTAAAACATAGAGTTCACAAAAGTATCACAGAGTTAATTGGGTCAGTAGCCCGGACTTCGCGCAGCGAACGCCGGGGAACGAAAAGGTTACAACAACTCACTTGGATGTATCAGATGGTCTGCTGATGGGGTGGGTGAGGTTAGGCGCGTTGTTGTTTTCCCCGGCGTTCGCTGCGCGAAGTCCGGGCTACGGATGTACACACTGTATGGAAAACTGGTTTGCTGGAGTGCTGGTGGCTGTTTTATAGTGCTATAAGTTATTTTTTAGACGGTTTGCTAACGGCAAATGAATTGAAACCTCAGGGTCGACTAAATCTTGTTTAGCTTGCGTGATACAATACTTTGATTATGATAACCACGATTAGTATTCTCAATATTGGTTTTTCCGTTGTTAGCGCACTTGTCTTATATATTGCCTATTTGTTTTTTCTTAATAATGTTAACAAATCATGGTTTGCGCTGAGTTCTTGTGCCGGCCTGATTATTTGCCTGCTGGGTTTGCAACTGGGTCATCTTGAATATTTAATCAACGACACCGATGTGCTTAAAACGCCTTATTATCGTTTTTGGTTATTTTTGGCACCTTCCATGTTTTACTATTTTAGTCGAGCGACATTATTGCCCGACGCGCGTCTCCACCCACTAATGCTGTTACACCTTTCACCTTCGCTGCTTAATTTTATTGTACGCGATGAAATAGCCGTTCCCTTGCTTTTTTTGGTGGGTACCGGTTACAGTTTTTGGTTGGCTAATATTATCTATGGGTTTAGAGCGCAACGTAAGCGCTTTCATATTGAAATATTCTTTTTTGGCTTGTTTTCGATAACGGCAGTGCTTATTCTAATTTTAGGGGTTTCTGTGCCCTATATTGATAATGGCATTTTCTATTTATTCTACGCCAATAGTATCGCGTTAGCCTTTATACTGATCGTTGCCGCATTGATTGTCTTTCCGGATCTTCTTAGTGATCTGGCCGAGGTGGCTAAGTTGAGTTATGAAGCGTCAACCCTAACCGAGGTTGATATCGATGCTTGCCTGAAAAAACTCGATCAACTCGTGAGGCAATCGAAGCTCTATCAAAATGAGAATCTAAGCTTGGCGATGGTCGCCCACGAAACGGGTATCACTGGCCATCAGTTATCGGAACTGATTAATGTCTATTTCGGAATAAACTTCTCAAGATACATTCGCGAACAACGTATAGACGCAGCGAAAATTCTGCTGGAAAAAGAACCAAATTCGACCGTATTGGCGATTAGTCTTGAGACGGGTTTTAAGTCGCAATCAAATTTCTATGTGGCATTCAAAGAAATTACAGGCATGTCGCCAGGCGCTTATCGAAAATCGATCACGAAATAAATTTATAGTACGGTTATTTATCATGGACAAACCCAAGTGTTATTTCAGTTCTTATTAAAGTCAACACTATAATTGCAATAATAATCGTTACTGTTAGTATGTATTAATGCGTGCGTTTAAATCATTATTAACCGATGTTAAGGCCTGCACACTTTGCAAAGAGTCTTTGCTCGATGGTGTAAGGCCGGTCTTGCAAATACATCCCGCAGCACGAATTCTAATAGCCGGCCAAGCACCCGGCAGAAAAGTCCATGAGTCGGGCGTACCCTTTTCTGACGCCAGTGGAGAAAGACTGCGTGAATGGATGAATATAAGCAGTGAGGTGTTTTATGATGCAAAACAGATTGCCATATTGCCCATGGGCTTTTGTTTTCCGGGATCAGGAAAGGCAGGGGATCTGCCACCCAGAGTCGAATGTGAACCGGCATGGCGAGCACGTTTATTAAAAGAACTACCGGATATCACCCTGACTATCGTGCTGGGTCAATACGCACAGCGCTATCATTTTGGCAAAAACAGTGGGACGGTCACCGAACTTGTTAAAGCTTGGCATCGTTATTGGCCGGATAGGGTGCCGCTGCCACATCCGAGTCCGAGAAATAATATTTGGCTTAAAAAGAATCCCTGGTTTGAGATCGAGTTACTGCCAGTGCTGCAGAAAATGATTGCGAAAGTGCTCTCGTCGCGTTAACAGTTTTATCATGTCATCTTCGGCGATTTCAGCATCTCATCAGATTGTTCAATCGCTAGCATTGATCAGCCTGCCAATCCGGTTCCAACGTACTTTGCCACCCGGGCGTTTTGAAAACCAGATCTGCTTGGCTTTTCCAATAATATCCACCAAAGGAACAGTACCGACATGACGCGAATCTTTACTCTCACTCCGATTATCCCCAAGTAAAAAAGCTTGGCCATTGGGAACGTTAACGTCAAGTCGAGTAGACTGCGCTATTTTTTTCCATCTTACTTGGTATTGCCGGTCATCAATTTTTTCTAAAATCGTCGTATATTCTGTCGAACGCTGTTGATGTTGAGGGTCTTTAATAGTGTTGACTATTTTGCTTGTCAGTTTTTTGCCATTTACACTGATGTCCGTTTCATTAATAATGACTTTGTCGCCGGGAAGCGCAATGAGCCGTTTGATAAACAGTTGAGTGCGGTCATTCGGATTGACAAAAATAACGACATCGCCTCGGCGCAGTTTGTTTTTACAGCGGTTACAATTTACCTGTTTATCGGCGATGATCAGATCGCCCTTAAGTATTGTGGGGACCATGCTTGTTGAGGGAATATAGAATGACTCAAGCAATGTCGCACGGGTATAGGTAATTAGATTACTGTAAAAATAGAGACCGAATACAATTAGAGAAATATAAACGTAAGGCAAGTTGCAGGCTTTTAGCGTGTATTTGCCCGACAATTTTTTGGCCGTCCGGTAAGCGTTTACCATGGCATAAATATAAACACCGATGGCCACGAGCGAAATCACTAGCAGCAAAAGCCATGCGATTGATTCAGGCCCCTGTAATGCAATCCATGCTGAAACAGGTGTTGCAATACCGACGCCAAGAAAGTAAAGCATGCCTCGATTAACATCACCATTATATAGTTGCCCCAATCCGGGCATGATAAGCGCAGCTGCTAGCGCGATTAACGGTTTTCGTGCGACCGTATTTGGGTAAATATCGTCATTCATATTAACTTCCTCAAAACTTAATAGCTAGGCTGCGGCCACCATCGATGTGAAAAATAAGCCAAGAAAAAATCTGACTAAGTGAATTATACTCATAACAATGCCGAGTGATAGCAAGCCATTCTCGATAAATTTTGATGTAATAAGACCGCCTAACCATGATGTTGTTTCGCGTTTCGACTCGGCAATGACAGCGTTCATAACAAGGTCAGTGAAATGGTCAGGCGCGCTATTTTCTCTAACGGCGACGTCGAGAAAGGTATCCAGCAATTGCATTGATTTTGTAAACTTTTGGCAATCCGTACATTGCCTGACATGGTCTGCTAATGTCTTATTAATAATGCTATGGCAGGCGATCGATTGCTGATATTGATCGCACAAGTTTTCTACCTGGTCGTTAACCGGATTCATGGTTTTACCTCGGTCGGGTTATGGATTATTGATCGAAGCATATCTTTGGCCCGGCATATGCGTGATTTAATGGTGCCAATAGGGCATTCTTCGATATCGGCTATGATCTGGAGTGGCAAATCACTATAGATATGCAGCATTAGCGCGTCACGGTAGTGATCTGGCAAACGTAAAATAGCGGCTTGAATTAAAGTTTCCTGTTGCTTTTTATCGAGTGAATCAGTGAGCGATACATAATCCTCTGTTGACACGGCTTCCATGGATTCGACGTGTAGTTCGTCACTAAGCGGTGTGGTATTTTTATAACTACTTCGATTGAGCTCATTGATTGCCAGCCGCTTGGCAATGGTGAATAACCAGGTCGAGAAGGAGGCCGCTTTACCTTCTCCGTATTGGGCATCATATCGAAAAATATTTTTATAGGTACGCAAAAACGTCTCCTGAGCTATTTCCTCAATCATCGCATTGGGTAATTTATATCTACTCAAGAAACGAAACAACGATTCCTGGTAGGTGACAACTATTTCCCGAAACGCTTCCGGGTCTTTCTTTATTCTTGTTATTAGTGGATCGAGGTTGCTCATAATTTTACTTTGTTAAATGTTATACTCATTATACCGGCGGCGGGGCATAAGGTTGCATGTAGATTCACCTGGTGAATATGTCGGTTATTTCATCGATTTGGGGCAAAAAGAGAAATTAACAATACAATGAATAAAAGTTTAAAACAAAAAATAATGACGGTTTGTAATAATAAAATTCAAAGCAAAGGATCGGCAGTAGGTTTGTCATTTTATGCCTTTTTCGCTAATAAAAATGACAATCCAAAATTATTAATGGAGATGGCTGAATGGTGGATATTAAAAAACGAATTAGATCATTTTGAAAAAGCGACAAAGATTAAAAAAATGGTGGAGGAGATGGACTAGTTATAGACTGGTTAATTCCCTTGTGCTTAAATCACCCAGCTAATGCAGCGTTCGGAGACATAAAATAGGTTAACCTTGTCAAGTAGCAGGGGAGCTTATGAAGGCGGTGAAAATGACTTGGCGATAAATTTGCTAAATAGAAATGTCAAATTGGCAATGTTTACATCTAAATCAAATTCTTGAGTGAGCATACGCTGTAATATCTGAGTGCTAGTGATATCCGTGATTTGGGTTTCGCCATTTTTTATTCGGTGGAAATGAGCATTACGTAAGGAACGAATATCGTTAAAAGACTTGCGACATACCACCAGGTTATTCACAAAAACGGCATCGGGGTGTCGATGAGAATAAAAGTGTCCCAGCAAGCAATCGGCCTCCGTATATTGATTTAAGTCAAAAATATACAAGGTGAAATAGTCACCGTCCTTAAAGACCTGATAGCCGTATTCACCTTGTGAGTTCTCGATAATACGATAACAGTTATCGCCCTGATCTTGCTCGGTTCCCACTTCCAGCTTAACCGGATAACGCGCACCTATATGACCGAAACCGACATCGACGATATAGTCTTCCCCCTGAAAGTTAAGTAGCGTGATTCGATGGGTTCTGGGCACATCAATGTCTTGGTTATGAACGACCTTTGCCAGTAGTAGTCGCACGTCCATTTGCAGATCTGCTAATACATAAAATACTAACTTGTTATGCTCAAAGCAATAGCCGCCATGTCGTTTTTCAACAATTTTAGTGAATAATGAGGGGATATCCAGCGGCATATCCTCACCCAGTACCACGGCAAGGTTGTTGAAGCTGTATTGGGCAATATGTTTGCTTTGCAAATTTTTTAGAAAGTCAGTATCGATTGGCGCTGTCTGCAAACCCAGATCTGTTAAATAATTTTGACTTAATTGTGATCTTGTCATGATGTTATCCCACTTTGATCCGGTTCATCAAATTATCTATTAAGAATAGCAAACCTTACTGCCAATGTAATGAACATAGGTTTAGTGATTCGATAATTATTCGACTATATAATAGTAGTCGATACCTTTACAATATTGATCTAAACTACTGGTTGAAAAATGTTAAATTTAAAAGCAAGGTTAAAAACTCGACTAATTCTAGCGTTATGGACTTTCGTTGTAAATAGATGATAAATAATTTCAAATCTAAAGCACGGTATGTGAATCGAATTAACAAGGCGATTGAATATATAGATGATAATTTAGACCAGGCGATTGATCTAGATATTTTGTCGCAAGTCGCAAACTTTTCTGCGTTTCATTTTCACCGAATCTTTGTGGGTGTAACGGGTGAAACACCAAATCAATATCTCAAACGCCGCCGCATTGAGAAAGCTGCTAATCTTATCTGCTTTAATAATAAAACCATGACAGAAATTGCGCAGGAATGTGGGTTTTCGTCGTCATCGGCGTTTTCACGTGTATTTAAGGAACATTTTTCGCTGTCACCAAGTCAATGGTTGAAAAATAGCAAGAATTGTAAAGTGAATAACAAGAATGGAGAAGATCCTCAGTCTGAACATGACTATGATGAAAATCATCAGCAATCACACGACAAGGATCTTATGATGAATTTAGACATTAGAGAAATATCGGCAATCGAAGTTGCGTATGTTGCCAATCTGGAAGGTTATGGAATGGAAAAAGTAAATGCCGCCTGGCGACGATTATTACAATGGGCAGGCCCACGTGATTTGATTAAAAAAGACAGTTTAATGATTGGGATACCGTTCGACAATCCTGATATCACTGATGTTGATAAATGCCGTTATTATGCCTGTATTGGTATCGACAGCAATGTTGAAACAGCGGGTGACATCGGCAAGATGACGATTAAAACCGGGCGTTATGCCGTTTATACTTTCGACGGTACAGAAGATCAAATTCTACCAACCTATCGAAAAATCTATTCAGACTGGTTTCCGCAAAGTGGTTACCAACCAGATGATGAGCCTTTTTTTGAAAAGTATTTGCTTGATGGCACAAAAATAGAACAAGAAATGGCAAAATCTGAAATTAATATGGAAATCTGTATACCGGTTAAACGCTTATAGTATCGTTAAAATATTGAAAACTTAAGAAAGCCCAGGGAAGAAATCCTGGGCCAAATTTTGAATAAAGTAAATGGGCTATAGGCTTATTTTATTTGTTTTGCATTGAGATCGGTTATCATTAGCTTACCATTGATCACTTCGACAGTTGATTTTTGGTTCGTTTTCGAACTTATCTTTTTCCCTTGTATCTCAACCTCCTCATCAATGGTTGCCGTAATAGTTGCTTTTTTGGCCGCCTGATCAATTTGGATTTTAGTATCACTGCGTTTGAATTTGTAGTTTTGAGCCACTTTCCATCCTTGCTCTAACATCGCTTTGTACTGAGGCACTTGCAATTGAACTTTTTGTGTCTTGCCATTAACCATCGCTGTGAGTGTGATTTTAGCCTTTGGTGAAATAAATTTGAGTACACCGTCAGCATCTTTCTTTGACGCGGCTGTCTCCATATTTTTTATCAGTTTGGTGATGTTTTCCTGAGAAAGCTGATCCGCAAATAACACGGTTGGTAGTAATAGACAAAAAAGGGAAACCAATATTTTTTTTCGCATGCAAACTCCTTAACTGATGAAATCATGCTATTAATAAAATTTATACTAAATATACGGTCAATAATACTAATTCAAGAATCGTCATAGAAATGAGAACAGATTCTCATAAAGAGTAAATCCGCTATGATGCTGCCAAATTACTTAAGTAAATAATCGATTAATAATTGCGCACTTGGTGATAGATAGCGTGTATTTGGATAGACCGCTTTATAAATATAAGTGCGAGCGCAGGTCATCGTAATTTGTTAGTAGGTGTCTACGATAAGCAGATAGAATTGTATCTCAGACAAATACGTCTATGTCATGCGTATAAGCATTACACTTATTCCTAATATCAATAAATTGGAGATAAATTTACGTTAATGTAATGCGTTAGGTGAATAAATGGATAGACTACAACTACCATATTTTCTTAGAAGAATTTCAATTGAACCCAGATTGGACGGTGATCGGAAAGACGGTAAGTTGCATCGTCGTTGGCCTTTGTTATGATCGCACTTTCGGTTTTTAGTAGTACAGCACTGTCTAATGGTACACCAAGTTTTTTTTGATATTTGTTTAGCCCATACAACATCGCTTTTTTGTAAGTTTCAATCACTTTTTTCATACGTTTATCATACATACCGAAGGCTATAAAGCCCGTGTCCTCAAGAATTTTTCCACCATCTGCGAGCTTATTCGCGAGCGATGGTGACATGAGTATTTGATCATAAATTTTTCGGCCCTTTCGATATCCCATATTGGTTCTTAATTGATTTGCCTTGCCATTACCTAAATAAGAGATTTTGTTAAATACTTGATAAAGTTTTTCTTCATTGTGTAAACTGATAATTCTATTTTCACCCTTGTAGTTGACGATACCGGGTGTTTTGTTATATCCCCAGTTGAAATCACCCATAATAATTGCCGGTGGATTATTCTGAGTAATTAGCCAGTTGGCAACTTCAATCATTTCCAGGCCACGCACCGGGTCTGTCGGTTTTAAGTGGACCGACCCGAGCTGAATCTGGATACGGGCGCTATCTGTTTTTGTTAACACAACATTGAATATGGCCATGTCGCGTCGAACACCGAGGTCAATGTACTTGTCCCAATTGACCGAGATCGTATAGCCATTTGCATCAGGTTTAAACGCGACGATAGTCGTTTCACGGCCAAGACCACTCCCGGAGGGTTCCTTGGCGGTCACTATTTTCCAATGATCACCGAAATATATTTTTAAAGTCGCGAGGATAACCCGCCATCTTTTTGCCTTAAAGTCTTTAAGAGGATTGTTACCAAACAAACCTAACCCGGCTTCCTGGAATACAACAATATCAGCTTCATCAACCAAGTTAACAATTGCCTCAATATCCTTGAGACTTCTTTCTTTTGCGCCAAAGTTTCTTATATTAAAACTGGCGATCGTTAATTCTCCCTGTTTTGAGGCATTAATGGGTCCTTTAAGTCGGGTATCGTTGGGTTTAATATCGACTTGACTGACAATAGGAAAGTCTGAAAATACACTGGGGCATTGTATTAAAATAAATACCAGTACAAGATATTTCATCACTGAATACAAAAGGGCGTTCGATTTTTTGTTAAAAATATTGTCCACAAGTGTACCCGCTAATGAGTGTTAAACATTAAAAATCGATGACTTACAAACAGAGTTTAGACCAAAGTTTCCTTTCTTAAAGGATGCGCCTGAAAATTAGTCTATTTATTTGAATAGGAAATTTTGAAAACACTATTTTTGTTGTAGTTTCTTAGAAATAAAAATATTCTTAAACGTTACAGGAAATAGCACAGCAAATGTGCGGCTGCGTTTATCCGCCCAGAAAAAGTTTACCCACGGTATCTTGTTCCAGTAATTCATTACCCAAGCCTGCCAGTGCTAACTTTCCTGATACCAGTACATAACCGATATCAGCAAACTCCAATCCTTTTTTGGCATTTTGCTCTACCATAATAATGGTTTTACCCTCAGTCTGTTGCAGCTCGTTAAGAATGTCGAAAACGCTGTCTATATAACGTGGCTCAAGACCAATGGAAGGTTCATCCACCAGCAAGATATCCGGTTGCATCATTAATGCCCGTGATATTTCCAATAAACGACGTTCGCCGCCTGATAAATTACCGGCAAGTTGCTGGTGTCGCTGTGCCAGGCGGGGATATTTATCCAGAATTTGATCTACCGTTTGCGCAGCTTCGGTGGGGCTGTTCTTTAAAAAACCACCCATCAATAAATTTTCGAAAACGGTCATCTGAGGAAATATGGAACTATCCTGTAGTATGTAGGCAATCCCTGCTTGTGCCAGTTTTTGGCTAGGCGATAGAGAGTTGATTGACTGTCCGTCTTTGGTGATAGACCCTGACATAATGTTGGTGAATCCGTAAATGGAATGTAATATTGTCGATTTACCTGCGCCGTTGGGGCCAATCAGGCACAGCGACTGACCTTTGCCAACCGCGAGATCGATACCGTGTAAAATTTCCATTTTTCCATAACCCGCATAAAGACCGCGAATTTCAAGTAAGGCCTCGTTATGGGCGAGCTGTAACAGGTCATCATGACTGGGGGCATTGTCGAAAAGTTGTTTAGCGGCGTTATCTACCTCTTCTGCGGATATAATGGTATCCACCGACCCAACACCATAACCTCTGATTTTCTTAAGTTTGTCTTTCATTCGAGTGCCGCCATTAGTTCGCACCCAAATAGGCATCAATGACCGTTTGATTATTCTGTATTTTATCGGGAGGCCCTTCAGCCAGTAACTGTCCGTGCGCCAAGCAATAGATATGGTCGGCTATATTCATAATGACACGCATGTTATGCTCAATAATAAAGAGGGTGATTCCCAGTTCCTGGTTTGCAACTCTTAGCCGGTCGATTAGGCCGTTGATCAATGTCGGGTTAATACCGGCGGTGGGTTCGTCTAATAATAGTAGCTTTGGTTCGGCAATCAGTGCCATTGCAAATTCTAGTAGTTTCTGTTGCCCAAAGGACAGCTGGCCTGCAAGCAAATGACGTTTGGAGTGCAAACCGACAAATGCCAGGATGTCTTCAATATCCTCCATGTCATCTATTGGGAATTTTGTAAAAAGTGACTTAAGCCCGGATCTAACAACGGGTGCGCTAATTTGCATATTCCCGATGCAGCTTAAGCCACTGAAAATCCGCGTTTGCTGAAAGGTACGTAACAGCCCCAGCCGGGCGATTTGTGGCACCAGCATTTTGGTGATTTCCTTACCTTGGAAGCGAACGCTTCCTTGGTCGACCGGATGATAACCGACGATGGAATTAAATAACGTTGTTTTACCAGAACCGTTTGGTCCGATCAGGCCTATGATTTTTCCCGATGGAATCGTTAAACTGATCTCTTGATTTGCCTGAACACCTCCAAAAGCTTTACTAACGGATCGCACGGCCAGCAATTCATTATTCATCGCCAATATTCCTACTTATTTAGCTTGTTTTTTTCGGTTGAGTTATTCGCATCACGCATTCGATGAGGGTATCGTTGGCGTAGCCATCCGAGGATACCTTCTGGAAAAAAAACCACTATTAATACGATTAGTAAACCCAGCGCAACCCGTTGCCAACCCAAAAATAAAGTCCAAAATAATTCCTGGGTAACATGAAATATAATGGCACCGATAACCGGCCCCCATAAACTGCCTTTGCCACCTAAGATTGCCATGAGTATCATCCAGACACCAAATGTCGCGCCCGAAAAGGCCACATCTTTAGGATCGATAAAACCAATTAAATTCCCAACGCCGCCACCAATGACACCAAGAAAGAGGGCAGAAAGCGTCCATGCCGAAACTTTGTAACGCGTGGTATAGATTCCCATCGCCTCGGCCTTATCTTCATTATCGCGTATGGCATTAATTGCCAATCCAAATCGCCCGCGATAAACCCACCATAAACTCACGAAGGTGATACCAGCCCAGACAAAAAACAGAAAATAGAAAAAGACATTACGCTCGCTGATTTCACCAGGATACAAAGGCGGCGTCAACCCTGAACCTGCACCGATATAATCCCATCCCCCGGCCAGCTCACCTGCAACCACACTTAAGCCTAGTGTACCAATGGCAAAATAATGGCCGCGCATTCCGAGTAACGCGTTACCAATAATCAGGGCAATGATAACGGCGGCCAAACCGCCTAGCCCCATGCCCAACAATAAACCTTGGAAATATTCCAAGCCACTATCGCGCTGGAAGACAGCACAGACATACATACCGATACCAAAAAAAATAATATTGCCGAATGAGTTATAACCCATTTGGCCGCCCATGATATCCCAGGAAAGTGCCAATATCACCATTAACCATAGAAAGGCTAACTGGGTGCGGTAATCCGGTAGAATAAAAGGCGCACTGACGGCCAATAGTAATATAATTAGATAGTGCCAAGCTCTCATTTAAGATACTTCCGACGACGACGCAAACGCCTATTACGCCAGATTAAAACGAAAATCATCAGCAAGAAGACAAATGCAATTTGGAATTCTGTACCGAGAATAAACCCCGCAAAATTTTCTGCCGCCCCCAGGCCCAGACCGGCGACGATAACACCAGGAAGATTGCCTAAACCGGCGACGATTACCACCATAAATGAACGAATCGTATAGGGCAGCCCAATATAGGGGTGTACCGCCCACGCCATTACCACCAAACTGCCTGCGGCACCACAAAGTGCTGCGCTCAAGCTATAGGTGATGGTATAGATTCGATGGGTATCGATCCCCAGTATTCGAGCTGCTCGTGCGTTTTGAGAAGTTGCGCGAATGGCCTGACCGGTTCTTGATTTTTTTAAAAATACCCATAAAGCAAAGCCAAATGCAAGTGCGAGAAAAAATGCGATTACTTTAATGACGGCAAGGCTGACCATGGAATTCATAAAACTCCATGAGCCGAGTTTTGTATCGATGGTTTGAACATCCGCCCCAAATAATTGATTAGTCAGTTGGGCAAGAAAGATAGAGATACCAAAAGTTGCTAGCAGGGAGATAAAAACATCTCTGTCGACGACACGATAGATGATGGAACGATACATCAGCCAACCAATAAAATACAAAGCAATGGCTGCAATAGGTATTCCTAATAATGGATGTAATCCAAGTTTCACAACCACCAGTGTGATGTACCCCCCTAGCATCACATACTCGCCCTGGCTAACATTGATAATGTTCATGACACCCCAAACCAGTGCCATACCATAGGCTGCTAAAATAAAGATAGCACCAATCAACATCCCGTTAATCATTAAATCGACGATTAAAACCGGTGTATTAAATAGAATAGCGAGGTTATCGAGCATAGATTAAAACTTATGACTGAAAATTATTTGCGTTTATCCCAGGGCGGGGTGGGCCAGCGCAATTTCGATTTTGCCCACTTGGCGGGGGCAACGACTTTGAATTGGCCATCCTGTACCTGGTAAAGTACCATTGGTTTTGCAATATTTTTCCCGGTTGAATCAAACTTAATATTGCCATAAAAGGTCTGTGTATTTGTTGCCGCAATCGCATCTCTTACCTTGAGAGTATCAAATGACCCAGCGCGTTCAAGGGCATCTTTATAGACTAGAATTGCGGCGGCGGATTCTGCCGCTTGATAAGGTGGTGCATAATTATAAGTTTTTTGAAACAACTGGGCAAAATCTTCCGCCGAACCAAAATACTTGTCTTTATAAGATAAACTGCGATCCCATTGCGAAGCGCACAGTGTATATTCTGCTGCTTTGCCAAATTTCCCGATAATATCAGCAGAATCACAGTGGGTCATAGCCAACATTGGCACGTTGACTTTCATATCGGCAATCTGACGTATCGCTAGCGTCGCACCCTTGGCATGTCCGGATACGACCAATAAATCTGGTTTTAGTGCTTTTATCTTGGTGAGCGTAGCAGACATATCATTGAGGTCTTGTGGTAACTTATCGTCAATAACTATTTTCATACCAAGTTTTTTCGCGTCTTTAAAAACGCCTTTGCGAATATCCTGGGAAAACGGATCATTCTCAAATACACCGGCAATACGAATTTTTTTAGGGTCTTTTGAAATTGATGCGGCTAATGTTATGACGCTTTGTAAATATTGCTCGGTCGTTGAAAGAATGGCGAACAGATATTTGTATCCTTTATTGAAGAGGCTGAGAGACGCACCATTGGCTTCGACCATAGGCACTTTATATTTTTCAGCGATAGGGGCCATGGCTTTGGTAAGGCCAGAACCATACGGGCCAAGCAGGAACTTCACCTTGTCCTGGTTAATGAGTCTTTCTGCCAGTTGAGCACCTCGGGCGGGGGTAGACTCATCATCATAATATTTGATTGCGACTTTATATTTTTTGCCGTTAACAACAATGCCACCCGCCTTGTTAATTATTTTTACGCCAAGATCATAACCGTTTTTAGTGTGTTTGCCATTGGTAGAATACTTCCCTGTCAATGAAACCGCAGCGCCCAGGGTGATCGTGTCGCCCTCGACTTTAGCAAAAATAGTCAACGGCAGTAACGTTATTGCAAAAACAAAAAACAGGGAAAGAACTCCCGTGGGGTGTTTCTTGCATAAGTTATCCATCTCAGACCTTCCTTACATGATTGAACTGGCAGAATAAAGCCGATAGAATATCACTACCCAGAGTGAATGTTAATCAATTTATCAACGAAGAATAGAGTTAAACTGGAGACAGAAAAGTGGATATTAATGGTGTAACAATCGAAAGAGATGAAGAAGGATATTTAGTGGTGCCTGACCAGTGGAACAAAGATATTGCCGTTGCGCTGGCAGAGGAAGAGAATTTGGTAATAGACGATGAATGTTGGAACATAATAATGTTTATGCGCCGTTTTTACGAAGATCGCCAGGTTTCACCGGATACCCGTTATGTGATTAAATACCTCGCCGATGAACTGGGTTACGGAAAAAAAGCTAGAAACCATCTTTTTAAAATTTTTCCTTATGGTTATGTCAAGCAAGCTTGTAAAATCGCTGGAATGAAACATCCTCGTGCATGGAGCACCGGTTAAAGTCGTGAAAATCGCAGTCTAGTAATCGTATACATACACACGCAATTCTCAGTGAAGAGTAATGCTGATTGGATAACGCGTTCCCCATCATACTGAATTTGGTCCCTTGAGATTACAATTAACCATGGAATTACAAATAGTTAGAGTAACTTTGTAATTTATTTTCTAAATATATTTTGGTTATTTTCTGTTTAACGCTATGACGATCACTGTTATTCGCAACGCGATTTAAAAGGGTCCAATATGGCTATATTAAGATGCCAGCTAATTGTTTATCGTGATTTTATCATACTTAAGATAAGTCTAAGGAGACAAATCGTGAAGCAAAGCAATTACTGGTTGTTGCCCTCGGGAAAAGCATTATTGATATTGACTGTCATCGTGTCGCTCGGTGGATGCAGCGCGCTATTGACTAACTATTCCCCACAAAAACGTCAAGGTACTGCTAGCAGTCTTGTCGATTATCTGTACCCTAACGGCGAAATTCCGCCGGGATTAGCCTCACGGATTCCGCATATAAAAGTTCCCATTCGTTTGGGTATCGCCTTTGTTCCTGGTCACTCAAACGGTGGGTATATCCTAACTGAATCACACAAGCAATTATTACTAGAGAAAGTAAAACGCTCTTTTGCAAATCGTCCGATCATTCAATCAATAAAAATTATTCCCAGCCACTATATAGCTAGAAGGGGTGGTTTTGCTAACCTGAGTCAGCTGGGTGGGTTATACGGTGTTGACCAGATTGCACTGGTGTCATATGACCAGGCCGGAACTATACATGCAAACCCCTTATCGATAACCTATTGGACCATTGTAGGCGCCTATATTATTCCTGGAAACTCACACAACATTCAAACATTTGTCGATACGGCGGTCTTTGATGTTAAAAGTAAAAAGTTGCTAATGCGTGCTGCAGGGCAAAATAAAGTCAGACGTGTATCGACGATGGTCCATCGTCGTGCCCTATACCGGAAGGCAAGCCAGACCGGGTTTGTTGGCGCGACTGAACGTATGATCGCAAATCTTGATTCAGAACTTTACCGTTTTAAATCCAGACTCCGGCAAGGTTCAAAGGAGGTGGTTGTAGAGTATCGACCTGGATTTAGTGGATCAGCTGACGCTTTATTAATATTAATCAGTATTATGGGGTTGGTGATTGCACTCCGGGCTAAAAATGCATAGTGACAATTCAACAAAACAGGCCTGGTTAATCGCAGTTCTGTTTTTGTTAAATCTAGTCACTATCCGTTATCAGTCTATCTTTGATCTGCTAAGTTTTGATCGCGAATTGATTTTAAACGGGCAATTATGGCGACTGGTGTCAGGTCATTTTATTCATCAGGAAACAACGCATTTTTTAATGAATATGTTTGCTATTGTCCCGGCAATAATCGTTTTTCGTTTATATAAAGGATTCGCGCCGATAAAACTATTAATCTATTTAAGTATCATGATCAGCTTAGCACTATTAATCTATACACCTGATGTTAATCGATACTGCGGGTTGTCTGCGCTAAGTAATTCGTTAATACTGATTTGTATTTATACGGTCTGGTTAAGCACGCGTCAAAAATGGATTCTACTATTTCTCACCGCTTATGTTGTAAAATTACTAACCGAAAATATAAGCCAGCAGACTATTCTGCTGGCAACAGAATGGCCTGCTTTACCGAGTGCGCATTTGTTTGGAGCGTTAGCTGCTATTGTGTTCATTAGTATGTCGTTAAGTAAACCAGTAATCGGTAAATATCTAAAGCGATCAAGTGACCCTTAGCTTGCTTCATATATTTAATATAAGCATAGCAACTTGTAAGCATTCCAAAGTAAGTGTTTTTACGAGTTGCAATAATAGAATTATGCTGATTTTAGTGAAGTTTAGTAATAAATTACTTTAAATTTTTTACTTTAAGTAAACTGCTTTATACAGTCTTGGAAAATCCAAATATTTTTCTGAAAAAATTTTTCTGGGCAACCCTGCATATTATTATGAAATAAGTTCGAGTATGGCCTATGATTGGGGTTGCGGCAGCGCTGATTTTGGGTCAGGAAGTTCTCCTCAGCGGGCTATAAAGATTAAGTATGACAGTCTCAGACACTAAAATAATCTAACCCAATTAGCCTGTTTGACAAAGCAGCATGATGAATAACCCAACCTTAAATTGGTAATAAAATGACGGTTACACTAGCAAAATTTTAATGGAGAATAATAATGATACGCAGACTAAAAATGATAACCAGCATCTTGCTGCTGGGCGGGTTAGTTTCTTCATTTGCTAGCGCCGATGTTACAAATTCCAAAAAAGTGGAGCAGGGTGTTTTATTTGAAAATGTATCTTCGTTACTCTCGCCTTATTCAAGATCAGCGTCTGGAGAAGGGCTTGGCGGTGTTGCCTGGCTTGATTATAATAATGATAACAAGCTTGATCTCTATTTAACCAATGGTATCGGTTCGGCAAATGGGTTATTTAAAAATAATGGCGATGGTACTTTTACTGATGTCACCATACAAGCTGGTGTGCAAAGCGGTTCTGGTCATTCAGGTGTTGTTGTCGGGGACATCGATAACGATGGTTATGTTGATATTTTGTTAACGGGCGAAGGCCGCTTGGTTGGCCCTGGCCAAACGCCGGTAAAACTTTTTCATAACCAGGGAAATGGAAAATTTAAAGAAATATCAATCGCTGCCGGAATCAGCGCAAACGATAGTGCGTTTGCAGCAACCATGGGAGATATCAATGGTGATGGCTTCTTAGATATTTTTATCGCGAGTCCAGGACACATTCCTTTTATAACCGGACCGGGAACTGGAGAGTCACACCCAAGCAAACTCTATCTAAATAATGGCGACTTAACCTTTACTGATATTGCCGCTTCGGCAAAGGTAGATGGACTTTTTCAATTACCTGGCATAGGAACGGTTAGTAATGGTGCTTGCGTAACCACCATGACCGATTATAACAGAGACAATAAAATTGATATTCTAGTGGGTAATTGTAATGCCTTCCCTCCAGACGGTACCTCTTCAGCACCAGTGCGACCAACGCCTTTTACGCTTTATCGCAACAACGGCGACTTAACCTTCACCGATGTTACCAATCAAGCAGGGCTTAATGTACCCGGGCTTTGGATGGGGCTTGCGCTTGGCGATATTGATAATGATGGCGACATTGATTTTTATTCTACAAGCACCGGTACGCTTAACGGTTTACATCATGCGCTGATGCGAAATAATGGTGATGGAAGCTATACAAATATTGCAACTGCATCTGGCGTCGCTGTATTTGAATTTGGTTGGGGCACAACATTACAGGATTTTGATAATGATGGCGATTTAGACTTATACTTGGTCGGTGCGCTGCCATTATTTGCAGCCATTGGTCCAGGTGCAGGAAATCCAGGGCGGCTATTTTGGAATGATGGTACAGGTAATTATATCGAAGACACCACGGCAACGGGGATAAATCTAAGTTTAAAATATACAAGTGGTCTTGCCAGTGGTGATTACGATGGTGATGGCTTTGTTGACTTTGTTGTTATGAACTCGCCCTGGAGTGCTGGCGGAATTACGGTTACCGATGGGACGCCTGTGCTACTAAGAAACCAGGGTAACCGTAACAATTCAATAACACTTAAACTGATAGGTAAAAAAAGTAATCGAAGTGCTATCGGTGCCTTTATAACAATTAAATCAGGATCTCGCATTCAAGTGAGGGAAATAAGAGCCGGCGCAAGCATGGCTTCTAACGAATCCCCCTGGCCAACGATAGGAATAAGAAATAAAAAATCTGCCAAAGTCACCGTTACCTGGCCCTCAGGACGGACTGAAAAATTCTCGCACGTTAAAGCCGGGAAACTAACAACGCTTAAAGAAGGAAAGGGTAAAAAAGTCAAAAAGGACAAAAATCACAAAGAGGACAAACATCACTAAGGTTAATCTGACCCAGTACTAACTTATACACAAATATTCTTTTTTCGTGTTGTGTCATATTTCACAGAAATGAAAATAACTGTGTAAATTCAAGGTCTAAAGTCTCTATTATATTAATGCGATTAATATACACCTAAATAGTGTTATCGATAGTTCGCCAACTAAAGCGTAACAGTGCTTTACCACTATGCTATTCTGCACACCATGTTTCCTTTAAGCGAATTTAAATCACATGGTTAAAATACAAAAAAGTTTTCTTAATACACACCGTAAATCTATTTCTATATTATTTATCGCTACAATTTTAAACCTGTCTGGCTGTGCAATTCACAGTAAGAAGGACATTGTCAGAACCGACCCTGCGGCGGCACCCGCGCCAGAATATACTGCGGAGTTACTCCTTATTCCTGATCCCGGCCCACCCATCGAAAAACCGGGTATCGAAAGTCCTAATAGACAACAAAATAATCGACAAAAAGCCACTTCTTATGTGATTGCAGGTAAACGTTACTATATTATGAGTAGCAGTGATGGTTATAGGCAGGAAGGCATTGCTTCCTGGTATGGACGCAGGTTTCACGGCCGAAAAACGGCTAATGGCGAACGTTATAACATGTATGCGATGACAGCAGCACACACAGGCTTGCCGATTTCAACCTATGTAAAAGTGACCAATTTAAAAAACTATCGAACCATTGTTGTCCGTATTAACGACCGCGGCCCATTTCACGGTAACCGGATTATCGATTTATCCTACGCAGCTGCAAGGAAGCTTGGATTCGTATCCGGCGGTGTTAGTAAAGTTGAAGTACGTGCTATATCCAAAAATAAAGCTTTATACTACAGGCACCAGTCCGTGAGTTTGAGCAATTAGAAAAAAATCGAAAGCATCGACATGATGATTAAATTAGAATAGCAGTCTCGAAACCAGTTTTTCAACCGGGGCAAACCGGTCTGACAACACGGGTAGTCGATTTACCGCGATACCGTTGTTGATAATTTGTTGTGTTACTCGTTGCCAATTTCGTAACCTGAAACCCCTTTTGGCGTTTAATTTAACTGGCGGTTTGTAGGTATCACTAGCAGTGATTACATAGGTGGTTCTTTTTGATGAGTCCGGTATTTGTTTCAGCAATATATGCACATGCTTAAAATCAACACTCAGGGTTTTGTGAATACTTTTAACCAATAGGGGATCGGGGTGGGTATCTACTACATTTAATAAATAAAGCCCCCCCGGTTTTAGCCTGGATTTAACCAATTTATTATATTCTTTTGTTGTCAAATGATAGGGCACCGAAATATCATGAAACACATCGCCCACGATAACGTCAAAGCTATTCACTCGTTGCTTGCCAAGTGCTACGCGCGCATCCATGTGTATTATATTAATATTAGAGGCGTTATAGTATAAGTGGTTTTTAACTGTTTTAGTCACCCACGGATCAATTTCAGCGACGGTAACCTGAGTCCGTGGTGAAAAGGCTTTAATTGCACGAGGATGTGTATAGCTTCCTCCACCCGCAAAAAAGAAGCTTGCAACATTCATATTATTTCCCAGGTAATCTACGCTCAGTTCATCCATTAAATGAATCCAGTTTTCGATTAACATTTTTGGTGCCTGCTGATGACTGGTTCCATGCGATAAATTATCCAGTATCAGCGTACGTGCTTGACCAAAAGGCATATGTTGCGACTGGTCTTTGATTCGGATGCAGTAGTATTGGCTCTCGAGCAAACACGGATTGTTATAGGCATTAGACAAATAGCTAACCCCGATAAGCGTTGATAAGATCAACAGGGAAAATAAAAATACTTTCCGTGCAGAGTTAATCAAGTAGGGAATTGATAACAGCAGTAGTGCGATTCCGCAACCGATAATGATTTTATAGGTTCCAACATGCTGTATCAGCCAATAACCGGTAATAAAGGTCCCCACGATGCTGCCAAACGCCGCTAGCGCATTCATCATGCCAACAATATGTCCAGAACGTTTATCGATACGCAGCGCAAGAACAGTCAAAATTGGGGTAATCACGCCCAATAACATCGCCGGAATAAAAAACAGCGATAGTGCATAAAGAAAACTCGCCGTGAGAATATTGATTTCGCTTGAGTGAATAGCAGGTGTCACAAATTTTAGAAAAAACAATATTGCAAAACATGAGATACCTGATGCAATGAGTATTATCCCGGTACTGGTTTCACTCGCACCACGATCAGCCCATCGGCCTCCAATCCAGTTTCCTAACGAAAGTCCCGCGAGTATTACACCAATAATTGAAGTCCAGGAATAAAGTGATACTCCCACATAAGGAGCGATAATACGGCCTGCGACAATTTCTAATACAAGAAGGAAGGCGGATGTTAAAAAAACTGTCGCCGCATAACCGGCAATATGTTGCTTGTCTGACATTGCTATTTTCGCTATTCCGAATCGTTCATAGTTGCTGTGGTCTCGTAATTCTCATCACATTCACAATATTGCAATCTAAGATAAATATCAACCAGATAATCTGATGCGTTTTACTACAAACGAGTTGTTTATATGGGCAAAAATAATCAATTTGAGATCCCTGTACTAAAAATAATTACTAATATTTTTTCAACTATTTAGCTCTCAAAAATAGACTTAACAGAAAAACTTTTATACCAGTTCTGTTTTTGGCTTACCAGCGTCAGAATTATTTTAATGAAAGTCTGTGTTCGATATCTTTTTTGAAAAAATTAATTTCCTTGTCAGTTAATTGATAACTTTTTAATACTTTTCCCCAATTATTAACACTGGCAAGAACTTCATTCAAAATAGTAAGCGCCTTATTACCGGAAAGGGAGAAAGGGCCCCTAATAATATTAAGACCATAAATTACATGTTAGACAATATATTGAACGTAGAAATGTTTAGAAATGGCCTGTTTTTGTCACCTTTCGGGATTACTCTTGTTCGCATGTTAGTAAAACTGAAGTACGTGCTTATCTGGCGGTTTGTAGGTACCATCACACAGTAAGACGCTGTCTATCGAAAAATTATCGTGACGTATGTCCAATTTGAGCTTAATATGGGTCTTAGCCCCGGAATCAATGTATTAAAAATTTTAGGATCAGGAGATAAGATAATGAATATTCGGAAGTTATTGTTGACGGTAACATTAATGATGATAACACTACCAACGCTTGCTCGTGAATATGACATCCCCGATTATAATGACGAACGTCAATTTATTAGAGACACACGTAAAGCTGGGCAAGCAAATAAAGCTATAAATGATCGACAAATAAAACGTCAGAAGGGTACTCGTAAAGGTAAAAACGTAAAAGTAAAGACTAAGGATGAAAATTAACAAGATGTTAAAAGGTAGCGACTACAATTGACTGTTGTGGTTTCGAATCGGTTAGACTTCACAATATCTTTCTGCTAAGTTGCGCTTAGAGGCTATGGAGTATCTTCCTTCTACATTCAGGCATCCGCTGGTGATGTTGTTTTATATCCAGCCAGTTACCCGGGCAATTCTTGGGTAGTTGTAGTGTAATGGTAACATTTGATATTAATATTAATCTTAATCTAACTTAATCTAAAAAAATGATTCCGAATGTAGCAGATATTCCATTTTCCTCGCATCACATAAATCCAGCATATAATTGAAATTGATAAACGCCGAAAACAAAGCATGCATAGCCCGTCTCGTTTGAGTTTAGCGGTTTTGCAGCAATCTAATGCTGTCCATGCATGCACTGTTTTACTTTAACAGCTATAAATAATCTATTGATTTAACTTATTTTCACCCCTATTTCACGAGTCTAGAAAGCTTGGTCAATTTTTCTTATAATGCACCCAGTTCTACACGAATATCGCGTTCCATGTTCTGGATCCAAGTGTTATAGGTTCTATGTATTGTGCCTTTCTCTCGATTAAAATTAAGCGACTCTGTTTTATGATATGCAATTGAAATTTTCCTGGGGGTATACCTAACATTGACGACTGCCACATGCCGTCCCCTGGAATAAGTCGCACGAATAAAACCAGGACTTACATTCCTGACAATCCATTTGCGTCGATATAAAGCCTTTTTAATGACTTTTTTAACGCTGGCACGGTTTTGATGCCCGCTCACCATAATTGGTTGGGGTGTATATATCGGTGTTGACCGCCGACCTGCCTGTGTATAAGGTGTTACCAATATCATCATTGCCGCTACCATTGCTATAAAGACCTGTTTCTGCATATTTTTCTCCTTATGGTTGTACAACGTATATATATAAAAAATTCCAAGGTTCCCAAAAATACTATTTTTTGCCAAAATACAATAACTTACAATTCGGTTAAAATCAAGAAGGAGAACCTCGTTGCCAGGTTTTCCAGTGATATTGGCAGACATATTGAAAAAATTTGCTGCGAGATGCATTAATTCGAACATACTGCATGAACGTTACTGCGATGCCATCATAAACAATGCCTAACTTTCTGAAATCGCTTTAACAAATATTCGGTAGTCAAGTAATAATTTATAGGTCCCGACATATTAAATTGAAACTAGTTCACTTTAGACAAGACGTCTGCTTAATAGTAAAAAATCATGCAAAACTAGAAACACTTTTTCGTATCCAACTATTTGAAATTAACATAATTGCTTAACAAATGCCTAAATGCTAAACTATCGTGGCATTTAAAATGATATTTCGAGGATAATTAACGAATATCGCACTCAGGCAACACCCTGTACGAAATATTCAAGGAATTGTTTATATGGGCAAAGACAATCGATTTAAGATCCCTGTATTAAAAATAATAACTAATATTTTTTCGACTATTTGGCTCTCAAAAATCGACCTAATAAAAAAAACTTTTATACCCGTTTTATTTATAGTGGCAATTGGGTATCTAGAAAACAGTGAGTTAGTCAGTTCGTCTCCACTCATGTTGATATTTTTTCTTATAGGTTTCGCTTCGTACGTTTTAATCGCGGTAACAATACACCGCATAGTAATATTAGGTTCAGACTCGGCTCCAAAATTTGGAATTCAAGCATGGACTTCAAGAGAGACTAGATT
>QILK01000102.1 GCA_003233345.1 Gammaproteobacteria bacterium | reverse complement strand
ACCACCGGGTCTTCGATGCAGGCGATGACCTTGACTGGACCGCCACATTTTCCACATGTCTCGATGTCGATATTAAAGACTCGTTTAAGGCACTGCACTTAAAGCTCATTGATGCCCTGCGTTCTGTTGGCGGTTGGTCTTGTGGTTCATCAGCTTCTTTAACTTTTTTCCCCGCTTGGCGGGTGTCACCAACGCGCGATGTTTGCTGTTGGGAGCAAAAACACCCTGGAACCGGGTCAGGTTCACTCTGGGTTTTGGCACCAGGGCTGCAAGCCGGGCGATAAAGTCCAAAGGCTCGAAGAAAACATGCGTAGTACCATCACGCCAGGCGGTAAAATAAATCCATTTTAAGTTTCCCTGTGCATAATGGTTCCCACGCAGGAGCATGGGAATCAGGCAGGTAAGTTGAAGCGACACTAATCGAATCCATTTTATGGCATCGCATGATCAAAGGCATCCGTATATATGTTAGATACTATCATTAATGAGCGACAATTGGGGATATTCTATTTATACTTGGGCACGGTGTCTTGCAGAAGGGAATGTATTATTCGGTGGGATTGTTATTTCTATATAATGCTTAAGTTGTAGGTACGACGGAGATTTTCTAGTTCTTGGTTTGGATAATACACTGAAATTGACCATTGATAAATATGGGAGAAAAAATGAAAAAAGTATTATTAAGTTTGACAGGGTTAATAATAATTACGGGACTGGCTGCCTGTGTAAGTAGCGGCTATAACTTAAGAGATTATCAGAGCGCAAACATAGCTAAAGACGGTGTGTATAAATTTAGTAATCCTAGAAATAATAATTTTAATTTATTGATTAAAATAAGCACTTATAAAGACAAAAAAGATGGTTCTATGAAAAAGAAGTTTATGATGCTAAATATTAGTAAGCGCTCAAATATTTCTAATTTCAATGGGCATGATAAAGACGTAATTGTGTGGCCATTTTATTCAATTAATAAAAATATTGTTAGTACTAGAGTATACGAGCGGGGAAATTTCAGAGCACTAGTTAGAAGGCATACTTACAGCGTTTCAGCAGGGAATCATAAAGGGGAAGTTGGCTTCAGCTATAAATTAGATTTTTCAAAAGCTAGATTTATGAACTAAAATAATGTGTTAGTAAAGTGAGCGCTTATTCTATTTCTGATGCGAAGGACTGGCGCTCATTTTTTGTGATTTTTTTATAATGCTTAGTCAGGATTCTATTCTTGCTATTCTAAATTCGGGTCTTTAATGGAAAGAAAGTAGAGGACATCCTTATAGCGGTCGTTGAGTTTAATGGCGTTTCGCTTGAAGGAAGAGTCTTCTAGTACTTGAAGTACAGGTGCTTTTTTGTTTTTGCCATTCACTGGACCAGTTTAGTTTTGAGTTTATAAGAAGGCTCCTACTCCCAGCCATTTTTAGCTCTTACCTTTCTGGTCCTTTTAAATCCTACAGATTTCCCCAATTGGCGAATATAAACACCAAGTTCCCTGATGGTTTTAATGTTAATAGGCATCGCTAGTATTGGTCTTGATAAGTACAAGTTAACGTGAAAGAAAAAACGGCTACGTTATAAAATTAAAATAGTGATAAATAGTAAAGAAGGTATATAATCTACAAAGTCTATTAACCGGTTGGTAGTCATAATTACAAGGAAGTCATCCATGTTAAAAGGAAAAAGCATGCGCCATGATTCGATATATCCCTAAAAAAAACTTCTCACCCCCACCGGGGTTTAACATTCTACCTAAAGCATTCTGGAATAAAAATAATCGTGGGATAGCGCTATCGCATGTAATTTCATCATTTCCAGTACCCCTCGTTTTTGCTAATAAGTCGCAGTCTAGACTTTCTGTCTCTATAGCGCACTTACTTAAATTGCCGCATGCATTCAATTCTTAATGCAAAATATTGTATCGAAGGTGATGGTCTTTTAAATTAAAGGAGGTGTAACTGGATGGACATTAATAATGACGAATGGTTGAGTGCCGCATTAGATGCAGAGTCAACGCAATTGGCAACATTAATATCTAGTTTGCCGCATTCTAGTTCTCAATCTGTGTCGGCTTCGCTCGCTCAGGGCTCAGCATTGGATTCGCGCGTGTACGCACTTCGATCAGTATCCCAGGATCATTCAGTGGGTGGTAACCCAAAGACTGCTGCTATGCTAGCCACTGTAGGAATTAGTTTTTGTAAACACTGTTACAAACAATATGGTCCAGGTACGGCTAATACGTTTGTATTCGGAGTCGGGCAGTTTGCTATGGATGCCCACCGTGCCTATGATCGGATGGATAATCACAAAGAACAAGTCACTGTGCTGGAAAATAACATCACGTGGTTAAATGCGCACGAAGGCGCAGAGCATCACTTAGTGGACTTGCGGATTGCGCTAATTGAAGCGTTAATAACGCAAGGTCGTTTAGAGGAGGCGAATGAGAAATTAAATGCTGAGGCTGCTGCGGGCAACGCAAATCATCCCTCGTTCTCTTTTCTTGAGCAGCGCATACAATCTCGCTTAGTTTCAGCTACAGAACGCAAGGATGAACGCAGTGTCGAAGAACAGGCGGCAGATCAGCGACAGCAAACACTTAAGTCGGCACTCCAGGGTTTATCTTCGCTATCACCCGAGTTTACCAATATATTTAAAACGTTAGGGGCGCAGGTCGATGAACAATCTGAAGTCCTATCCAAGAGTGATTCTATCGCAAAAGATAGCAACATGTATCAGACACTAGGTGCATTCATGGAGAATATGGCAGGTGGCTCGGGAAATCAATTTAGTCTCAATGTTGCTATTCAGAAAGCATCGGCTGTGCTTGCTGACCCCCAGCGCGGTTACGATCCTACCAATCTCGACCAAGTAAGAGAATCACTTGAGGCTACGCGACAGGAAGCTATTGATACCGGTCTAGAGAATACAGCCGCCGATACATTATGGCCGCTCCATATATGTTATAAACGCATGGAACGATACGACGCATCGCTCGATATCTTACAAACCATCAGGCCCTTAATAAGCAAGAGTCGAGAATTAATTCAAGACCCGTTAAAACGCGCTGGTATCGCTAAACAATATCCCCATCTTTATGTTGAGTTGTGCCCTCGTTTAATTGATCGCGGCGATAGTGCTGAGCTATTGTCCGTGATCGAGGAAGCGAAAGGCCGGGCACTGACTGATTTACTTGCAATTGAGGCACATCGAGAAGGTTTGTTAAATGCGCCAAAGATAATCGCGAACTGGTTACCTAAGCTTATGACAAAGCTTAATAGTCACTATATTACATTTCTGATGGATGAAGATGTTAGTTACGGAGTCTGCGTAACAAAAAAAGGTGAATTATACTCGGCCCGTCTACCCATTGGTAGCAGACTCATTGAAGAACTCAGAAATGATATCGACCCCTCTAATTGGGGTAAGAAGACTCGGGGCTTCTTTGCTTCGCCCAACGATGTAGCACAACAATTGAGTCCACTCGTCAATTGGCTGGAGGAACTAGTAAGCGATGGTGCACTGCGAGAGGGCGATCACGTATGCTATTCACCCGATGGACTACTACATTTAGTGCCATTACACTATGTGGATTTTCATGGCGCCCCCCTCGTTAAGCTAGTTTCATTATCACGAACCCATTCAGCGTCACTGCTACACTACTTCGCACAGCAACCTGTCTCACACCCGACGCATTACGTCTCTATGAAGGTTCCGCTAGCGAGTGAGGCTGAAAATGATCACGACAAGGTTAGTGAATTGGGGCGAGCGCCAGATTGGCTCGACAGTGGGCCAATACCAGGATATAGGCTCGATGACGAGAAAGCAGATTTGAAAGCGTTATTGTCGCAGGACCTCACTCATGCAGTAATCCATTTCGCGACCCATGGTTATTTCCCTAAACCGGAAGAAGCTATCGAACCATTTCGGGGAGCAGGGCTAGTTATTAGCAAGGATGGACATTTACCGCAAGACGCACAACAGTGTGGACTGCTGTCACCGAAATGTATTATCGAGCGTGATAGCCAGTTAAATCTGGATCACTCGCACGTATCCCTGCAAGCCTGTGTGTCGGGGCTTTCTGAAGAAGGCATAGGTGGCGACGCGCTGGGGCTTGAGTGGAGTTTGCTAATTGCAGGCGCTAGCAGTGTACTCTCCACTCACTGGAATATTCCTGTTGAAAGCTCTGCAGATTTCTGTATTCGCTTTTACGAGGAATGGCTTGTGAACGGTCTAAGCCGAGCACAAGCATGGCGAAACGTCATTTTGAGTCAGCTGGATAACAGCAAAGCTTTTGATAATAAATTAGTTTACAATTGGGCACCCTTCAGCTTAGCTGGTGATTGGCGCTGAAAATAAAATGGAGGAAGTAGTCATGTTAGACAATCTACCTGATAGAATTAATAACCTAAGCGATGCGAAGTCAATTCGGATACTTGAATTTTATTCCACTCAGTTATTTGAAGGTATGGAGACCACACCGGAACAAATGCTCGCTGGTATCCCTGATGAATTCAAAGACCGAGCGCCGTTCGAAAGTGTTCTTAAAATGTCGGCTACTGAACGCGCTAAACACTTATCGAAGTCTGAATCAGCACCACTTGCCAAAGAGCTACTAATGGGATTTTCTAAAGATTCTGCATTCGCACCCTCACTGTCAGAAGCTTTGGATAATTATCAGGATAAAAACCTAATGGTAGGAGAAATTCTTGCTACTGGAATTGCACTATCAATGATAATTGTCGCTGCCACCACAGCATTCAATGGTCGCATTGGAAACTTCAAAATAACTAAAGAAACAGCGGACGCTACTTTTATTGAAGCTTTATTTAAACATTTTCCAAAAATATTTAAAGGGGACTAAAAGACTTACTTGATGTTCATAATTAGCAATGCAAGCCAATAATAGTACACATCTGACAAACAGCCTTCGTATACTATCGATGGAAATGGACGCCTTTATGGAAAAGAAACCAACGTTCGATTACTTCATGACCCGACAGCTTTAAGCATCTTTCACGGTCCACATGAAAAATAATACGAAATCTGACAACTCCTTGATCAAATCCACAATCCATTGTCTTCGGTGCGCAAAGGACTGACCAGTGCAGTGATCCTGGCCACATAAAAACGCCTGCGTACACATCGACTAATACAATGATAGTAAGGAGTGAAATCGAGGTTGATCGCTTCGCTACGCGATTGGGTCATCGATGGCGCCACTATTTGTAATTGAACATCAATAAAGCTTATCGACTTGGAAATCGAAATGCAAAACTAAACATCATTCCACGGTCCAAAGTGAATGCTCTAGACAAAAATGGGTCATAAATTTGAATGTTTTTTGTGTGTGTCTAAGACTATCATGCACGTAAACGTGGAGTAACAGCAGTGTTTATATACAGACATTTGGCATTTTTAATAATCGGTAAAATAAAGCAGTGAAGCAACACTGTATTTATCCACGTTAATTTTATAGTAAGCTGTTTTTATTTAGATCATTATCAAGCCTATGATGGTGGCCTTGCTAATTCCACGGGTTCAAAACCTTTTGTTTTTTTAAACGACATATTATGAATAAAATTACTCATTGAATCAGATGGGTCAATATTGTTCATATTAAATGATTCTAATGTACTACGTGACACACAAACAGATAATATTGGGGATTTTTCTAAGTGGCCAGTTTTAGTACTTAATAATTCATCGACAGCAGTTACAATAACCATATTATCTGGAATTGCAGAAAACAGTTCATTTGCGACTCTTAATACACAACTACATACATAGTCTTGATAAATTTCGTTAAACTTTCCATTTGGCATATTTTTTACAGATAGCTTGCCACTTTTCAGCAGGCTTTTAACTTCGCTTGGAACAATATCATTTCCATGAATATGAATTGTTGCTTCAATTAAACTACTTTCGTTAACAGATATTGTTAAATTAGAGCCCAAGTTTGAAATTTCAGAGAACGGATCCAGTTCTTCAATTGCTCTTATTTTAGCATCTTCATCGCCATTAAGAAGAAGTTGAGCAAGCAAAACACTTTCTTTCCAGTCACTAATATTTTTTTCCCAGCTACGTATATTTTTTTTATACTCGGCTTTATCCTCTTCAATTGCGCTTACAGTATTTTCACTATGTGAGATTCTCTTCTTTTCTTCTCTCTTAAAAATTTTATCAATAAAGCCAGGCTTGTAATTATCCATTTTTGATCTTGCTACTTTTTCATTGTTCTTTAAGTTGCTTGGCTTTTTGGGCTCTTGTGACTTAGCAACTATTTCCCAGTCGATTGGATTACTGCATTCTTTATGAATGGATTGAATTACTTCAATATCATTCTCGTATACTTCTACTGCGTATGCAGCTTGTTCCAATGCTTGCATTTTTTCATATTGCTTTTGTTGTTTGTCAAGTTCGCGTTGGCGTCGCTTTGCATCTCTTTCCGTAGCGCGAACCGCTGCCCCAATTGAGCGAACCGCTCCTTTCCACCCCATAATATTTACTCCTTTAATTTATAGCTAACATAAGTTAGAAAAATCTAAATGTCCGCTTTGAGTCGATGAACCAGATCCTCAAAATTATAGCTTAAAAGTCAGCTTTAGGATGACAGCAGTTCCGCAGCCTATCCCAACGTAAAAACATAGAGGTAATTAGGCCTAATAATCGCCATTCTCAGTATGATACTTTATCACTCTCCGACAGAGACCACCTGAAACCCGCGTTTCTACCATCGGCATACTAATTAAACATATATTGTACGTATTTAATTTAATGTATATAATACATTATGTTAAGCATTTTATGTCTTGTTTTTATTAAAATATACTGGTTGTATTTTAATATATGTATTATACTTTGGCCTATATAAAAGAGGTAACACAATGAGTATCGCCAAAAAAGTCATAGCCGAAATAGCACAGCTCGCACCTGGCAAATTGTTTGGGTATCTTGATCTGGTGTCTGCGAAAGCCTCACCAAAGGCGGTTTCGCGCACGCTCAGTCGTTTGGTTAAAGAAAACAAACTAAAGCGATTTTCAAAAGGCCAGTACTATATACCAGAAAAGGGCATAACACAGCCGACATTAAATCCATCGAGTGATGAGATATTACAATCGATTATATATCGCGGTACAAAACAGATTGGCTATATTACTGGTGCACGCCTATATAATGAATTAGGATTAACAACACAAGTACCTATGGTAACTACCATTGCAATGGAACGCATACGTCCAAAACTTGATTTTGGTGATTTTCAGATAAGATTTGTAAGATCTCGCGCACCTATTAATAAAGCAAATGTAATATTGCTGCAATACCTTGATGTACTTCGTAACTTTCAAAAAATCCCCGATACTACAGGTGAGCAGGTGCTTAGCCAAATCGTGTTAGAAATAGATATGTTAGGTAAATCCGATATCTCTAAAATACAAAAAATTGCGGCATCCTACTATAATCCAGCAACAATAGCAGTCTTGGGACTAATCTTGTCGAAGATTGAGATAGATATATTGTCACTATTAAAAAAATCATTAAACCCATTGACTACCTTTAAACTTGCAATCGGTGATGCTGATTGGCGCGAAAAATATAAATGGAATATAGTATGATTTTACACGAGTATATAGATGTATTTAAACCCTTGCTGAGGGAAACGGCTAGTGATTTAAATCTTCCTGCCGTCTATATCGAAAAAGACTATTGGGTTACCAGGGCATTAAAACAATTGTCCGAATCTGACATCTCTAACGAAATTGTATTTAAGGGCGGAACCTCTCTGTCTAAAGCGCATAAAATAATAAATCGCTTTTCTGAGGACGTCGATTTGGCAGTGTTAAATATTGAACAATCCGGTAATCAGATCAAAAAACTTTTAAAAAAAACGGAAAAAACTGTTACATTAGGTTTAACCTATCATAAAAATCATAAACTAGAGTCAAAAGGATCAGTTTTTCGTAAAACAGTTTATGACTATCCCAAAGTAACAAGCAGTAATAACTATGGTGATATTAAGGATACAATATTAATAGAGGTCAATTCTTTTACGCTACCAACGCCTTATTCAAAACAAACTATTAATTCATACATTGGCGAATATTTACTTGATAAAAACCAAGAAAAACTCATTGAAGAATATAGTTTGCATCCGTTTTTGGTCTCTGTATTAGATGTGGAAAGAACACTTGTTGAAAAATTAATGGGTTTGATTAAACATAGTTACAACGCTTCTTATGAGCTAGTGCTGACTAATAAAATTAGGCACATATATGATATTGCGCTTATACTGCGTTTTGATATTTATAAAAATTATTTGGATTCACAAGATATTATTGAATTAATCCATGCAGTAGTTGGATCAGAGAAAAATATTCCTGGAAAGATGGATAAAAACTGGCTTGAAAAGCCTTTAAGTCATGCGCCTTTATTTCGTAAGCTTGACAATATCGTTCCAATTTTAATAAAAGCGATACACAGTGATTCTTTTAAAGACATGGTTTTTGGTGACAGGTTTCCCAATGAGCAAGAAATATCACAGCTACTAATAAATGTCAAAAATACTTTAATAAAGTATGATCGTAAGCATAACCTTATTTAAATAGATCTTTGGGGACACTGATCAGTTAGCAAATTAGTGGAAATTCACCTGAATGTTGATTGTATTTATGTTAATAGTGTTGACACCTAGTGCAATAAAAGGCTTCATCTGATACGTTAATAACCTGAAGGTTTATGTAATTAAAACTTATCAGTGTTACTCTTAATGTTTATATTTCCCGATCAGATCCTGCAATCCACCGGAAAGACCGCGAAGCTCAAGACTGGTTTCAGTCACTCGACTGGAGCCTTCTGCATTAATTTCGGAAATTTCCTGAATCGAAGAGACACTTTTACTAATTTCTTCAGCAACGGCACTTTGCTCTTCAGAAGCACTGGCAATTTGCAGGTTCATATCATTAATCGTTGCCACGGCATTATTGATCTTGATCAATGACTCACCGGCAATCTCAGCTTTTTGCACACTGTCTGTCGCCTGCGTACGACCACGGTCCATCGCCACCACCGCATTTTTTACACCTGACTGCAAACGCTCTATCATATCCTGAATTTCTTGTGTCGATTGCTGCGTGCGGCTCGCAAGTGTCCGTACTTCGTCGGCAACCACGGCAAACCCGCGGCCTTGCTCGCCTGCTCGAGCCGCTTCGATCGCGGCATTGAGTGCCAGTAAATTAGTCTGTTCGGCGATACCGCGAATAACATCTAGCACGGAGCCAATATTATCGGTTTCGCTGGCCACCGTATTAATATCATTCGCCGTTTTTTGCACTTCACCTGCCAGTATTTTTATGGCATCAATCACTTCGGCCACCACTTTATTTCCATGTTCGGCCTGCTTGTCGGCTTCTTTTGCGGCGGTGGATGCTTCTGCTGCATTTTTTGCCACCTCCTGAACTGTCGAGGTCATTTCTGTCATCGCCGTCGCAACCTGCTCGGTTTCAGTGAGATGCTTCTGCATATCATTTATTGCCTTGTCATTATTGCCGGAAAAACTGGTAATTGACTCGGAAATATTGGTGGTCACTGACGAAAATTGTTCTACCATATTGCCCAACTCACCAAGCAATTTATTAAGTGTAAAACAGGTCTGACCGATTTCATCGTTGCTACGAACCGTTATTCGTTTACCAAAATCGGAGGACTTACAAATTTCATCAACGACAAATTTTAAATTTTTAATTGGTCCGACAATGACTTGATATATATACCCGGTATACGCGAGCAAAACAGCACTAGCGACACAAGCGGCTATAAGATAATCCACGCCATTTTTTACATCACCGCTAAACATAGCGTATAGACCAAACGCTAATATGACGGTACAAGCTACTATTGATATTGAAACCAGTTTTACGCCGACAGGTATATATCGTAATGCCATACAGTTCTCCTTCAGGAACCACTGATAAGTTAATCGCTTATCAATGTTCTCCTCTACTCCTTAATATTGTCCTCCCTAATAAACTGCAATAAACATACCGCCTGTACGGCGATACCTTCTTCTCGACCGATAAACCCAAGGTGCTCTGTGGTAGTTGCTTTGATGTTTAGCTGGCCTTTTTCTATGTCTAAATCACGGCATAAATTTTCCTGCATCTCCGGCATAAAGTCGGCGAACTTTGGTGCTTGTGCGATAATAGTGATATCGATATTTTCTATTCCAAGATCAAGGTTCTGCAATAGCACCCATACCCGTCTTAGCAGAATACGACTATTAATATTTTCGTATTGATCATCGGTATCCGGAAAATGTTGGCCAATATCGCCCTCACCGGCTGCCCCTAACAAAGCATCGCATAAGGCATGAATCAACACATCGCCATCGGAATGTGCCGCCAGGCTGTATTCAAAAGGAATACGCACACCGCCTAAAATAAATCCGTTTCCTTCTTGAAACGCATGTACATCGAAACCATGACCTATGCGCATGATTACTCCAGTGAAACACTGTTTTTAAGAAACTGTTCGGCCAATAACAAGTCTTCTGCGGTAGTCACTTTGATGTTATCACTACGGCCAGCGACTATTTTTGGGACATAACCTGATTTTTCTACCGCTTCCGCGTCATCGGTCACCAGGTCACCATTTTTAATAATATGGGTTAGCGCTGCTAACAAGACCCGGTATCTAAAAACTTGCGGCGTTAACGCTCGCCACAAGCAAGCCCGATCTTCCGTCCCCAGGTAACAACCTGTATGGTCAACCCGTTTAATCGTATCGGTCACCGGTGCGGCAAGAATACCGCCGACAGGATCGTTTTTTAGCTGCAAGAACAATTTTTGCAAATCATCTGCGGTTAAGCAAGGCCGGGCCGCATCATGCACCAGCACCCAATCCTCTGGTTTTGCGTAGTCGTCAAGAAACTGCAAGGCATTATAGACTGAATGGCAACGTTCTGATCCACCAACAACGGTATACACCGGTTTTGAATATTCAAGTGAAAGCGTTTGCCAGTGACGATCATCTTTGCTGGTGACAACAATGATGGCATCGATTGCGGCATGCTGATCGAATCGCCTGAGCGAATGTTCTATAACGGAAACCCCGGCTAGCGTGGCATACTGCTTGGGTAGATGGCCTTTGCCGGCGGCGGGTATGATGGCCCAGACTTTATTGGGTGGAGTATCGGACATACTTGCATTTGCTCTTGGTGGACACTGGTGGGGTCACAGGCGGGAGACAGATAAATTAGTAACTTAGTGTCTCCCTCAATATAAACAGGTTAGCGCCCCCGCTTTCCTTTATTTTTGTTTTGCATTTTTGTTTTGTGATTCAACGATTTGATAAAAGGTTTCGCCTTTCATAATCAATCCAAAATCGGCTCGACCACGCTCTTCTATCGCCTCGTACCCACGCTTTAAATCAAACACCTCTGCTTTCAGTACCCGATTACGTTCTTTCAACTTTTTGTTTAACACCGACTGACTATCCAGCTGAGTTTGTAGACTGGCAAAATCAATCAGGCCACCACGCCCCGCCCAGAACTGATATTGCAGTACGGCAAAAACAACAATTAGCAATGCGACAAGTAAGCGTATCATAATAACTGGTTGATCTCCCAACAAGATCTAATGTTTAAGTAAAGTATAGATATTTATATATCGATCGTCATATAGCTATTTAGTCCCACGACTAATAATTATTACTCAAACTCATTAAGAAATAAAGGGAGACACTAAATTATTATATGCTTAAATGCTGCCCGACCAGCATATTGACCATTACCGCCTAACATTTCCTCGATTCGAATCAGTTGGTTGTATTTTGCAACGCGATCAGAACGGGATAACGACCCGGTTTTAATCTGTGTAGCTTTACTGGCTGTAGCAAGATCGGCGATAGTCGTATCTTCAGTTTCACCCGACCTATGTGAAATCACCGAGGTGTAATCCGCCGCTGCCGCCATTTCGATCGCCTGTAACGTTTCTGTCAAAGTGCCTATCTGGTTAAATTTAATCAGTATTGAATTGGCAACATTTGACTTGATCCCATCGGCAAAAATACGGGTGTTGGTAACAAATAAATCATCACCAACCAATTGGGTTGTCTTACCCAAGGCCTTTGTTAATTGCGCCCAACCCTGCCAATCATCTTCTGCCAATCCGTCTTCAATGGTGATGATCGCCGGATATTTTTCTTTCCAGGCCGACAGAAAACCCACAAATTCATCTGAATCATAGGACTTGTTTTCTGACTTAAGATGGTACTTGCCATCACTGTAAAACTCAGAACTTGCAATATCCAGGCCCAAACAGATATCTTCACCGAGTTTATACCCGGCTTTTTCAATCGCGGTTAGAATAACTTCAATGGCAGCTTCATTCGATTTCAAATCGGGGGCAAAACCACCCTCATCACCAACGGTGGTATTTAATTTTTTAGAAACCAATACATTTTTGAGACTATGAAATATTTCGGTGCCATAACGAATTGCTTCACGGATACTGGAGGCACCCACAGGAAGAATCATAAATTCCTGAACGTCGACATTATTGTCAGCATGCTCACCACCGTTAATAATGTTCATCATCGGCAGCGGCAATATATAGTTTTGTTGATCGTTTAGGTACTTAAATAATGGTAACCCGGCGTCATAAGCACTTGCATGCGCACAAGCTAACGATACCGCCAATGTCGCGTTGGCCCCAAGATTACGTTTATTATCACTGCCATCCAGTTCGATCATTTTATTATCTAGCGCCGCTTGCTCACTGGCATCCTCACCGAGCAGGATCGATTTTATTTTTGAATTTACATTCTCAACTGCTTTTAAAACACCCTTGCCGCCATAGCGACTTTGATCTCCATCTCTCAATTCCAATGCTTCATTCTGACCAGTGGATGCACCTGAAGGAACAGCGGCGCGACCCATAATGCCAGACTCAAGTAATACATCGGCTTCGATGGTCGGATTGCCACGTGAATCAAGTATTTCACGCGCACGAATATCTTTTATTTTGCTCATTTTTTTAACCTTATATTAGCAGCGAATGCTCTTGACTCGCCGTTTACGATAGCGGAAGTAAACCCTTTGCTACTTCTTTTAATATAGTATCTATCTCTTCTCTCGGAAAATCCAGTTCCAAAACGTCTATTACAAGGGTTTCTGGACAAGTGTATCGATCTCGAATTATTCATATTAATGATGAGCCTATTATAACTTTTAACCAAGTTATTTATGCGCTTTAATTTGCTGGTTGTCTTGGCGTCCTCGCTATTCTAAAATATGATATATTTTCAACAATTAAATTTGTACGGCAAAGCTATGAATAAATTACTGATTTTAATACTCGCTATTATATTTGTGCCAGCAATTGGAGCAAGTGAGAAAGAAACTTCACTGGCAGAACTTAGGAAAAAACCGGGATGGCTATTTCCATATCAACAATGTCCTGCGGATATTACCCCCAAGCACGAGACTAAATTAAGTTATGGGCCAGAAAAATGTAAAGCAGATATGAAGTGGTGCATTAATAAGTGTAAAAAAGATGATGGCAATGCCTGTTACGCGTTAGCAAGAGCTGTCCAGGAAAATAAATTAGACAATGTGGTTTCAGAAGCGCTTTATCAGCGTTCTTGCAAACTGGGCGTTACATCAGGTTGTACCAACCGCGCTGCTGGAATTATGAAATACGCAGGAAAAGATAAAGCAAAGCAAACCTGCGCAGCCCGTACATTTAAAACAGCATGCGAACGGAATGATCCTTGGGCATGTACTATGAATGCGCTAAATATCTATCAAGGTATTGGGGTTAAACAAAACACAGATTTAGCACTGTCGACACTTAAGAAAGTTTGCACATCTGACCCCAAAGGCGCTGCTTGTGTCGGTGCAGTTAACCTAAGAAATAAAATCTTACAAATCGAAAGCAATACTAAAATACCAAAAAAATAGGCTTGCAGTGTCCCCCAATGAGACCTATGCCAGCCAGCCGGAAAATTTACTTTTTAAAGCAACCCAATCGGGATTACCGCTGTTTTTTCTGTTAAAGGTAACAGGTGCTCCGCCATACAAATCACACCTCCCTCTTTTACTATTTTCCCCATGGTCTCTTAGTCCTAAGCTAACCTTGTCTTTTTCCTTATAATCGGTTCGCAGGGACCTCTAACGACTCATCTTTTTCAATCGTATTATAATTTTTTATATTCCCTATGCAGAACCAATAGGATCATCACCCAAATCATACATCCGAAAATAATTACAACGCTTAGTCCAAAATAACCCTTCACAAGGCTAGACCACTGAGTCAGTAACAATATCAGCATCGAGCCTAATACTTTAAATATGCGGTAGCCAAACATGTCTATCCAGGCTTTTGCCTGGTATATGATAGTCGGATCGACGGGTATATAGAGCAGTTCTTTGGCTGCACGGTTTATCGAATAGGACAAACCCCGATCGCTGATTTTCATGGTCGCTGCGGATAACAATCCGGGGTAACTCAAAAACCCGTAGGTAGCGGTGGCCAATATAAGGGGTTGTGTCAGAAGGCCTGCCAACACACCGACGTAACGTAATACCAATGGCGTCAGAACAAGGTTGACAGCAATGGATACGCCGCTGAGAATACTGAAAAATACTGATAGAACCGCCGTTCGTTCCTCGCGATCTGGATACAGACCTTCAATCATTCTCAAAAACTGATATTCGACAAGTGGTGACACCAATTGTGCAATTAATAATGCACCGGCGATCAAAACCAGATAATGACTTTGAAACAGTGCTTGCCAGCCACCATGACTGTTAATCTTCGCCGCGTGAATTTCTGCCTGAATATATAGGCCCATTCGTGCCATTTTGATGGTCAATGCAAAGGTGGCAGCAATAATCAAAACGGCAACCAATAATAAATCTGGCGTCTGCAGCGGCGTGAAACTGACAATCATCGCAGCGATACCCCCGCCAACCATACCACCAATAAGGCCGCCGGTACCCACAATACCATACCAACGTTTACCTTCTTCTGTACTATAAACACTGTTGGCCAGGCTCCAAAACTGCTCAACCAGTATGACACCCAGTATGTCGACAAAGATATAAAACGCGACGGGTGCAAATTTTCCAGTACTGATTAACATCAGACGGAACAAGATCAAAAAAATACAAAAGGTCAAACAGGTACCCAGTACTACTTGAAGACGACCGAAACGATTTAGAATATGATGATAGATAGAAATGATAATCAATAAAGATAACGCTGAGCCAATCCAGATGTAAGGTAAAGCGCTCGAACCATGGGATTCCAGAATTAATGATCGACTGGCCGGTTTTAGATGATATAGCGCCATGATGATCAGGAAAAAATTGGCAAACAATAATATTGAACGTAAAAAAACCCTGGACAAATCAGGGCTGTTGTCGGCAGATAATCGATTACACATAGTTTTTTAAGACTGGTTTAAAAGCGGTAACTTTGTCTATACTTATACATTCAATGCTTAAACATATTTTGCATTTTGTCATCATTCCCGTTGTGTCCTCTATTGCGACTACGACAGCTTTTGCTGAAAGCAATTTTCCCAAGCTGGCCAATAGCTATGATAGCAAACTTCAACAAGGACTTGAAAAGTCAATCGACAAACTGGGGCTTCGTCATGCGGCTAATCTGGGTCAGTTAAGCGTCGCGCTGGTGGACATCACCGAAATCGATAACCCCAGAATCGCAGCCATTAACGCAAATCATATGATGTATGCGGCAAGCTTACCCAAAATTGCAATTCTGTTTGGTGTGTTTAAACGGATTGAGAATGGTGAGATAAAACTGAATCGCGCCATGCGTAAAGAAATAATACAAATGATTCGCTATTCATCTAATCCAGCCGCTACCCGTATCCTTAATCGCATAGGCAAAGAATATCTGGCCCGGTTATTACGGTCCAAACCTTACCGCTTTTACGACCCGGCATTCAATGGTGGATTGTGGGTGGGCAAGGAATATGGCAAGGCGGCTGCTTGGAGACGTGACCCACTGAATAACCTGTCGCACGGTGCAACTGTCTTTCAGGTGGCTCGTTTCTACTATATGTTGCAAACGGGACGTTTACTTTCCCGCAAATTATCATCTAAAATGAAAGCCACGTTGGCCAGGTCTGATTTTGACCATAAGTTTGTCAATGGCCTTAATACACACGAGCCAGGCTCAAAAATTTATAGGAAGTCTGGTACCTGGAAAACTTTCCACGCAGACAGTGCAATCGTTGAACGTAACGGCAATCGATATATTGCTGTGGCTTTGGCTTATAACAAAGAGGGTGACAACTGGTTGAGACGTTTAATCGTTGAAATGGACCATCTAATTACCCATCGTCATGTCCGCATTGTGCCGTTCTCTTCATCATCGGTTGTCACGATATCTCTGTTGGATTAGTCGATGCACCTTAAGTGCCAGATTATGATGCTCGGTCGGCGAGTGCTTGTTTAGTATATTTGATGTCACCACAACCATATAAAATAATTTCGGCCTTTTACGAGCGGGTGTTTCTATAATCGCTATTGAATTCAAAATATTAAGCTTATTGCCTTGATATTTTTTACAGGGCTTTTTTTTATCCGTATGACATCGATAGATCGATCCTGATTTGAAATATAGCGCAGATTTATCCAGTACGGCATGGGACGCGTAACGAATGCGGCCCTGAGTCATATACAGTAAACGCTTGATCTCACGACTGCTAAAGACATCGATTATTCTGCCCTGCTCCAGGTACAATAAATATCGCATAAGTTCACGCGCAGTCGCCCTGCTTCCAAAACCTGGTACAGCATTTTTACCACCACGCGTAAAAAAACTACCTTGCCGAAACTTCGCTGTGTTTATACCACTCTTTTTTAAACCCTCTGTCATTGAACGCTGAAATATCTGTGTGAGTGACTTTTTCGGTGTCTCGTTAAAAAAAATCGCGGTTTGCTTATCATCCACCGGATAACGCTTACCAAAATGATTTAGCAAAATCGCGTTTTTAACAACCATCGACGCTGCCGCATTTGAACTGGCCGATAACATCCAGTCCATAAAGGTCCACAAGCTGGCCTTATCGCCAATGCGCAGTTCCCGATAGGACACCTCTTTCTGGCCCTTCTCCCAAAACGGTACCTGATGAGTATCCCGTTTGATAAATCGATCAGCAGTAACGGTCGCCGTTCGTAATATACGTTCTCTCGAACCGGTATCGCCTGGATAGTGTTTTGCTAATTCATTGAATATTGCGGTCACCACAGCGACCTTGCCGACACTCGCAGGGGTGATATGCCTGTTTGCGTTATATTCTGCATAAGCGATCTTGTCTAATCGACTCAGATCAAGGATGGCAATACCATACTTGTCTTTATCCTCACCCAAAAGATCGACGATTTTTTTTGTAAAAACCGGATCAGTCTTTGGCAGCTCAAAATTGTTGTTATGTAAGCGTAGTCTGACATTTCGCATTTTCATACGGCTGCCACGGGGTACAAAATTACCGCGTATCTTTTTTTTCTGCACAAGGCGGTAACCTTCCAGTCGTTTGATGCCGGTATAGTTATATCCGTCCAGAGGATAGGCCCATGTTGCACATGAAAAAAATACCGTCGTGATCACGGTAAGCAAAGTTCGCATTGATTTAATCTCCCTTATTTTCCTGATTTTTTCTTTGCGTGTTTACTACGTACATAGGGCCGTATTTGAAACAGCGCCAAGTTTCCATTATGAAATCCGAATTCCACATCAACCGGCACTTCTTTTCCTTGCGCATCTACCAGCGGAAATTTCTTCGACAATGTTTTCTTTAGGCGTAGTAACTGGTTCAGCTCCGGTTTTGTCAATATTTTTTTCTTTCCATGCACGGGTACTTTTTTGAGCCCGCCGCCATCATTGGGCACGTTACGAAAGGTTGATGTCGACTCTGAAATCAGTCTAACCTTGCCTGTATTAACATTTACGCGTAGTTCCTCCGCTGATTGACCCGAGACAACACCACCGATACCTTCATTAGTCGCGATCGACAACCAGTTCTTGTCACCTGTTTGTACGTCCATGGTCACCATTACGCCTGATTTATTGACAGGCACGGTTCTCATTAAAAGTATGGACACATAAACATGTTCTGGTTTGTCCATATGTTTTTGTCGCCACGAATAAGCTCGGTTGGTAAACGGCGATGCCCAAACACGGGAAATGGCATCCAGTATTTTATTAAAACCCTTAACGTTTGGCACCGTTAAATTTAACCCGGCTCCGGTAAAGTTCGGCAGGTCTTCAATATTGGTATCGCTGCGGACAAACAGAGAATAGCTACGATTTTTACCAAATACTTGACGCAATTTTACCTTAAGTTTTTTCCGAAATTGATTACCTGGGTCTGCGTATCGTATCCACTTGCTTAATTTTTTCAGAAATCTTTTTTCCGCTTTTGCTCTGGCCTGTCCCTCAGGCATCGCACGAATCATTTTGTGTTGTTTCTGAATCCATTGGAAAACGGTTGGGCCATCCGTTTCCATTTCCTGATTCAGTAACTGACGAAAAACACCAAATGGAATCACAATACCATCGGCTACCTGATTGGGAAAATGATATTTTAGTTCGCCCAAATTACTGGCTTTAGGGCCAGCGATACGTCCGGAATCACTGGCACGTAACTGTTTCAGGCGCAGTAAGTGACGCTGAGACAGGTTAAGCTTGTGCAAGTTTGGTTTAATGACAGAGTCTTTTTTAGTGCGTACTTTTTTAAAAACGGTGTCCCATTGCGGCCCATCGGCTTCCAGTTGCACCGACCCGTCGGGTTTTACTATCAATACCACACGTTTTCCGACATTGGCCTGGAAGCTTGATAGTAGTTTCCTGTCAACAACAACATTTGGAATGCCCAGATTGGCCGCCAAAAGCTGTACATGTGATAGTGCATTGCCTTCGCCTAACGTCAATATGCCAGCAACTCGACTTAATTTTTCAGTGGTTGCAGGCAAAAGATAGATCCCATCCGCTTTAAATGATTCTGGAGACTCGTTTTTGCCGGGTATGCGTAATACACCTCTTGCCACTCCAGGGTTTAGTGCTCTTAACCCCATGCCCACCGAAGTACCAAACAAATTATTACTGACCCCGGCTCTACGATCCGCATCTTTGACCAGGCTATCCAGAACGGATGTATAGACCAGCAGCACACTACCCCGCAGCTGCTCCGGTATAAATATTTGTGCCTTGGGTTCTATTCGAGTTAGTACATTAATCGACTGTGCGTAGTGAAATCGCATCCGTCGATGGGCCCATGCGGGTACCCGTGAAAGATAACGTAATTCCTTGCGGTAATCAGCGAAGGAAACCCTGCCTTTGCTTAAGCGCACGATTGTCTCATCAACCTCATTGTACTGACGTTGCGTTAGCAACCCAATACCGTAGAGTGCGTTATTTGATGCTGCCAGCCAGCGCAAGCGCTTACGTTTACTTGTATATCCGAGTTTTTGTAAAAGTGCTGTGCCCGTGGCAAAAGTCGAACGCTCAATCGCGAGACTGTGATCCAGTACGGATAGCTGTTCGGTTGAATTGCCAAACAATTTTAAATAGTGTCGAAGATAAGCTAGTAGCTGGCTGTAAGCGATAAAGCGCTTTTCATTATTCTTGCGTTTAGTTAATGCTTTTTTACTCTTTTGTATCTTTTTCTTGTGGGGTTTTGACACCTGCTCGTGGTTTTCAAGCAGGTCGAATAAACCCGGTAATCGTTCATCAATATCATCCGATTTGTATAACTTATCGATTTTCCCTGCTAACTCAGAATACTGGCTTGAATTCAACGCGACCCTGTATTTTTCTGCATAATCGCGTACTCGTTTTGCGTCTCTGGCATCCGGTAAAGTGTGTAGTTTATTGCGCAACGGCTCGAATGACGGATCGTTCTTAAACAACTCCGTCGACATTTGCCGAATATCGGTTACCAAGGGTGTAGTGGTCGTGTGAGGTAACCAGCGTACGGCACTGCGCAACAACAGATAATTTCGAATACCTGAGTTTGTATTGTCGAGTAAGTCAAGCAGAATTTTTCTGGCCGCTTTATTCTCAGACTCGTCATGCAAGCTGCCGCGATAGTGTCGCGCCTGGCGAAAGATCCAACCGTCATCAATTGCAATCAGAAATTTTTCCAGTAGTATCTGCGTGAGTTCCCGGTGACCCTTGTTTGTGGTTGTTAATTTCACAGGATCAACCTTGACTAATATATTTGCCAATAGGTAACCTTCTGCACGCATGGATTTTATTTCCAAGGTCCACTCACCATGTTGCACGCCACCACCGTGTTTTGAGCAAGCATAGGGGCCTGGCTCAAGAATCGTTCCATCCCTGCAAAACCAGCGAATTCGGGAAAATGGGCCCCGTGACAAATTTTTCATTCGCCTAACCCACATTGCCATGGTTTTCTGATCAACCTTTAAAAGTTTTTGAAAAGGCACGGGTTTTTCTGCTGTCTTTATCTTTAGTTCAGGAAAAGTAACAAAAAAGATGATTATGGCACTGGTGATGATTGCAACTGTGTACAGTTTTCTTTTTGACATATATTAGTATACATATACTTAGTATATAGCTGAGTGGTAGAGTACGGTTTTTATTTAGGTCATTTTATTACCGCAGAAGTAACACAATTTTATCACTGACATACGGGATTTCGCAAATTTTTTTACGAGTATTTTTTAGTAAAACCTTTGATGTTTTTTATACAACAGTGTATAGATGGGTTCTTAAATAGACACGCAAAAATATATTCCAATATTTTGAAATTACCAATCATAACTAACTTGGCCTCCTAGTATTATCGATAGAAAAAATAAAAAATGGATTTTGGTACGAGTATTACTGGGTTGTTAAAAACAGTCGCTGGTCAGATTTTTTTGTCGAAAGACTTAGTTACCGCTTTTCGACAGATCTCCGATTTGGCTCAAAATCAGACGAATTTTGTGAAGATCTGTTAGATTACTAACTTATCGTGTCCCCGCTCTTAGACAGTTTGCTCCAGCAACACTCGGCTTTTAACCGCTTGATCTATTTCTTTGAGTATCTCCAATAAATCGGCCATTTTGTCCAGTGGCCAGGCATTGGGGCCATCGCTTAGCGCCTTTGATGGATCGGGATGGGTTTCCATAAACACCCCTGAGACACCCGCAGCAACGGCTGCCCGTGCCAATACAGGAACATATTCACGCTGACCGCCTGATGTCGATCCCTGCCCTCCGGGTAACTGCACGGAGTGCGTAGCATCGAATACCACCGGGCAACCGCTATCACGCATCGCTGCTACAGAGCGCATATCGGATACCAGGTTGTTATAGCCGAATGATGCACCGCGTTCACAAACCATAATTTGTTGGTTACCTGTCGCCTTGGCTTTGTCAACAACATTTTTCATATCCCAAGGTGCCAGAAATTGTCCCTTCTTGATATTCACCGGTATATTTTGACGGGCGACATTCTGGATAAAGTTGGTTTGTCGGCATAAAAACGCCGGTGTTTGCAATACATCAACAACAGATGCAACTTCTTCCAGTGGTGTATCCTCATGAACATCGGTTAACACCGGCACGCCAATTTCATCTTTGACCGACTGCAAAATTTTTAAACCTTGCTCTATTCCCAGCCCGCGAAAACTATCCAGTGATGAGCGATTGGCTTTATCAAATGACGACTTATAGATAAAGGGTATCGCCAGTTTTTGGGCGATCTCCTTGAGCTTTCCCGCCGTTTCATGCGCCAGTTCCCGGCTTTCAATCACACAGGGCCCGGCGATTAAAAAAAAAGGTTTTTCAAGTCCAACTTCAAAATCTATTAATTTCATGTTGTCACTGCCTTATTTTCATTTTGTTCATGACATTCAATTGCTGCCCGAATATAACTGGTAAAGAGTGGATGCCCGTCGCGTGGTGTGGAGGTAAACTCCGGATGAAATTGACAAGCGATAAACCACCGATGTGCTGGGATCTCAATTATTTCTGCCAGGTTTTGATCGGTTGAATGGCCGCAAATACTGAGACCATCTTTTTCTAATGCTTCACGATACTGATTATTAAGTTCATATCGGTGTCTGTGGCGTTCCACAATGGTACTCTGACCATAAATTTCCCTGACCTTGGTATTTTCCTTTAACAAGCATTCCTGTCCGCCCAGGCGCATTGTACCGCCAAGATCCGATTGCTCATCACGATGTTCGATTGTTCCATCAGCGTCGATCCACTCAGTAATCATCGCGATCACTGGGTACGGTGTTTCTTTATTGAATTCAGTACTATTCGCATTTTTGAGCCCGCTGATGTTACGCGCATATTCGATAACGGCGACATGCATACCCAAACAAATACCAAGATAAGGTACATTGTTTTCCCGGGCGAATTGCGCCGCGAGTACTTTTCCTTCGATACCTCTTTGCCCAAACCCGCCCGGCACCAGAATCGCATCCATTCCTTGCAAACACGAAAGACCCTCTTGCTCTATTTTTTCAGAATCAAAATAATGAATCTCAACCTTGGCAGCGGTTTTTGAACCGGCGTGCGCCAGGGCTTCATTTAACGATTTATAGGACTCGGTCAAGTTGGTATATTTCCCGACCATGGCAATATTAACAAGCCGTGTCTGGTTGGATATTTCTTCGATGACTTTTTCCCACTCAGACAAATCAGCATCATTGACGCTCAAATTCAACTTATCGACAACAATATTGTCTAGTTTCTGTGTGTGTAACAGACACGGTAACTTATATATATTATCAACATCGAGAACAGAAATAACCGCATTCAATTCGACATTGGTAAACAGTGATATTTTTCGTTTTTCCTCTTCCGGTATCGGCCGGTCGGCACGACATAAAATAATATCTGGCTGAATGCCGATTGAGCGAAGTTCTTTAACCGAGTGTTGTGTGGGTTTGGTTTTTAGTTCACCTGACGTGGGTATGTAGGGTAATAATGTTAAATGAATATACAGTACCCGGTCGCGGCTAAATTCCAGGCCGATCTGACGAATGGCTTCCATAAACGGCAGTGACTCAATATCACCGACTGTTCCGCCTATTTCTACCATGGCAATATCAACATCACCTGCGCCGTCAATGATACATTTTTTTATTTCGTCGGTCACATGGGGAATAACCTGGACAGTTTTACCAAGATATTCTCCTCGGCGTTCTTTTCTAATAACATTCTCGTATATTTGGCCGGTGGTAAAATTGTTCTTTTGGGTCATTGGTGTGCGCACAAAGCGCTCGTAGTGCCCGAGATCCAGATCGGTTTCCGCGCCGTCGACGGTCACAAAGACTTCCCCGTGCTGAAACGGGCTCATAGTACCAGGGTCTACATTGATATAGGGATCCAGCTTCAATAAGGTTACTTTTAAACCACGAGCTTCAAGGATAGCGCCTAAAGAAGCCGCTGCTATGCCTTTACCAAGGGATGAAACGACGCCACCGGTAATAAATATAAATCTTGTCATAAGTTATAGAGGGGACACTGATAACTTAATAACTTAAGACTAAGACTAGATAGCTTAAATCCATAAAACCCTAGCCTTAAGTTATTAAGTTATCAGTGTCCCCCTTTCTGCTTTCCTGCGTGTTTGATTAAAAGGTAAGTGTAGCTTATAGGCAAAGTAAAATACCAGATTACCCAACCGGACTCAACAAGGCCAAGCCAACTATCAACGCAATACCACCATATTATACTAATATTTCAGGATAATATTAATTTGTATCCCCATTGATCTTTCTGTGCTTGGTACTCAGGTGAAACCCAATACCCCCCAACCGCAATCACATGGCCAGCATTGATTAATAACGGTAACCGGTACCGCTCCCACGGGGGGATATCAAGATTCTGTAGTATTTTTTTCAGACTTTGAAGACACCCATTTTTACCAATACACTGCTCACTATTTAACCTAAAAAGAACCTCAAATCCATGCTCACAGTGCTTGGCATCCAAGCCCTCGCCTAATACATATTTAGAATCTAATTGCTTACCGATACAAGGCAATGGCAATGGTCTCGTTGGGGTCCATTGATAATGAAGGTTAATTCTCGGTTGTGTTATCGGTGACATTAAATATAGGTGGCGCTTATGACGTCTGATCTCACCAGCTTGCCAGGTCAATACTGGCGTTGCATCTGTCCGTGCATCTAGCACTTTGCCAAACAATTGTTGAATATGCTTTTCATTGGGCACCTGTCTTCCCGACTTTGCTACCCAGTGTCTAATAATCAGCGTTTGCTCGTGTGTCTCGTATTGCCTTAACCTGTCTATATTAATAATATGCGCTGTGTCCCCGAGCACTTCTGGCAACAATTTTTTCCCCAGGCGTGATTCGAGGTGAGCCGCCTGGGCACAAAGTCTGGCGCTTCTCGATAGCGTTGTTGCCATCGAAGGCCAACGTTGTTTGATTTGCGGTATTACCTGATGACGCAAATAATTTCTATCGAATTTGGTATTATGATTACTGTCATCCTCAACCCACTGCAACTTATTCAATTTAGCGTATTCTGCTAGTACTTTTTGCTCGACATCAAGAAAGGGCCGATACAATTTTCCTTTGCCAAAATCACGGATAACGGCCATTGATGCCAAGCCTTTGGGTCCGGCACCCCGTAATAATTGTAACAATAATGTTTCTGCCTGGTCATCCTGATGTTGTGCGAATAACAATAACTCATTGCTGGACAGCGCTGTTTTAAGTGCTGAATATCTGGCGTGACGTGCGGCCGCTTCCGGGCTTTCACCTGCACTGGATTGCCCATTGACACCAATAACCTGCAGCGAAATATTTTCTTGCTGACAGACCCACTGGCAATGTTGTGCCCATTGATCTGACAACGGGCTTAAACCATGATTGATATGAATAGCTTTTAAGCGTATACCGGTCTTTTTACTAATCTGTAAGCTTAAATGCAATAACACGCTTGAGTCCAATCCGCCGCTATAGGCGACGGTATAAGTATCAAATTGATTTGCAGTTAAACTTTTTTTCAGCTTTATAAATTCAGGTAGCAGGCGATCAAACAATGATTTCATGTCAACAACTATGGGGACACTGATAAGTTAATAACTTAAGGCTAGTCTCTTATGGTCTTGATCTACTTGAGTCTTAAGTTTTAGCTTATCGGCATCTCCCCCTTTTTAGGCCTTGAAGACACCGTACTGCGTGAGCCTTTCATAACGTAATTTGAGTAAATTATCAATCTCGATATACTTTAAGGTATCAAGATTTTCGATCAACGCGTTTTTGATTTCACTGGACGTAAAACTGATATCCCGATGGGCACCGCCTAACGGTTCTTTAATAACCTGATCGATCAATTCAAGCTCGATCAGTCGCGACGATGTAATACCCATTGCTTCAGCCGCGTCTGATGCTTTATCAGGACTTTTCCACAAGATTGAAGCACACCCCTCAGGCGAAATAACCGAATAGGTACTGTATTCCAGCATCAATACCCGGTCGCCGACGCCGATAGCCAATGCACCGCCTGATCCGCCTTCACCAATAACAAGACAGATAATCGGACTTCGCAAATAGGAAAGTTCAAAAAGATTCCGGGCAATCGCTTCACTCTGTCCGCGTTCCTCTGCGCCAACACCAGGATAGGCACCCGGTGTATCAATAAACGTTAGGACTGGCATGCGAAAGCGTTCTGCCATTTTCATTAGTCTCAACGCCTTGCGATATCCTTCTGGCCTCGACATACCAAAATTTCTTCGCACTTTTTCATTAGTATCACGGCCTTTTTGGTGACCGATAATCATCACCGGTGTGTTGTCCAGCTTCGCGATGCCACCGACAATCGCCTTGTCATCGCCATAGGTCCGATCACCATGCAACTCTTCAAAATCGGTAAAAATATTTTGAATATAATCCAGCGTATAGGGACGCTGTGGGTGCCTGGCCAATTGAGAAATTTGCCAGGGTGTCAATGAGCTGAATATCGATGCCGTCAAGGCTTTGCTTTTTACTTCCAGTTTTTCTATTTCCTCGCTGATATTGATTTCATTATCACTTCCGACCAGTCGCAATTCTTCAATTTTTGCCTGCAACTCGGCGATGGGTTGTTCGAAATCGAGAAAATTAAGGTTCATAAATATTCATACCAGATAGATGATTAAAAATTATTATTAATTATAGTATTTTACGCATTTGATTACTATTTTACTTTTAATATTCCAACCAAACACTTTTTTCCCCGGCGACAGCTCTTAGTCTGGATAGCAACTCATCCGAGGGTGTCACTTGCCATGCCGCGTCCAATGGCAATTTTGCGTTTGCGGCCTGATTTTGATACTGCACCCAAACCGGACATTCGCCTTGTTTAAAGGGCGACATAGCGGCGGCCAATGACTTTAATATTTCCTGTTTTTGTTGATCTTGTTTTAATTGTATCACCAGCCGTTGACCAAAAAATGTGCGCGCTTCCGCTATTGTGAACAAACGATCAGCAAGTATACGTACGCCACCGGTATAGGTATCGGGCCCGAGCGACCCTTCCACGACCAGTATTTTATCTTTAACCAATTGATTTTGATATATTTCGTAGATTTCGTTAAAAAGTGTTATATCAATGCGTCCAGTTCGATCATCTAACGTAATGACCGCCATTCGACCTCGGCGGGTATTAAATACTCTAATCTCAGTTGTTAACCCAGCAGCGATTACCTGACGCTCACCATTTTTACCCTTTTTGCCATTGTAAACAGGTGTATCGGAAATCGCCCCATCATCCGGTAAAGTGGCCGAATCTATCAATGACGCGAGGCGACCGCTGACGATATGCTTTAATTCACTTTCATATCGCTCGACGGGATGACCCGTCAAATACAAACCCAACGTTTCTTTTTCACCGTTTAAACGGGTTTCATCATCCCAGTCAGATAATTTTTTTTCAACAATAGAAACCTCATTCGGCGCATCGGTTTCGCCAAACAAGTCCTGCATACCACTATTGATATTTTTTAAAAATTGCTCGGCAGCCTTTAACGATTCGGTCACGGCACCCATGAGCGAAGCCCGATTATAACCTAGCAAATCCATCGCACCGGCACGTATCAAGGCCTCAATCACACGACGGTTAACCTTTCTCAGGTTCAGTCGCTGGCAAAAATCGACTAGATTCTTGTAAGCACCATGGCGATTTCTTTCTTCAATGATAATTTCAATTGCCGCTTCACCGACCCCTTTAATCGCACCCAAACCATACAAAATAACATCTTCGGTTTGTTCGCTAACCGTAAAGCCATAGCGTGATGTATTTACATCAGGTGGCATAACATGTAATTTAATGTCGCGGCACTCTTCGATCAGATTGACAACCTTGTCAGTGTTATCCATATCCGACGATAAAACCGCCGCCATAAACGCGGATGGATAATGGGTTTTCAACCAAGCGGTTTGATAAGAAACCAGCGCATAAGCGGCGGAGTGGGATTTGTTAAATCCGTATCCGGCAAATTTTTCCATTAAATCAAATATCGACGAAGACAATTTTTCTGCCACGTTGTTGCGCTTGGCACCCGCAATAAAAACCGATCTTTGCTTCGCCATCTCTTCCGGTTTTTTCTTACCCATTGCCCGTCTAAGTAAGTCGGCACCGCCCAGTGTATACAGTGCCAGTACCTGCGCAATCTGCATGACTTGCTCTTGATAAAGAATAACACCATAGGTGGGCTCTAAAATAGTCTCCAGCGACGGGTGTGGATACTCAATAAGCGCACCGTGTTTTCGATCAATAAAATCGTCCACCATGCCTGATTGCAAAGGCCCGGGACGAAACAAGGCAACCAGCGCGATAATTTCCTCGAAGCTGTCCGGTTGCAAGCGTTTAATTAAGTCTTTCATACCACGTGATTCAAGCTGGAACACCGCCGTGGTCTGGCAGCGTTTTAGTAAATCAAAAACACGGACATCATCGGTAGGAATCTGGTCGATCCGAATGGCATCCTCACCATTTTTAGCTCGCTTGTCATTAATGGTTTCCAGCGCCCAGTCAATAATCGTCAGTGTGCGCAAGCCCAGAAAATCAAATTTTACCAGGCCGACCGCTTCCACATCATTCTTGTCAAATTGGGTAACGGTATTGACAGAACCCTGTTCACAATAAAGCGGGCAAAAATCGGTAAGCTTGGAAGGCGCGATAACCACACCACCGGCATGTTTCCCCGCATTTCGGGCCAAGCCTTCCAATATTTTCGCCAGATCGATCAGTTCCCGGACTTCGTCTTCATTTTTATAAAGCGCATCCAACTCCGGTTCCTGCTTAAGCGCCTTATCCAATGTCATGCCTATCTCAAAGGGAATTAGCTTTGCGATTCGATCAACAAATCCATAAGGGTGGCTTAAGACCCTACCCACATCACGTATCACCGCCTTTGCCGCCATGGTGCCATAAGTAATAATTTGCGAGACGGAATCTCGACCATAAGTGTCAGCAACGTGTTCAATCACTTCGTCACGACGATCCATACAAAAATCGACATCAAAATCCGGCATTGATACACGCTCAGGATTTAAAAACCGTTCAAAAAGCAATTCATATTTTATCGGGTCCAGATCGGTAATGCCCAGTGCCCACGCAACAATCGAACCGGCACCTGAACCACGACCGGGACCGACGGGAATGCGATTCTCTTTGGCCCAGTTTATAAATTCGGATACGATTAAAAAATACCCGGGGAAACCCATATTGGATATCACCTCAAGTTCCATTTTCAGACGTTCAAAATAGGAAGGGATTAACGCTGTCTCTAACTGCTTTGATCTTTCATGTAAACCAACGTCCGCCAATTGCGCCAGGTAATCGGTCTCCGATATGCTTTGATTCGGCACCGGAAATTTTGGTAAGCAACTCTCCCCCAGCGTAATATCAAGACTACAACGTTTACCGATCTCCAGCGTATTTTCCAGCGCTTGAGGAATATCTGCAAATAGAACGGCCATCGCTTCTGCGCTTTTGAGATATTGTTCCGGGGTATAGTTTTTCGGTCGGCGACTATCGCCGAGTGTACGGCCATCGTGTATACATACCCGGGTTTCGTGTGCCTGAAAATCTTCTGCCGCGATAAAGCAAACACGATTGCTGGCGACAACGGGCAGGTGTGTCTTTATTGCAAGCTTGACGGCCGACCGCACGTAAGTTTCTTCGCCAGGCTTACCGACACGCACCAACTCAATATAAAACGAATCCGGGAATAATCGTTGCCAGTGCTGACAATATTTCAATGCACGCTTATGATCATCATTAACCAGCGCCTGGCCTATATCACCTTCCATCCCGCCTGATAACGCTATTAGTCCAGTTGAGTGCTCTTCTATCCAGTCTTTTTCCAACATCGCTATGCCATTATGTTGACCTTGCAAGTAAGCTTTAGTCAATAATTGCGCTAAATTACGATAACCTTCCAGATTTTTACACAGCAAAGTCAACCGATAAGGATGCGCGATATCTTTTTCATGGCGTATCCATACATCGGAACCGACGATTGGTTTAATCCCTTGCGCCATCGCTTGACGATAAAACTTTACCATCGCGAACAAATTACAATGATCCGTCACTGCAATGGCCGGCATATCCATTGATTTTGTATGTTTAATCAGGGATTTTATTCGGATCAGGCTATCGATTAGCGCATATTCAGTATGCACACTTAAATGAATAAACCTGCTTGTCATAGAATTACCCTATTATTTTAGTATTCGCTCTGGTTCACGTATTTTAATGGATACAGTTAACACCGCAATGCTAATAACAAATAAAGTCTGCCAATAGACTGACACCGTTTACTTTACTATAAGCAATTGAAATTATTGTATTTAATACAAACTAAATAAAACCTGTTGGGAAACTGGCAAAATCTTACACTATTTTTTAATTATAATAATAAATTAATGGTTGAACATTATTCGTACATATTGTATTTTGTTCGCATAATTAAAAAGAAATAAGTAGTAACTGGATCACAGTAAAAACACACAAATACTGAATCCATAAAATAACAATAAAAATAGTAACTAAATAATAATTATACTAGAGGCAGCCCAACAATGTTACCAATAACCCAACCCGGAAACACAGACCAGTGGTTTGTGCTCGCGATATTTTTTATCGTTTTTGCATTGGCCGGTCTATTTAACAAACCGAAAGTCCGGCAGTTTGAATCGTTTCACTTTATGTTTTTTGGTATAGCGATTATCGTCGCAAACACCTCAATGTTATGGGTTCTAAACAGCAATGGCTTTGGCGAATACAACATTGTTAACGCGGTACTTTTAAAGCAGGTAACACTCGAAAGTTGTTTTATCGTCTTTGGTTACTGTTTGATTTCCCGAGCCATTGGACAGTGGTTTCGTACCCAGTTTGGCCCTTCTACACTTTCCAATCGCATCGACTAGTAGCAAACGCGATAGAGGTTTTCTTCCATAGCCGTATTATTTAATACGGCTTCTTTTTATATTTTTATAATCAGTCACTTAGTTTGTACTGATACGCCAATCACTACTCCTCATCCATATTTCTTATTAAGCATTTAAATTTTTATTATTTGATATTGCCAATTAGAGCTAGTTTTTCTTAGTTTTATTTTGCCTGTCAATATTGATAGCTGTTTGATTTTTACATAAACTTAAGCTTATTCGCTTTTACTCTAATTTTAAATTTAGCGATCTGGATATCGTGATATTTTACCAGGAGGAGCGTTATGACACCTGAACAGATATATCTAGTAAAAGAAAGTTGGGAAAAGGTCATGCCGATTTCCCAAACAGCAGGCGAACTATTTTATGACCGCTTATCAGAACTGAATCCGGGTTTGTTTTCATTCAATCCTGACCATGTTGAACAAGTTAAAAAACTCATGGCCTCTTTTAATATGCTGGTTAACTCCCTGGACGATCCGGATACATTGACGCCCATTCTTATACTGATGTCCGAGGCCCATATTGGTTACGGTGTGATGGAGAAAGGACACGACCTTTCTTATAATGCGTTTTCATGGGCGCTTGAACATGGCTTAGGCGAACAGTATACCGAAGAGGTACGGTCAGCATGGAATGAATTATTTAATCTGCTATCGGAAAAATTCGAGACCCAGAGTCCAACGATTAATTAAATAGCCATAGAAAAAAGCCTCTGCATAGCTAATACGGAGGCTTATGATCGACGTGCGACTATTTTTTTGCCTTTTTCACCTTTCTCGACTTTTTCCGTGCTTTCCTTTTAGGTTTTGGAATCCATCGATAACGAAGATCGCGTTTGCTGGCCTTGATAAAACCGTATTTTGCATAAATACCCTGCGCGTCTTTTGTTGACAGATATTTGATAAAGCGGACGGCATTCTTTTTGTTTTTTGCCTTGTTTAATGGTCCAATCGCATAACCCACGCGGTCACGCATATTATATTTTCTTGGAATGGCAACCCCATCTATTTTTCTGCCTTTGGCCTTGGCGTGGACGACTTCTGTAGTCCAGACGATACCAACATCGGCTTTACCGTTTTCAATTCGATGTGGAGTTTCCCGATGGTGCCTGCTGGTAAACCAGGTTTTACCCTCAACCGCCCAACACTGTTTACACTTTTTACCCCCCGTGACTTTTTTATATATTTTTAATTTTTTAAGCATGGCGATGCCGTAAAATTTAAAAATACCTTCTGTCAGCGGATTCGGATGTGACTGTACTAGATCATCTCGCCCTAAATCCTTTGGGCCTTTAATATTCTTAGGATTACCTTCAGCAACCATTAACTCCAATTTATTATGCGTATATATTATGTACTTGGACATAATATATTTGCCACGCAGTTTCTTTAAATGCTTGATATTAACACTGGCAAATAAATCGGGTACCTGATTAGTCTTCTGACCATCGATCATTCCTTGTTTGAGAATTTGCCCTTTAAGAATTTGACCTGGGGGAATCGTTTCTACGTAAACCGTTTTGATGTCTGGATTCCTGGATTGGAAATCCTGTATTAATTCTTGCATAACCATAAACTGGTTACCCGCTAGATACATGACCAAGTCAGACGTATAAGAATCACCAATTTTGCCATAGCTTATTTTTCCACTGACATGGAACGTACGATAATCATGTCCATGGCCCGCATCTTTTTTGACTGCCTGTGTTTGCGGTTTATCGGACGACTTCTTTTTAAAAGGCCACATCTTACAACCACTGACTAGCAGAGTAGTCACTATTGCAATAACGAGTAATCTTACAGTTTTGTTCATTTAACACTCCTTAACGACATCGTCAAAATTAGCGCAAAATATTCTAATCCTCTATAACTTGAATACTTGATTAGAAACTTTACTTTAGAACAAATGCCGCATAACGCAACTTTAGACTACCACGATAAAATTATTAACTTAGCTTAACTTAGCTTAACTTAGCTTAACTTAGCTCCCAGGGATCCCAAGCCTGGATTCCTACAATTGTAGTAGCCAATATATAAATTAGAGATGACTTATATTGATTTTGAGTCTTTTAATTAGACAAACCTTGATATCACTGACTGATTTTAATAGTCTACTAGGGTAGACTCTGAGTGACCCAACACGACTAACTTTATAAACATTGAAAAGAAAAATACCATGACAAAAATATTTATATTGATTGCCAACCTATTTATATTTATGAACATTGCTGTTGCCGCTAACCCGATTGAGCAAATTGATTTTCGGATCAGTGCCCAACAAGCAACTCAGTTACCAAGGATTATCGTCTCGAATGACGGCAACCAATATAGCCGGATACAGACAACCGATATCAATATTCCAGTTAATTTTAGCGCCCGTTGCAGTCAACAATATGAGTTAATGCGCGCCTTCATTGGACTCGGTAAATTCAATCTTTTGAGTGGTCATATGGACGATCCACAAAAAATATTTTATAAAGAAATTGCCGGACGACGCCAATCAAATATGCCGGTTCAATCTTATAACTTTCGCGTAAAAGTGAGTCGCATGCATTTTAGTGCATCGACATCTCCGGTAAAATCCTGTAACGCTTATATGCAACAAAAGATATCTCAGGGCGTATCAAAACTGGATTTTATGCGTGAGGATAGAAAAATGCGCCTGACCTTTACTGTTTCATTCGCAGCTGAATGCAAAACAAAATGGAAGGCAAGCGGAAAATGGCGGCAGATTAGCAAGCCCGCGCATGCGGTCATCATCTGCAGGGGGCGATAAAAAACTTGGCTTTACGCTGACGTGGCTATCCGAATCCACTCCAACAATATAGAGAATCCATTAAATCTAGTTCGCTACGATTAGCAATTTCAATCGCTTGTTGCGCAGGATTTTCGGTCGAAGACATTTTTTTTTTAATGTCAATGATCGCACCCGTATTTTTACTCGGATCAATTAGTGCCGAGATACCGGGCACCGTCATTGGGCTAAAAAATACCGTCATTGAAGGCTTTCGCTGTGCCGATTGATCGTGCCAGAAAATCGATGCACTCCAATTTACTTTTCGCAACATGGTTTCAACTAATTGAATAAAAAACGAGATATACGGCCACTGCAACTCACCATTCGGTAAGGGTATGCGCAAACCCCAGGGCGTTTTATCAGGCGACTCTATCACCACTGTTTTAATCGCTGACATTAGCGCAGTGATGAATAGTGCTTTTTCTTTAGCACTGCAATCCTTTTGTAAGCTCTGCCAATAAGAACTAATACTGATATTTTTATAAAGGTCTATCATGTTTTCAAATAGTTCGTCACCGTCAGATTCCAATTGTGAACGTGGGGCTGCGTCTATTGTCATTAACAAATTTTCCAGTGTCTGCTTTGTCCAGTCCATCGACAACAACTGCGCCGATTTTTCATAAAATTCGTGGAGCACTATTGGCGCGATTGCCTTTAAGCGTTTAACATTTTTTACGATTAAATGCTTAAAAACAACAAATGGAAAATCCATTCCAACACTGTCTTTACTTGGCGACATGATACCGCCGATAATATGATCTTCATGCAAGCCGGTTAACATAAAATAAAATCTTGGCATTTTTTTCAGAACTTGGCTTATATCATCGCGTTTGTTACGGATTAGTTGGGCGACTGCCCCTTGTACCATTTTTTCTAACGCACTAATCTCTGCTGCTTGAACATGATGGCGAATATAATTTTTACTCACTCTATTTTTGCCAAAACAACCATTTTTTTCCGCGAACCCGACCGAACTTGCTATAAGATTATTTTTCTTCGACACAACCCTTTTTTTCCTATTTTTCTGATTTAGAATCCGGCTTGACATCGCTCTAAATCGAGCCATTATATATTATAAAATTCTGAAGCAATTTTAGTAAATACTGCTTGTTCTATTGTTGCAAAGCAGTAATCATTACCTAAACTTAACACAAGTTCTTGTTTATTTTATAATTATGACATTTATTGTGACTTTGTCCTAAAAACCGACAGGTTTGTATAGACATAGGCTCACTTGGAATTAAACTATAAACTATAAAGTGTAAACTTATATTTTCCACTAGTTGAATTACCGCTCAGGGTAGTTCATTAAATGGAAAGGAGTCCCATAATGTTAGTCTTAGAAAGAAAATCTGGCCAATCTGTACTCATATATCCTAATGAAAACATTGATCCATCTATGACAGTAGAGGAGTTATTTGCCTCCGGACCTATTCGTGTATCCGTCAAGTGTCGGGAACATGGCGCGATCAAACTAGCGATTCATGCGCCTACCGATATCAAAATACTTCGAGATGAATTGAATAAATCCGCTTAATGGCCACGACTTAATCTTTCCCTTCTAAAATATTGCGTACAGGGCCATAACTTCGACGATGAATTGAAGTTGGCCCGTAGCGATGCAGAGCCTCAATATGCTTTTTGGTTGGATAACCCTTATGACTGGAAAATCCATACTCAGGATACTGCTTATCTAGCGCGATCATTTCCCGGTCTCTCGTTTGCTTGGCGATAATTGACGCAGCGCTAATAACGGGCTCCGTCTCGTCCCCTTTAATAATCGCCTCAACCTCAATGGATAGCTCAGGACAACGGTTTCCATCGACGAGAACCCGTTCAGGCTGAACTGATAAGCCCTCTACTGCACGTTTCATTGCCAGCATCGTCGCCCATAGGATATTGATTTTATCGATTTCATCGGGGTCTGATCGCCCTGTCATCCAGCATATAGCCTGGGATTTAATCAGTTTTTCCAGCTTGATGCGTTGTTTTTCCGTTAGTTTTTTTGAATCGTTTAAGCCCGGTAACTGATACTGAGCAGGTAAAATGACAGCAGCCGTAATAACTGGGCCCGCCAAGGGGCCCCGCCCGGCCTCATCGACACCGGCGATTAGTGTAAATTCCTGGTTCAAATTTTTAGTCCTTATAGATTGAAAATAAAGCCATCATTACGATTTCCCGATCATCGATAAAACCGCAGCGCAAGCTTGCTGACTCGCATTTTGCTTTAATTGCTTGTGAATTTTGGTAAAGGTTACCTGTAAATCCTGTTGCCGTTTTTTATCGGTCATTAGCTTGATCATTGCATCATATAAATTTTCTGGTGTTGCCGCTTGATGCAGGACCTCGTCTACAATATTTTTACCTGCCAAATGATTTGGCAAAGACACATGATCGACTTTAATTAACCTAAAGACGCTTATAATCCACGTTGTCAATGTTGAAAATTTGTACGAAACAACCATTGGCCTGTTCACCAGCATCGCTTCCAGAGCCGCCGTTCCGGACGCCAACAAGACCGTATCGCAGGCAGTCAATACCTGTTGAGATTGCTTGCGATATATTTTTACGTCTATTTCTGGAGCAACAAGATCAATTGCTGCACGAAACATTTCTTCTGTCTTTGCATTCGCCAACGGTGAAATAAAAACGGCGTGGGGATAACGCTTCCTCAGTAATCGCGCCGTCAGCATAAAGGGACGGGTTAGACGCTGTACCTCCATCTTTCGACTTCCCGGCAACAGCGCAATAATCAGGCTGTCAGCTTCTAACCCAAGCGCCTTTCTGGCTTTTAGCCTGTCGCCTTCTACCGGTATCATATCAGCCAGGGGATGACCGACAAACTGGGCACGTGCATTATATTTTTCATAAAGTGCATTTTCAAATGGAAATAATGTCAACATTAAATCAATAGAGCGCGCGATTTTCTTTACCCGTTTTTGCCGCCATGCCCAAACGGAAGGGCTGACATAATGAATGGTTTTAATACCCCGTTCTTTTAGTTTACGCTCCAGAGGAAAATTAAAATCTGGCGCATCCACGCCAACAAAAACATCCGGTGGATCGGCAATCAGTTGCTTAAAGAATGCTTTGCGGACTTTTAATATTTCGCGAAGTTTCCCCAATACTTCTACAAAACCCATCACCGACAGAACATCCATTAAAAATCGCTGTTCACACCCGGCTGCCACCATTTTATCACCGGCAATGCCATAGATTACTGCGTTGGGATGACGCGCTTTGATTTCCGCGATCAATCCTGCAGCGAGTTGATCACCTGATGCCTCTCCAGCTACGATTGCGATTTTCATAGCATCATTTTGATTACGCTGTAAATCAGTTTAAACAGCATTAGCATGGCTACCGTTAGAACAAGTGCCAACACCCAAGCAATGACACGTCTTAACCGTTTTTTTATTCGTAAAAATAATCTATCGCCCTTCCTAACATCGAGGTCTGTTTCGGAAAAAAAACGTACACTACCAACCAATCCGAAAGTGAGTAAAGTAATCGCAAAAAATAATAGCACTAGTTTTTCATCGGCTGACATCAAGGTTAAGACTACCGTCGATATCATCAAAATAATAAAAGCTATCCACAATACACTGGTCTGATTTTTCAACTTTATTGATATTTTTTTATATATTTCAATCATTTGAAACAAATACTTGGTTTTGTTACCTGTGTCATTGGAAATTGCACAAATTTTCAAAACATTATAGCAAACACCTGCACATTTATTACTGGAATTTTTAGTAAAGTTGAACCTTTAGTGACTAACTGCCGACTCATTAGCAAGATCAACAGGAGAGTAATTATGAACACAAAAAATATTGAAACCTTAAGCCCAGCACTTATCTACCCTGCGGGTATTTTGCTCGCTGTTGCCTCGGCATCAGTTGTTGGTGCTGCATTTATGGGGACATATGGCGCAATTCTTGGTGCCAGTGTTGGCGTCATTGCTGGAATATTTACTTGGCTATCAGAATCTCTAACTGAGACAGCATAAAACAGAACTGACGGCCGGGGGTTACAAAAAAGGGGCGAAAACCCCTTCTTTATTATTCAACTAACTTACTAATTTTTATCCAACGCCGCTCTTACTTTGTCGGTGATGTCTATACCCTTATTATTATAGACAATCCCGGTATACAATATCAGATCATACTTCTCTTTTTTTCCAAATGAGTTAATCACCTTTTTTACTTTAGTCTTGATTTTATTCATTTCCTGGGCACGTCGGGTTTTATATTCAATGATAAATATTTTCTGCTCAGATTTAAGTGTACTTTTAAATTTTTCGACCTCAGCCAAATATTTAGCTGACCTCTTGGTTCTAGCTTTGGCCATCATTTCCCCGAGTTTTTTTCTTTTTCCTTTAAGTTTTTTTTCTCTGCCACCAAACTCTTTTTTTAATTTATGGTTTGCTGCTTTTCCGATTTTACTGGAAACTAAAAGTTTTTCTAGTTTAACTATTGCAACACGCGTTTCTCCTGCCAAGAGTAATCCACTGCAGGTAAACAGTAAAAAAAATGACATAAATTTAAACTTATTACTTAACCACATAATGAGCGATCCTTAATTGAATTTGTTAAAATAGCATCTGCGATAGACAACTTAGGTTCCAACCCATCACTTATCCATGAGAGCCTTTACTTTATCGGTAATATCTGCGCTTGCGCTTTTGTAAATAATACCTTTGTTGACCAGGACTACATCATAGTTACCCTTTTTAGCAACCGACGCGATTGCACCCATTACTTTTTTATTGATTTTTTTCTTTTCCTCAAGCTGCCTTTTCTTTAATCGCCGGGTAAAACTTTGCTTCTCGCGTAATAACTTTCTTCTTAGTTTTACAAATGTTTGCTGCGCCTTAAAGGTGGAATCGTCGATATTTTTACGACCCGATTTTTTTACTTTTTCGGCTAACTCTTTGAGTTTTTTAGAATCGGCTTTGATCTGTGATTCTTGCTTACCAAACTCTTTATTTAATCTTTCATCCGCTTTTTTCTTTGTTGCTGATTCTAATATCGCTTTCCTCATATCTATAAATGCTAATCTTGCTCCCGCCGCAAAAGAATTTGTTCCGTATATCATCGCTAATAATAACAAGCTAATATTTATTGTATGTTTATTAAACATTTTAGTAACCTTGAATTTGATTAATTTACCTAAACCCAATAACGCTGAGTCCCTATGAATTCAGGATAATATATTTATGTTGCAACAACTTATATTTCCTACCCGTAATAATAAGTTGAATCTTAAAGTAAATTTTATCACGTTTTAATTACTGCTTTGAAGACCCTAGTCGTCAAAAAACGCTTGAATTTTGTAAAAAAATTACCAGAAAACTGGCTATTAGAAAAAAAAATCAAAAATGCGCAAAAATTTGTCATAATCTAATGTTGGTGATAACTGATATTTTGGTGATTTTAGGGAGAACGCCCCTCTTTATACCGCCAGCCACAAGATTTTTTTTCGCGCAGACAACTGGGGTTGTAATGTCGCGAAAAAAAACTTCTGACTGGCGGTATAGGGGCTTCCAGTGTGTTTAACATTTTTATTCTTTTTTGTGAGATATTTTTAGGCTTTTCCTAAAATTCAATGGTAGCCCGTCATCCGCGAGCCAGAAGATTTTTTTCAGCGTCATTACAACCCCAGTTGTCTGCGCTGAAAAAAATCTTCTGGCTCGCGGATGTAAAGGGCGCTGCTAAAAAGGATAACAGCCCCAAATTAAGTCTCTGGTACAAACATGTAAACCATGTGTCCACAATGCACCCAGGAGTTACTGGTCGGGGCGAGAGGATTCGAACCTCCGACCACCGGCACCCCATGCCGGTGCGCTACCAGACTGCGCTACGCCCCGTATTTAGTCATTATGAAAATTTGCGGTATAGGTGGAACTTAAAAAATTGGAAATAAGCGAATTAAAACTCTTTAAGTATTTTAAAGCTTAAGTTATTAACTTATCAATGCTTTCTTTCAACGACGTAAAATGTGTAATACTTCTTCAAGTTCTGTCTTTACCTGACGAATAATTTGCTGGCTTTGTGATGAATCATCCTTTGCCGACTCGCCCGAAAGACGCAGTTTTGCGCCACCGATGGTAAACCCCTGCTCGTAGAGTAGATTACGAATCTGGCGAATGGTCAACACGTCCTGGCGCTGATAATACCTTCGGTTACCCTTACGCTTAACCGGCTTCAGTTGCGGAAACTCCTGTTCCCAATATCGCAGAACATGAGGTTTGACAAAACAAAGATCACTGACTTCACCAATAGTAAAATAACGTTTACCTGGTATGGACGGCAATTCTCTGTTATTGCTGAGACTGTTCTCCACTTCCAGCATAGGCTTCCACTCTCGCTTTAAGTTTTTGGCCAGGACTAAAGGTGACAACCCGTCTGGCGGTGATTGGTATCTCTTCGCCAGTTTTGGGATTTCTGCCTGGGCGTTCACTTTTATTGCGTAAATTAAAATTGCCGAACCCTGACAATTTCACCTGATTACCTGACTCAAGTGTTGCACGAATTTCTTCAAAAAACAATTCAACAAGTTCTTTTGCTTCTCGTTTGTTTAAACCGAGATCTTCGTGTAAACGTTCGGCCATCGCTGCTTTTGTTAATGCCATAGTTCAATCTCTCAATGATGCGTCTAACTCTTTCTTTAGTCTGACTATAACCCACTCAATGGCCCTATCTGCCTCTTGATCTACAAGAGTGCGCGAAGATTCCTGTAAAATCAAGCCTAAAGCTAAACTTTTTCGACCAGAATCAATTCCTTTGCCTCGATAAACATCAAATAACTTAATATCCTGCAATTGTTCCGGTATGGTGCTGCGTATTACCTTAAATATTTGCCCTGAAGTCACTTTTTCATCGACAACAATGGCAATATCACGTCTGATCGCAGGATATTTTGATAACGCCGAAAAAGCTGGCGGTAGCGCCACTGCGGTATCTTCCAGCGCTAATTCGAACAAGTAGATATCAGCGCTAAGATGTTGTTTTGCCGCAACTTCCGGATGAAGTTTACCAAGCCATCCGAGTGCTTGTCCAGCCCTAATTATCTGCGCACATTGCCCTGGATGTAGCGCTGGATGCTTAGCGTTAACAAATTCAAATTGTTGCTTATCACCCGTTAACGCTATAAGTGATTCAACATCGCCCTTAATATCAAAAAAATCGACCGCCTCAGGTACTGCCATCCATTGCTCATCGCATCGATTTCCGCAGATCGCGCCAGAAATCATATTTTTCTGTGAAATATCCGTGCCTTGAGATATAAAGCTTAGACCAGTTTCAAAAATTTTGATCGTCGATTGCTGCCTATTCAGGTTATATTTGATGGTCTGCAACAATCCCGCCCATAAACTGGTACGCATGACCGATAGTTCAGCTGACATTGGGTTTGCCAGTGTGACCGGTGCTACCTCTGGATTAACGGTCGCCTGAATCTCGGGGGATACAAAACTATAGGTAATCACCTCCTGGTAACCCCTATCGACCAATCGTGATTTAAATCGGTTGGTTTTAATCGTTGTCTCAGGCTGTGGATTAATGGCTAAACCGACTATTGGCTTTCTTGCTGGAATATTGTCATAACCGTAGATTCTGCCAACCTCTTCGATCAAATCTGCCTCGATACTAATATCAAATCGATAAAGCGGTGCTTGCACACGCCAGACACCCTTTCTGTTTTTAATCGGTGCCAGTGTCATCCCTAATCTTTTTAAACTATCCTGGATTTGCTTTGCTGTCAGTGATACGCCAAGAATTTTTTCTATGCGCGCTTGTCTTAAAGTAATGCCCAATTTCTTTGGCAGATGTTCTTTTACCACCGCCTCAGCGATCGGTGCCACTTTGCCACCGGTGATACTAACCAACAGTTCCGTCGCCCTTTCCATTGCCTGGTGCTGTATTTCTGGATCGACACCGCGTTCGAAACGATACGATGATTCTGTCTGTAATCCATACTGTCGCGCTTTACCGGCAATAAACTTGGGCGAGAAAAATGCGCATTCCAAAAAAATATCGCTGGTGGACTCAGAAATACCCGATTTATCACCGCCCATAATACCGGCCATTGCTAATGGCCCTTTATCGTCAGCAATTAATAACACATCCGGATTTAAGGTCACCTCGGTTTCATCCAGCAATTTTAATTTTTCATTTTTACTGGCAAACCTAACACTGATTTTTCCATGAATAACCGCCAGATCAAATGCATGCATTGGCTGGCCCAATTCCAGCAAGACATAGTTCGTTACATCGACTAACGGCCCCAATGATCGAAAACCACAGCGGCGTAGTCTTTCTTGCATCCATAGGGGTGTGACCGCCTTGGCGTTGACCTCTCTTATTATTCGGCCCAAATAACGCGGGCAAGCTTCCGTTGCCTGGAGATCAATATTTAATGTATCGGCGATTACCGGTTTTATAATTTTAGTTTTCGGGCCCCTGACAGGAACTTTATTATAAACACCCACTTCACGGGCGATTCCAGCCATACCCAGGCAATCGCCTCGATTGGGTGTCAGGTCAATTTCAATGATCTGTTCATCCAGGTTCAGGTAGTCGCGTAAATCTTTTGCAACTGGCGCCGTGGATAATAACTCGAGGATGCCATCACTGGCCTCGCCCATGCCCAGATCCTGCTCAGAACACAACATACCCTCTGAATCGACCCCGCGAATGCCGGTCAGTTTAATTTCTTTGCCACCCGGTAATGACGCACCCACTCGGGCAACAGCGACTTTTAGAACGCTGCGCACATTGACTGCGCCACAAACGATAATCAGTGGCTTTTTATCACCGACATCGACCTGGCAGACGCTTAATTTTTTTACCGAATTATGTTGATGTACGGATAGTATCTGTCCCACACAAACATGGTTGAAATCCGGCGCCGCTTTTTCTACCGCGTCCACTTCCAGGCCAGCCATGGTAAATTGGTGGGCAAGCTCATCCGTGCTTGCGTCCGGTTGTACCCATTCTTGCAACCAATCTGTGCTTATTTTCATATCTATTTATTTAAACTGTCTGAGGAAACGCAGATCGTTTTCAAAAAACAACCTTAAGTCATTAACGCCGTAACGCAACATGGCTAGCCGTTCTACACCCATACCGAATGCATAACCACTGTATTTTTCTTTATCGATATTTGCATATTCAAATACCCGTGGATGGACCATACCGCAACCCAGTACTTCCAGCCATCCCGTCTGTCCGCAAACCCGACAACCCTTACCTGTGCAAATAACGCAAGTAATGTCTGCCTCTGCAGATGGCTCGGTAAATGGAAAATAAGATGGTCTGAATCGAATGTTCAGATCCTCTTTTTCAAAGTAATTTTTGAGAAATTCGTACAGCGTATATTTCAAATCGGCAAAACTGACCTCTTTATCTATCAACAACCCTTCCACCTGATGAAACATGGGTGTGTGGGTAATATCAGAATCGCAGCGATAAACACGGCCTGGGGCAATAATACGTAACGGCGGTTGCTGATTTTCCATAACCCGGATTTGCACGGTCGACGTATGTGTACGCAACAAGGTATGTTTGTCGAAGTAAAAAGTATCGTGCATTGCCCTGGCTGGATGATGCGACGGAATATTCAGGGCTTCGAAGTTATGGTAGTCATCCTCTATTTCCGGGCCTTCTTCGGTGACAAAACCCATTTGCGAAAACAGAGCTTCAATTTTATTAAGCGTACGTGTCACCGGATGCAGTCCACCCGATGAGGATGCCCGTCCCGGCAAGGTAACGTCGATTGCCTCGTCTGCCAGTTGTGTACTTAGCTTTTCGGCTTCAAGGGTGTTTTTTCGATTTTCGATCTGCGACTGCAAGGCTTTTTTGGCATGATTAATCGCCTGTCCGGCTTGCGGGCGCTGCTCAGCAGGAAGCCCACTCAACTGTTTGAGACGCTCTGTAAATTTGCCTTTCTTTCCCAGGTACTCGACACGAACGCTATCAAGTTGGGCCAATGTATTGGCAGTCACAACGGCCTGTTCGGCAGTTGTCAGCAAGTTAGTCAGTTCTTCCATATATTAGTGAAGTGAAGGCGGACACTGATGAGTTAATAACTTAAGACTCAAGCACCTAAAGACCAGGAGATCTTAGACTTAAGTTATTAACTCATCAGTGTCCGCCTCTATTCTAAGCTGCCGCCAGGCTAGCCTTAGCTTGCTCGGCAATCACCGCAAAGGCAGTTTTATCAAACACGGCAATATCCGCAAGCGCTTTACGATCAATTTCAATGCTGGCTTTCTTTAAGCCATTAATCAACTGACTATAGGAAAGTCCATTGTCACGCGCGGCGGCATTGATGCGTACAATCCACAGTGCCCGGAATTGACGTTTGCGTTGACGGCGGTCTCGATAGGCATATTGCCCTGCTTTAATGACGGCCTGTTTGGCAACCCGAAAAACTTTGCGTCTGGCACCGTAGTAACCTTTGGCTTTTTTCAGGACTTTTTTATGACGGGCATGAGCAGTCACGCCCCGAGTGGTTCTTGGCATAGCTGTTTACCTCATCTATAAGGCAGCATTTTATCAATGCTGGCGGAATCAGAATCATGAACATAGGCAGCAGAACGTAAATGTAATTTACGTTTTGCGCTCTTCTTGGTCAGGATATGACGTCGATGAGATTGGCCGCGCTTAAACTTCCCCGCAGCATTGCGTCGAAAACGCTTGGCAGCGCCTCGATTAGTTTTCATTTTTGGCATTTTAAACTCCGCATTCGTTTAAGTTAATTGAGCGATTCCTGCAGCCACTATGGCCCCAAAAATTTAGCTCTTTTTTATTTGCTTAATAGGGCCTAAAACCATAACCATTTGTCGTCCTTCGAGCAATGGACGTTGTTCAACAACGCCATACTCTTCGAGATCTTTTTCAACACGCTGCAGTAACTGAAGACCCAGTTCCTGATGGCGCATCTCACGACCGCGAAAACGCATAGTGACTTTGGTTTTATCCCCGTCGGTTAGGAAACGTATGAGGTTGCGTAGTTTTACCTCATAATCCCCTATATCCGTCGTTGGACGAAATTTTATTTCCTTTATATGGATCTGTTTCTGTTTCTTTTTGGACGATTGCGCCTTTTTACTGACCTCAAACTTATATTTGCCGTAATCCATAATCCGGCAAACGGGCGGCTGCACATTGGGCGAGACCTCTACCAGGTCTAACCCCTCACCTTTGGCAATATCAATGGCTTTATCGACTGTCAAAACACCAATCTGCTCTCCATCAGTGCCAATTACCCTTACTTCAGGTGATGTAATCTGCGTATTAAGACGCGCTTTTATCTTAGGTGTTGCGATATTCTAATCCTCCAAAATATTTAAACCGTGGCTCACGCTTTCAGTCGCCAGGATATCAGCAAACGCATCAATAGACATCGCACCGAGATCCTCGCCACCACGCTTGCGCACGGCAACAGTACCACTTTCCATTTCCCGATCACCTATGATTAATAGGTACGGAATTTTCTGTAAAGTGTGTTCGCGAATTTTAAAGCCGATTTTCTCATTTCTCAAGTCCAAATCGACCCTAAAACCTTTATTAATCAGTATTTCTTCAACTTTTTTTGAATATGCACCCTGTTTGTCGGTAATATTCAAAACACTGGCCTGAATGGGGGCCAACCAAACCGGTAATGCACCGGCAAAATGTTCAATTAATATGCCTATAAATCGTTCTAACGAACCCAGCACCGCCCGGTGCAGCATCACGGGTACCTGCCGACTACCATCCTCGGCAACATACTGGGCATCCAGTTTCCCTGGTGTTGAGAAGTCTACCTGCATGGTTCCACATTGCCAGATACGATCGAGACAATCCTTAAGTGAAAACTCAATTTTCGGACCGTAGAATGCGCCCTCACCTGGCTGCAATTGCCATTCCAAACCTTTGGTATTTAAGGCATCCTCTAATGCCTTTTCGGCCTTGTCCCAAATGTCGTCTGAGCCTACACGTTTTTCTGGCTCCGGGCGGGTCGATAATTTTATCAGAATCTTGTCAAAACCAAAATCTTTATACACCTTATAAAGCAAATCAATAAAATTGGATACCTCTTGTTGAATTTGAGACTCGGTACAGAATATATGTGCATCGTCCTGAACAAAGCTTCGCAGCCGCATCAACCCATGCAGGGTACCAGACGCCTCATTACGGTGACACGACCCAAACTCAGCCATCCGCAGTGGTAAATCTCGGTAAGACTTCAAACCTTGATTATAGATCTGAATATGACAAGGGCAATTCATGGGCTTGACAGCATACTCGCGATGCTCAGCAGACACGGTAAACATGTCATCGTGAAATTTATCCCAATGCCCGGACTTCTCCCACAGACTGCGATCCACCACTTGCGGCGTATTCACCTCTTGATAGCCGTGTGCAGCCAGCTGAGCACGCATATAGTGAGTAATCTGTTGATAGATCACCCAGCCCTTATGATGCCAAAAAATCATACCTGGCGCTTCTTCCTGAATATGAAACAAATCCAGTTGCTTACCCAGGCGACGGTGATCGCGTTTCTCGGCTTCTTCTAAACGATGCAGATACGCTTTGAGGGCCTTTTTATCTGGCCAGGCGGTTCCGTAAATCCGTTGCAACATTTCATTTTTAGCATCCCCACGCCAAAAAGCACCGGCTACCTTGGTTAGCTTGAAAGCCTTAAGCTTGCCCGTACTCGGGACGTGAGGGCCCCGACAAAGATCGATAAATTCGCCTTGTTGATACAAGGATATTGGCTCATCTGAAGGAATACTGTCGATAATCTGGGCTTTATATTCTTCACCTTTGTTGCGAAAAAACGCCACCGCTTCACGACGATCCATTTCTGACCGCGATAGCGGATAATTATTTTTTACCAATGCTTGCATTTTCTTTTCGATGGCCTTTAAATCATCCGGCGTAAAGGTTCGTTCAAACGCAAAATCATAATAAAACCCATTTTCGATGACCGGCCCAATGGTAACCTGCGCCTTGGGAAATAATTCTTTGACCGCCTGCGCTAGCAAATGTGCTGTCGAATGACGAATAACTTCAAGGCCAGCCTCATCTTTGTCGGTTACAATCGCGATATCAGCATCATTTTCGACCACAAAACTAGTATCAACTAACTGACCATTGACTGACCCGGCCAGTGCGGACTTGGCAAGCCCAGGGCCGATATCAGCGGCAATGTCGTGAATACTAATGGCATTGGGGTATTGTCTTTGACTTCCGTCGGGGAGTGTAATATTTGGCATGTTTTTCCTTTTCAGTGGTGGTCGGTACGAGAGACCACTTGTTTTAAACTCAATAATATTATAAAAATTATTTTCTCAATTGGTAGGCGCGATTGGATTCGAACCAACGACCCCCACCATGTCAAGGTGATGCTCTAACCAACTGAGCTACGCGCCTGTCGGACGAGAAAGATACAAGATTTGCGCCCAATATACAAACATTTTCGCAAATATCCTATCTCTTGTAAAAATCATTTGTCAGTAATCTTTGAACAGTCCACGCTGACATGGATTTTGGCCTACGTCCACTAGTGTCCAGAGTAAATTCATCATTAAATCGTAGCTCAAATTCCGCGCAGTTGGGCGTTGGGATACATAATACTTTTTGATAACGCCCCTCTATAGCCGCCAGTCAGAAGTTTTTTTCAGGCCAACAACCTGCGGTCGTAACTGTCCTGAAAAAAACTTCTGACTGGCGGCTGAGGGGCTCCAATAGAATTAGAGGTTAACGTTCTTCTGAATTCAAATGATGCCCAAGCTAACTTCGCGAATATGTTTAATCTTGTCGCGTACAGCGGCTGCCTGCTCGAATTCCAGATCTTGCGCGTGCTTGTTCATTTGCACTTCCAACTGGCTGATTTCCTTTTCCAGCTGTGCCACTGACATACTTGAATATTCGATTATTTCCTCGGCGATGTGTAGACGCGTATTACCCAGGTTGGGGCGATAACTGGTTTGCAAAATATCGGAAATCTTTTTCTTGATACTTTTCGGGGTAATGTTATGTTTTTTATTATAGGCTATTTGCTTTTTCTTCCGGCGTTCAGTTTCCGCCATCGCTCGTTGCATGGAGCCGGTGATTTTATCTGCATATAAAATGGCTTTGCCATTTACATTTCTGGCAGCACGCCCCATGGTTTGAATCAACGACCCTTCTGATCTTAAAAAGCCTTCTTTATCGGCATCCAGTATCGCCACCAATGAGACTTCAGGCATATCCAGTCCCTCGCGAAGTAGGTTAATGCCGACCAGAACGTCAAATTCACCGAGGCGTAAATCACGGATAATTTCGACCCGCTCCACGGTATCAATATCAGAGTGCAAATACCTGACCCGGACCCCATGCTCGGCGAGATAATCGGTTAAATCCTCGGCCATGCGTTTGGTCAGCGTAGTGACCAGCACGCGCTCCTTTTTTTCACTGCGAATGTTGATTTCTGACAACAGGTCATCAACTTGTATACCCGCCGGGCGCACTTCTATTTCCGGATCAATGAGTCCAGTGGGGCGAACGACCTGCTCAACGATTTGATCGGATAACGATAATTCATATTCCCTCGGGGTCGCAGAAACATAAATGGCCTGCGGTGCCAACTGCTCGAACTCTTCAAACTTCAATGGGCGGTTATCGACCGCTGAGGGTAAACGAAACCCATACATCACCAGATTTTCCTTGCGTGACCGGTCACCTTTATACATGCCACCTAATTGGGGGACGGTCACATGACTTTCATCAATCACCAGTAACGCATTGTCGGGCAAATAGTCGAACAATGTTGGCGGCGGCTCGCCTGCCTGGCGGGTGGATAAATGCCGGGAATAGTTTTCAATCCCCGAGCAATAGCCCAATTCGAGAATCATTTCGATATCAAATTGCGTCCTTTGTTGCAAGCGTTGATATTCGACCAGTTTGTTTTCATTGTGCAATATTTCCAGTCGCTGTTTTAGTTCGACCTTGATCGTTTCTACCGCATCAAGCAATTTCTGCCGTGGGGTCACATAATGTGATTTTGGGTAGATCGTCAGACGTTGTGTTTTACGCAGAGTCTCCCCGGTTAGCGGATCGAAATAACTCAACGACTCGATTTCATCATCAAACAACTCAATCCGAACCGCCTCAGAATCTGCATCGGCTGGAAAAATATCAATGACTTCACCGCGAACCCGGTAAGTACTACGCTTTAATTCATAATCATTTCGGGTATATTGCAATTCCGCCAATTTGACCAGAATTTCACGCTGCTCGATGGTATCGCCTTTAACCAGATGTAGCACCATGCTTAGGTAGGATTCAGGATCACCCAGACCATAAATCGCCGACACGGAGGCAACAATGATACAGTCCTGGCGCTCCAGTAACGCCTTGGTCGCCGAAAGACGCATTTGCTCGATATGGGAATTGATGGACGCGTCCTTTTCGATAAAGGTATCTGACGCAGCCATATAGGCTTCCGGTTGATAATAATCATAATAGGAGACAAAATACTCGACCGCATTTTTTGGAAAAAAATCTTTCATTTCACTGTATAACTGTGCGGCCAGCGTTTTATTCGGTGCCAGCACAATCGTCGGACGTTGTATCGCTTGCACGACGTGAGCGATGGTAAATGTCTTTCCGGAGCCGGTCACTCCCAGCAGTGTTTGGTGTGCTAGACCGTTACCGATCCCTTCGACCAACTGCTTGATCGCCGTTGGCTGATCGCCAGAAGGCTCGAAGTCGGCCTGAATTTTAAACTTGCGTTGCGGCATAAGAAATTGTCTTTGTGCTTTAGAGTCACTTGACATTATAATATGTTTTATTTCATTAAGGGAACTTTACCTTGCCAATAAAACTGTCAAACCGGGTTAATCTTGTTAAACCATCCCCGACGCTTGCGGTAACCGCTCGCGCAAAAGCATTACGTGCAGAAGGTAAAGATGTTATCGGACTCGGCGCCGGTGAGCCGGATTTTGATACCCCAATACATATTAAAACAGCGGCGATTGATGCTATTCAATCCGGGATGACTAAATATACTGCGGTCGACGGTACCGTAGCGTTAAAAACGGCCATTATCAACAAGTTTAAAACCGATAACGGATTAAGCTATTCTCAAGACCAGATACTAGTATCGTGTGGTGGCAAGCAAAGTATGTTTAACCTTTGCCAGGCTTTGTTAAATGACGGTGACGAGGTTATTATTCCAGCACCCTATTGGGTGTCTTATCCCGATATCGCGTTGTTAGCCGGTGGTCAACCGGTGATTGTTGAAGCCCGTGCAGAACAAAATTTTAAAATTCTACCCGCGCAACTGGAACAGGCAATTACCGCCAAAACCCGGTTATTTATTATTAACAGCCCGTCAAACCCATCCGGGGTGGCCTATCGGCGAGATGAACTTATCGCCCTGGCTGAAGTCCTTAAAAAGTATCCCAATATTCTCATTGCGACCGATGATATGTATGAGCATATCACCTGGTATGAGCAGCCATTCGAAAATATTCTGACTGTCTGTCCCGATCTCTATGAACGAACGGTTGTTTTAAATGGCGTTTCAAAAGTTTACTCTATGACGGGTTGGCGAATTGGATATGCAGGCGGTCCTGATAACTTGATAAAAGCCATGAAAAAAATACAATCACAAAGTACTTCAAACCCGGCCTCCATCTCCCAGGCAGCGGCCGTCGCTGCATTAGCAGGTGATCAGTCTTGCATTCAACCGATGTTGTCTGCCTTTAAAGCGCGACACGATTATGTAGTTGAAGCACTAAACAACATTGATGGTGTTAGCTGTTTACCAAGTGATGGCACCTTTTACAGTTTTCCATCGGTCGCTGGATTAATAGAAAAAACACAATCGGTCAGTAACGATGTTGAACTGGCAGAATACTTGTTAACAAAAATTGGTGTTGCCCTGGTTCCCGGTACCGCCTTTGGGTTAAGTGGACATCTTCGCTTATCTTACGCTACCAGCATGGAAAACCTTCAAGAATCAATAAAGCGCATTGCTAATCTTTATCAATGAAGACCCGTTTGCAGCATAGCGGACACGTTAATCATAATTTGGGTATCACGCTTATAGAACTGCTGATAACACTGACATTGATCGCCATCATAGTCGTGGCCGCGACACCTTCCCTGACAGATGCATTGCAAAAACAGCGACTCACTGCCGGACTGGATCGATTGACAGCAGACATATTGTTAGCACGTAGTGAATCTGTTAAGTCTGGAGACCATTCCATCATTTGCCCAACAAGCACTGGCACTGCTTGTTCAAAACAAGCAGACTGGCACCGGGGCTGGATGGTATTTAGCGATACCAATAAAAATGGGGAGTTTGATCGTGACGAACCATTGCACCGGGTACAAAATCGTTTGCACTACATTCGTGCCAAAGCATACAATCAACGTTTGCAGATTATTTTTACAAAAACAGGGAGTACCCTGCTTAGTAACACGACGATAATTTTCTGTGGCACCCGGAACGTTAACAATGCCTTGTCACTGCTCGTTAATAGTGCTGGACAAATAAAAGTCAATCGGGATATAAATCCTCAATTTTTGTCACACTGTCAAAGCACTTGAGCTATTGGGTTGGTTGCAGTTTAATGTTATGAAGTTCAGGCGTGGATATTGCAGGATTAGTATGCAGTTTAGCTAGGAAACACAAAGGTATTGACCCAGTGCAATACAAACAGTAACATATCGCAGCCTATTAGTACCAAGTTTATCCCCGGTAGCTCAGTTGGTAGAGCAGATGACTGTTAATCATCGGGTCGGCGGTTCGAGCCCGTCCCGGGGAGCCAATTCTAACCAATTCTAAATAGGTGCGTAAATTTACATTCGCCCACCTATTTCATAAATGCAGACTCCGGTATTTTTTACCCATCCATTCTTAAATTATAGGGAAACTGTAATCAAGTTTTTACTTATATGATTTAGCCATATAAATCAAAGTGTTAATAGATTTTTTAATGAGATTTAGATTGGTCCTTGCTACTGATAGAGTGCAAGGACTCAAATGGAATCACATTATCGTCAGTTGAGCTGGGCGGCTCATACTCAGGCACCAATTTTTTAAGAATATTGTTCAACTCATTTTCATCATGAACACTGACAGCAACCTCGATATCATCTATCAGTCTCACCAACCACTCCCAATCAACAGTCCGTGATTTTGCCAATGTGATTTTTGGATGCTTGGTTTTACTAACTTTTTCGCTGTCATGCACAAGTTCTTCGTGCATTTTTTCACCGGGGCGCAAACGGGTAAACTTAATTTCTATATCTTCGTTCAGCCGTTTACCCGATAGCATAATCATCTGCTTGGCAAGATCTGCAATTTTAACAGCTTCCCCCATATCCAAGATAAATATTTCCCCACCGTTACCGAGTACGGCTGCCTGCATAATCAACTGCGAGGCTTCAGGGATCGTCATAAAAAACCGGGTAATCTCTGGATCAGTAACGGTTACCGGTCCACCCTTTTTAATCTGTTCACGAAACAATGGCACCACACTACCAGCAGAATCAAGAACATTACCAAACCGGACAGTTACATATCTTGTTTGTGACCGGTTATTAATATTTTGACAAATCAGCTCGCTGACCCGTTTACTTGCACCCATAATATTGGTTGGATTCACCGCTTTGTCGGTTGATACCAATACAAACTCATCGACTTTATAACTACTAGCCGCTTCAGCAATTGTTTTAGTCCCGAGAACATTGTTTTTTAAGGCAGGACGTGCCTGATCTTCCAACATTGGGACATGTTTATAGGCCGCTGCATGATAAATAATATTAGGCCGAAATTTTTTAAGAACATACTCAACAGCCACTTGATCGGTTACATCTACCAAGCGTCTTTGCAAGATAATATCCATGTCAGAATTACTAAGCTCATGATGTATTTGATACAGGTTATATTCACTACTATCGATCAGGATCAACTCTTTTGGCGAATATTTACTAATTTGCCGGCACAACTCTGATCCAATGGAACCACCGGCACCACTAACCAGAACCGTTTTACCAAATATTCCACGATTGATTTCCTCGGTATCCAGTTCTACCTGATCGCGTCCCAACAAGTCATCTATCGAAACTTCTCTAAGGTCTTGTACTGTCGACTGCCCGGTTACAAAGTCTTGCAATCGAGGTAATGTTCTAAACGGCACTCCGGTCTTACTACACAGCCTAACGATACGTCGCATTTGTTTTGCAGCGGCGCCGGGTATCGCCAAAATAATTACTTCAATTGCATATTCATTGACTACGTCCTGTATTTTTCGGGTCGCACCTGCAACCCGCACTCCATGTATCTCATGACCACTGATGCGTGGGTTGTCATCGATAAAAGCGACAGGCATATATGGATTAACTTTTTCCTTTAAAAGATCTCTCGCAAGCATTTCCCCAGCACTACCGGCACCAATGATCAATACCCTTTTACCGTGGATTGGCTTTAAGCGATGATCCTTAAACCAACGGTATATAAATCGAGGGCCGCCTAATAGTAAAACCAGAATGATTGGGTACAAAATTAGTACCGAACGCGGAATTCCTTCCATGCGTGTAAAAATAAAAAGGGAAACAACGAGTAAGGCTGAACCGAGCAGTGTCGCTTTTCCAATACGCATCATGTCGGCCATAGATGCAAAACGCCACATACCACGATATAATCCAAAACGCCAATACGCCAGAATTTGAATTGGTACAACAAGCATTAACGCAATTAGTCCCGGATAAAGATTGTCGACAGGGATATAGCCTAAATTAAACCTAATCCAGTAGGCTAATAGCCAAGCGATCGGTATCATCACTAAATCATGAGCAAAAGCACTACCGCTCGATAGCAGGCCATTTTTAAATTTATTAAATACGCTTTGTAGACTCTTCATTTTCTTCAGGATTTTTTTTCAGGTGATACAATGTTATAAGAACAATATAGACAATGAATATGCTTATCAGCAATAACCATTGAACTCTGTTACTAGAGACTACCGCTATAATAGCAAAACTACTACTCAGTAACATTAAGTAATACTCAAATATCACTGTTTTTCTATGACTCCAGCCACTTTGCACTAAAAGCTGATAATAGTGGCTACGATGTGCCTCCCATATTTTCTTCTTTTTATATATCCTTTTAAAAAGTGTTACTGTCGCATCAACAATAAAGGGTGAAAAAATCAAAATTGAGACCCACAGTGAAAAAATATTCTTATTATCCGCCCACAATGCGAATATCGATACCATAAATCCCAAGGTGACTGAACCTGCGTCGCCCATAAACAGTTTAGCCGGAGGGAAGTTAAACAACAGAAAAGCTAATGAAGATGCGGCGATAATTAGTGATAATGTTGCAAACACCTGCTCACCCTGTATAAAACCAAGAATCGCAAAAGTGCTAAAACCTACTAGCGTCATACCACCTGCAAAACCATCCATGCCATCCATAAAATTATATAGATTAAGCATCCAGATAATAAACAATATTGCAATGATCATTGCAATTGAGGGTGGGATACTAAGTTCAAGTCCAGGTAGTTTTAATGATTCCAGTCCCCACCCAAATAAATAACTAACAACCGCTACCAATAAGTGAACAGCAAACCTTATAATCGGTTTAAGTTTATATAAATCATCGAGCAAGCCCAGCACGGATAAAGTTAACACAGACGCATTTAGGACTAACAAATTATCAAAGGTAGGTGTGGTCAATGCAAAAATATTCCACGCCAACACAACAGCGGTTATTAAAGCAATTCCGCCACCTCTTGGTGTCGCTATTGTATGTAGCGATCTATGATTGGGATTATCAAGGATAAAAAAAATTGACGTAGCCTGAGTGCTACGATAAGCAAGAAATAAAGATATCAAAAATGCGATGGCCGCAACTAACAGAATAACCACTCATCGAATCCGACAAATTTTAGTTTTTCTCATTTTCCATCCAAGTTTCAAACATTAACAAGTCCCATAAATAATAAGCCCAATTCCGTTTACCTGACATATGTTCATTTAAATGTTTCTGTACTATATCAACATTTAAAATTTGCTCACGATTTAATTTATCTTTCGCGAGCATATCCAGACACCATTCCTTTAGTGGCCCGCGTAACCAACTATCCATAGGCACGCCAAACCCCATTTTTGGCCGATCAATCAGTGTATTAGGTACGTATTTATACAATACTTGTCGTAACAACCATTTCCCCACACCTTTTCTGACCTTTAGATGCATTGGCAGCTTTAGTGCAAATTCTACGATTCGGTGATCGAGCAAAGGCACCCTGGTCTCTAAACTAACAGCCATCGCTGCGCGATCAACCTTGACTAAGATATCATCTGGCAAATAACAAACCATATCTTGATACATCATTTTTTCAGTAAAACATAAATCGTCCCGACACCAAATTTGTTCATTCAAATGTGCGCTAACCATATTCTGCTTTTTTAAAATATCATGTGACTCATCCCAGTGACTGACAAACTGTGTATATAACTCCCGAGGATTTTTAAGAGACAACACAGAAGCGAGCTTATACAATTTGTCTCCAAAATTTCTAATTCGACGCTTTTCTGCGACCAACTTACTAAACGGTGAATAGACTTTGTCCCATGCACCCGGAGGTACTATACGCAATCCTGAACTGGTCAGTCGTCTAAAAAATAATGGCGCCCATGATATGCTATTCCAAATTCTATTTCCCCATAAGTATCTATCATAGCCGCCAAATAATTCATCACCCGCATCACCTGATAGTGATACTGTCACTTTAGTTTGTGTCAGTTGGGATAACAAATAGGTAGGCAATTGAGAAGAATCAGAAAAAGGCTCATCATATATTTTACCCATTTCGGGAATAACATTCAGTGCATCATTCGACGATACATAGAACTCTGTGTGCTCCGTACCCAGATAATTAGCGACCGCTTTTGCGTGCTCCGCTTCGTTATACTGTTGTTCCTTAAACCCTATCGAAAAAGTTTTCACGGGTCGATTTGATAGTGACTGCATTATGGCAACAATACATGAAGAATCAACTCCTCCCGATAGAAATGCACCCAAAGGTACATCGGCAAGCATCTGCGAAGAAACAGAATTTCTAATCAGCCCGTCCAGTTCCGAAATAGCATCATCAGCAGAAATATCATGATTGACAGGGTGAATATTATCTAAAACAGACCAATATTTCCGGGGCTCTTCGACTGCTAACTGTTGCTTCTCAAACCGAATTGTCACTGTTGCGCCTGGTGGCACTTTGAATATATTTTTATAAATAGAGTAAGGCGATGGAATGCAATTGTGACGAAGAAACAATGATAACGCGTTTTGATCCAACTCCCGCGACCAGCCCTTACAGGCCGAAATCGCTTTTAATTCTGAAGCAAACAATAATTTCCCCGATACTTGTCCATAATATAACGGTTTTTCACCCATTCGATCTCGAGCTAATATTAACTCTCTATTCTGCTTGTCCCATACTGCAAACGCAAACATACCAACAAACTTGTTAATAGCTCTTTTGATTCCCCATAAATCGATTGCTTCCAAAATAACTTCTGTGTCTGACTCGCCTCTAAACTTACAACCCTCAGCGATCATTTCTTTTCTAAGAGATTTATGATTATAAACCTCTCCATTATATACTATACAGTAACGACTAGATTGTGAATGCATCGGTTGAGCACCTAAATCGCTCAACTCTACAACTACCTGGCTGTGTTCGTCTACCCAGTACCCATCGGCATCCGGGCCTCGAGGCGCTAACTGACGGGCCATGTTTTGTACTGTTTCCAATATTTCTACTTGGCTCAATACACTGGTTAATATTCCGGCTATCCCACACATATTACAAAAAATTACTCGCAGTTATTACACTTAGATATTAGCAGTTTTATCTCAAACTTCTTTTCAGCAACCATAATACCAACAGTATACATAATATTAGTGCTAACCCTATTTCGAGCATACATTCAAACTTTTTTGTAGTGCTGAATAATATTATTTATTTCCGATTCAAACGTACAATTTGGATACCAGCCTAATTCTTTAGTCGCCTTGTCAGATACATAACATGCCGAGCCTACCAACTTGTTAACCATGTCTTTATTGACAGGTAATGCGTAAGGTAAAAGTTTATCCAGTATCCCTAAAACCAGACCCAACACTCGGATCATCCACACAGGAATTTTAACCCCGGGCCTTAACTCCAGTGCATTTGAAATGACATTATAAATTCGCTTTGTAGAATACCTTTGACCATCTGTAGCGAAATAAATATTTTTTCCAGCTTTAACATTTTCAGCCATAGTAATGGCCAAATTAACAAGGTCCTCTACACCAATCATTGATCGTTTATTCTTAGTTTGATTTATATTTGGCATTTTTTTCTTTTCAATCGCATTAATCATGCGATATAAATTTCCTTTCATCCCTTCCCCATAAACCAAGGCCGATCTTATTATCGATGCATTTACTCCTGAATCATTTAGCTCGAGCACACAGCCTTCCGCTACACGTTTGCTCTTTCCATAGACATCCAGAGGATATTCTTGCCAACTTTCATCAACACATTTTTTTTTAGGGTCTGCAATTGCCTTGACTGAACTAAAATAAACAAACGACTTTACGGTTGATTTTTTTACGGCTTCTACTACTTTTTTAGTGCCCTCTACATTTAGTTGGTAGTAGTCCTCATCTTTTATTCCTTTCTGTTTAATTGCGTGCACTAATGACGCCAGATGAAATACGACATCTACTCCTTGACATACGCCACCAATA
>QILK01000028.1 GCA_003233345.1 Gammaproteobacteria bacterium | reverse complement strand
CTGAATTTCAACGCGGTATTTTATCACGGGATGACAACAACGATCTTACCGTTTCACCGGTGGCGTTACAGGGATCACATATACTGACATCTATGAGCAAAGCTGATTGCTTTATTTTACTGGCGGCTGAAAATGCTGGTGTTGAACCGGGGCAAGTCGTTGAAGTCCAGCCGTTCGATGCCTTGATGTGACTCTGGTTGATTATTTTCGAATTTGGGCTGTTATCCTTTTTAGTGCGCCCCCTCTTTCTACGGTCAGTCAGAAGATTTTTTTCACTCCACACCGTGGCTCAGTCGCGAAAAAAATCTTCTGACTGACCGTAGAGGGGCTTCCAGTGAATTTGATACTCTTATCCTTTTTTATAAGGAATTTTAATTGAATTTAGACGAGTTATTTTTTCCCGGCATTCGCTGCGCGAAGTCCGAGCTACGTTGATGATTTAGGGGTTTTTAGGTTATTGCTGAATTCAATGGTAGCCGTCATCCGTCAGAAGTTTTTTTCAGCGTCATTACAACCCCAGTTGTCTGCGCTGAAAAAAATCTTCTGGCTCGCGGATGTAAAGGGCGCTGCTGAAAAGGACAATAACCCCAAATCCAAATAACGAATAAAACCTTATCCTTTAAGAAAGTAGATCCACATTTATAAAACATGTCGGACTAGTTATTTTCCAGAGCGTCTTTACGAATTTGATTCATGTCCAATGACCCGGCTTTATCGACCAACATAAACAGTTCATCTTCCGCAAGACTTTGATCGAGCCGAAAGATAATAATCTGGTTTCTGAAAATAAGTAATGTCGGAATACTACGGATATGGAAGTGCGAAGCCAGATCGGATTCAGACTCAGCATCGACTTTGGCAAACACAACCTGGCTAAAATTTTCAGACGCTTTCTCAAAAAGCGGCGCAAAACTCTTGCACGGCGCACACCAAGACGCCCAAAAATCCACAATAACAAGCTCACTCCCTTGTACAGTGGTATCGAAGTTTTCGCGTTTGAGTTCAATGATCGCCATTAAATATGCCAGTTATGACTGATTGTATTTTTAAAATACCTTTTCAAGAAGCATTCAGAAAGCAAGCAACTCAGAAAGCAAGCAACTTGCCTTCTGAATGTAATCAGTATACTGCAATATGACAGAATTAAATGTAAAAAACAGCTATAAATCTAGGATAATGATGAAAATATGTTGTCGCGTATATCTTCAACAGAACCTATTCCCTCAATTTTATTATAAGCAGGTGCATTGTCTTCGCCGCTCGACGCCCAAGTTGAGTAAAAATCAATCAATGGTTCTGTTTGCTCATGATAAACTTCCAAACGTTTTTTAACCGTATCTTCCTGATCATCATCGCGTTGAATCAAATCTTCACCGGTCTCGTTATCTTTGCCTTCAACTTTTGGCGGGTTATACATAACATGATAGGTACGTCCAGACGCCATATGCACCCGTCGTCCGCTCATACGTTTGATAATTTCATTGTCATCAACATTAATTTCAACCACATGGTCAATGTCGATTCCCTCTGCCTTAACCGCCTCCGCTTGAGGAATAGTTCTTGGAAAACCATCCAGTAAAAAGCCCTTTTCACAATCGCTCTTGCTAATGCGCTCTTTTACTAAACCAAGAATAATATCATCGGATACCAACCCACCCGCATCCATTATTTTCTTAGCTTCCAAACCCATAGGGGTTCCTTCTTTAACTGCTGCACGAAGCATATCGCCGGTTGAAATCTGCGGTATTCCAAATTTATCTTTTAAAAAATTTGCCTGGGTGCCTTTCCCAGCTCCGGGACCACCAAGAAGAATTATTTTCATGCCTGACTCCTGCCATAGGGTAAAACATGCAATTATGCACGCTTTTTATAGACCCTGACCAATCAGAGATTCTAAATGGGGCAAAAGGTAGTTTTGTCGGTCACGATTTCTCTAAAATCTTCAATAGAATCAGCAACAAGTTGATGCAGCCTGGCCTCATTCAAATCAAGCGTCTGCAACAATGCTTCTGGTAATTGACTATCTTTAGCATCGCCAATGCCAAATGCATGCAGCAGCGCATTGGCGATATAGATTAGATTAGGGTATATCGAAAAATCCCCACGGTAGTTTTCATCATGATGGTGCTCGATGGTCAGCAACAATTCCAGTGGCATCTTCCAACTGGAAAGTAATGACAACCCTAACTGGGAATGTGCTAAAACGGGCGCACGCGGTGCAGACTCGGTAGTGGATTCTGGCGGCTGAACACTGGAATAATGACCACCACGATTATTGGAGACGATGACACTCGAGGGAAAATAAAAAACAGACTCGAAGGTACTGATTTGCAACGCCGGATTGGCCTTTAATAATCGGTTAAACAAATAATATCTGGCTTGATATAAATATCCATAGAGTAAATAACCGGTATTTTGTAATAAACCAGACAAACACAGCAAACCGTAATTAACGTTCTGATTATTGAGTTCCTGTGCAAGCTTGATAGACAAACTAGTACTGATTAGCGCATGTTGCCACAAACTAATAAAATCCAATGGACCGGAAGCATTAAACTTGAATTGCTTTTGAACAGCAATTCCGATCGCCATATTAACGACAATATTTGACGCGGTCTCCTCATCGCTGAACAGCTTTGTTATTGTTTCACCCTTTTCTAGCACGCTTGAAAACAACGGTGATTCGAGCAGCGGTATAACACAATGATTTAGCGCTTTGTCGTTAACAATAATTGCTTCGAGTTTATCGGCTTCATTTTTACCTGAATTACGGATCTTGAGCAAATCAGCCAGCAGAATGGATTTCTCTGGTAACAGTTGCGCAATATCGCTATTACTTTGTTCGACTTCCGGTGTGAAATTCCGATACCTAATGGTAAAATCGGCCGCAGTCGTAAAAGCGCTCGAAGACTCAACCGATATCGGTTTGCCGATATCGGTTCCATAAAAACTCAAAGTGTCAATGGGACTCGAGAATTTAGCCTTATGCCCTTTAGCGGCCAGTTTTTCAAACTCGGTGCCATTAACACGAATCAGCGAGGCATGCCTGCCGCCTTCAAATATAACTGACGGCACGGAAAACAGGCTGATGTCGTAAAAGGTTTCTAACTGATATAGCTCGCCGAGTAAAGGCATTGTATTTAAGTCACAATCAGCAAACATATCACTGCTCACCTTGGTACCGACCGGGTGCAATTGATGCTGGGTTAATGCCTTAAGGTCAGTAAAGTCAATCATATGTGATATTGGCAGTACCGCAAGACAAACATACTCGCCATCCCGCAAGACAACAGCACGTGCAAACAATTGACTGGGAATTTTCAGCGAGTTTGCCACATCTTCCAGTGAACGCGATTCAGGTCGTACTAATATATCATAGTCAATCCCAAGCTGCGCCAGGTGTTTGTGCATACCCGGTGCAATGGCATGCGAAATATTGTTGCTTAGATTATCCATAAATTTAAAACTCAAACAATAAATCCAGTCGCGTCAATTTAATTGTATTCGTTGACCCCAAGGGACAGGCTGCTTGCCTTTTACCAGCCAAATCACATTGAACTCGGGTTCCAGTTGAGGAAATTTTCCCTGTGCATCAGTAAAGTAAATTAATAAGTCCGGGCGTTTACCCGTCCTCGCCAACCATTCAAAAACAGGTTTAAAACTGGTTCCACCGCCACCTGGCAAATTCTCAGGTAACGCAAACTCATCCCAATATTCAAACTCCCACGGCCCCTCGTCGGCGAGCTTATTATCGCATACTTGCAGGGTAATACGCGACCTTGTTTGCCCTTTGATCGAATCCACTTCGGAGACAAACAATTGCATTTCAGCGTTGGAAATAGAACCACTGGTATCGATAACGACAACCAGATCTATCTGATTACTGCGTAAACTGGGCAAAATCGCACTGCCCTCGCGTCGAGAGGGTCGGGTATAGTTATAATCTTCTCTGGCCGCCGAGGTCATATGCTTGGCCAACAACATACGCCAGGGTAACTGCGGCTGAAGCAAGGTATCAATCCATCTGGCCATATCGCCACTGAGTTTCCCCGCCTGCATTGCGGTTTGTGCGGCTCCCGCCATACGTTGCTTCCATTGTATCGCCAATTCTTCTTTTTCTTTGCCATCAAGAGGTTTTGGTTGTGGCGCACCACCTGCATTTTTATCGATCTCAGCATCCGCTGAACCACTGCCTTGTGATTGGCTGGATTGATTAGGTTGCTGCAATTTATCCGCCGGGTCATCGTTTTCTTTGTCGTATAAATGATGATCTTGTGTTTGCATGTCTTCGTTATCGTCGAGCAATGGATAAATTTCCTCGGCCGACATATTTTCATACACATCAATACTAAACGCTTCGGGGGGTGGCACTAGTCCGTCTTTAATTAAAATTGGATTGATCGCCAGATCACAAGCCAGATCCCAACGATGCTTGATGCGGTGCTGACGTCTGGCAAAATGCGATAACGCACAATGTAGCGCTTCATGCGCGAGCACAAATTGAGTCTGCGCCAGTGTCAATTCACCAATATATTCTGGATTATAATAAATTGCCCGCGCGTCTGTGCCTGTTGTTTTGCACCAGGCTGGATCAGCCGCAATCAATGGCATGCGTAATACCAAGGCACCCAAAAAAGGCATATCGATAATTAACGAACTGTTGGCGGCGCTGAGTTTGTTTTCTATTTCATTCATAGTTAATTTTTTACACACAGCCTGTTTAATTGAATTTCAATTCTTATTTCTTTTCCCCGGCGTTCGCTGCGCGAAGTCCGGACTACATATTTTATACTTGCCGAGTCTCTGGGGGCTCGCAAAGTGGGCCGGGGTATATTAACTTGGGATGGTTATGCTTTTAAACAGCGCCCCTCTTATAACCGTCAGCCACAAGATTTTTTCCAGGCCAACAACGTGCCGTTGTCACTGTCCTGGAAAAAACTTCTGACTGCCGGTTGAGGGGCTTCCATTGAATTCCCCGTTATAGGTCTTGTAGCCCGGACTTCGCGCAGCGAACGCCGGGGAAAAATAACCCGCTTAAATTCAACCAAGTCCTTACAACCCCTGTCAATGGTACATCTGACACATTCGGCTTTACTGTTGGGACTATGTTCGTTTCCCCGGCGTTCGCTGCGCGAAGTCCGGGCTACTCTAATCTATTAAGTAAATCATTTAACCAGGAAGACTACTGGTCCTTGAATAACATAATATCGGCCACCTGGTTGGCCCAACGCTGAAACTCGGGCACGCTGAAAATTTCATCGCCCATGGCACGTTGAAGGTCGGTTACCAACATAACCCCCATTTCTTTTTGCCGGAACTGACTGGCAAATTCGAGGATGTTACCGATCACGGTCGCCGAGTTTCCGTCAGCCCGTGACCGAATGGCTCGCCCCACTAACGCGGCGGCGACCGCATACTGCAAATCAATCTCCTTGGGAATTTCTACGGGCTGTCCCGCCAATATTTGATCGATATCGGGTAACTTCTGCAAATTTTCCACAAAGGCTGCCAACTCAATACCGGCCGCTGGCCCCACACAAGCTTGCAGCGTTCCTGTTAGCATATCGCCGTTTGCAAAAAACTTTTTAAGTGCACGATGCGCATATTCCCAGGTTCTCGGCGACGGAAATGCAACCGGATTATGCGCCGGATCAAAGTCAAATAATAGCTCCGGTCGAAATCTTAAAAAACCAATAATCCGTTCATCGATTTCATTGGCATAAGCCCATGCCACCCAATCATCAAGATTAATATCAAAATCAAAATGCGAAAACCGATTCGCCAATGGTGCCGGCATACTATAAGTGACTCCCCGATCACCCTGACGATTGCCAGCAGCAAAGATAACCCATCCATCCGGAACTTCGTAGGCACCAAGGCGCCGATCCAGTATCAATTGATACGCAGCGGCAGAAACGCTGGGGGGTGCTGAGGTGATCTCATCAAGAAACAGAATACCCTGGGAACCATGTCGTGTCGCATCCGGTAACATTGCCGGTATCGCCCATTCGACGTGCTCACCAACTCGGAAAGGAATCCCGCGTAAATCACTTGGCTCCATTTGTGACAAGCGAATATCAATGACATTGGCTTTATGGCGTTCCGCCACTTGAATGACTACCTGTGACTTGCCAATACCGGGTGGGCCCCAAATCATAACGGGCGTGTGGATTCCATGTACGGCACTTTGATATTCTTTATCCAATACCTGGGTCAGTATTGCTGGTCTCATTGAATTTCTCTCTTCTACGACAAGTTCTATAACTTTGAAAACATGACTAAATAACGCTCAAATAAAACCAGTAATTTTACTATAAAAAAATTCACTTCTCGCATTAAATAATCAAATTAAATTTTATTTCTATAGCCATAATAATAAATTACCTCTCATAAAAACCACGTTTAACTATATGACAAGTAGTAATTTACCAACACTCATTGTATAGTGTTTCGATTATTAAAACTAAATTTAATATTAGGTGTTTCTTATATGTAATACTATTATTAAATTTAGCAAAACTAACAAATATGTAAGTTTGGAGGGTGTTGTCTAATGAATATGTCACGTCGTGAATTTATGCAAATGTTGGCCGTAGCCAGTGCCGCTGGCTTTAGCCTGGCATCATGTGACAACAGTTCACAGTCGGGTAGCGACGCAGAAAGTAAAAGCAAAGGTATCAAACCTAAAAAATCCTCTAACAATATGTATGAGAAACCAGCTTACGGTAATGTGTCACTACTACATTACACAGATTGTCATGCGCAGTTATTACCAATCCATTTCCGCGAACCTAACATTAACTTGGGTGTTGCAGGTATGAAGGGACAGCCTCCACATCTGGTAGGCGATAAGTTTCTTAAACATTACGGCATCCCCAATAATTCAATACTGGCACACGCATTTACCTATATGAATTTTTCCGAAGCGGCAAAAAAATACGGTAAAGTGGGTGGCTTTGCACACTTGGCAACATTGATCAAGCAAATTCGGGCAAAACGTCCTGGCGCACTATTACTGGATGGCGGTGATACCTGGGGTGGCGGTTCCGGAACGGCGGTTTGGACCGACGCACAAGATATGGTTGACGCACAGATTCTTCTTGGCATTGATGTCATGACCGGTCACTGGGAATATACCTATGGCCACAAACGTGTAAAACATATTATCGAAAACGATTTTAAAAAACACAACATTGATTTTGTAGCACAAAACGTGGTTGACAAAGAGTTTGAAGAGCGTGTATTCAAACCCTATGTTATGAAAGAAATAAATAATATCCAAGTCGCTATTATTGGACAGTCTTTTCCGTATACACCGATCGCCAACCCAAAATACTTTGTTCCTGACTGGAGCTTTGGTATTCGCGACGAAGCCATGCAGGAAATTGTCAATGAAGTACGGAAAAAAGGCGCAAAAGTAGTTGTCGTACTGTCTCACAACGGTATGGACGTAGACTTGAAAATGGCCAAACAGGTCACCGGGATTGATGCCATTATGGGTGGGCATACCCACGATGCCATTCCAAAACCGACCGAAGTGTCAAATCAAAGTGGTAAAACGCTGGTCATTAACTCAGGCTCAAACGGCAAATTTCTAAGCGTCCTGGATTTTGACGTTAAAGGCAGCAAGGTTGCTGGATTTAAATTCCATATGTTACCTGTATTCGCCAACCTGATCACACCTGATCCGGCGATGAAGGAATATATTGAAAAAATGCGTAGCAAGAAAGTCACCTTTCAGGGCGAGAGCTTTGTCATGAAAGACAAGCTTGAAGAAAAACTGGCAGTGACCGACGACCTGCTATACCGACGTGGTAACTTTAACGGAACTTTCGACCAAGTCATTTGCGACGCCTTGATCAAAGAACAGGACGCTGAAATATCCTTCTCTCCTGGTTTTCGTTGGGGTGTCAGCGTATTGCCAGGTGAGCACGTTACCTTTGAGCATATTATGACCCAGTGCGGGTTAACCTATCCGATCGTTACCCTCAACGAATTGTCAGGTACCAACATCAAAGCGATTCTCGAGGATGTCGCCGACAACCTGTTTCATACTGACCCTTATTATCAACAGGGGGGAGATATGGTGCGCGTTGGTGGACTCAAGTACGAGATTAATCCGACTGAAAAGATGGGTAGTCGTATTACTTATATGGAGCTCGACGGCAAACCACTGGATGCTAATAAAAAATACAAAGTCGCTGGCTGGGCCAGTATAAAGAAACTGGATAAAGGAACACCAATCTGGGATCTGGTAGCCAAATATTTGCGAGATCAGAAAACGATTAAGAAGATCAGCCTTAATGAACCCAAGATTATTGGCAAGCAAAGTAACCCCGGGTGGCAAGCTTATCCCTGATTTTGGCGTGTCAGAAAGGATCAGACCAGGATTATTACCTGCTCTGATCCCATTTTACGCCTTCCGTGTCGCCCTTCTCTTTTTAAATTTCCCCTCCACTTAACAAGCCAGTTTAAGACTATCGGTGTGCAAAACAGGTAATGTAATTTAAACTATATTTCTGCAACGGGAAAACTAAACTATAATAAAACTGAATTAACTTTATACTTGTATCATATTTATTTTATTTATGGCGGAAACAAAATAAAAGGATAAACCGTTGTTATCATGAATGTTAATAGGGCTGAATGCATTCTCATTTATGCGCTGGCACCATTTTTCTTTACTGCTGCTATTCACGCGCAACCTTTGTCGATCGATACAGGTGTTTCGGATCAAAAATCAATAGAGATATCGTTAACGGTCAAGGAAAAAAAATGGTTGCAATCTCATCCGGTAATCCGTATAGGTGTTGATGCTGAATATGCGCCGTATAGTTTTTTGGGCATTGATGGAAATTATCAGGGAGTGGCTCCCGATTTTCTCACGGAGATTGCGCGTCGACTTAATGTCCGTTTTGAAATAGTTCCTAAACTTAGTTGGACAGAAATTCTAAAAAAATCGGAAAACCGTTCGCTGGATGCTATCGCTACTGCGGTTAGAACACCGAAACGTGAACGTTACCTAAATTTTACCAATATCTATATCCCGACACCTTTAGTTATCATGACACGCAATGACGATAAGAGCATCAAACGTGCTAGGGACTTGACGGGAAAAAGGATAGCGCTGGTAAAGGGCTATTCGTCCACGAGCAAAATCATCCGTGAGCAGCCTGCAATTAAGCGATTAATGGTTGAGACGACACTACAAGGATTACGCGCCGTCGCCACTGGAAAAGCGGATGCTCATGTAGGCGTCTTAGGGGTTAGCGTGTTTCTTGGGAGTAAACACGGCATTCACAATCTAAAAATCGCTGCCCCCTTCGAACTGATATTAAACGGTCAACGCATCGGCATTCGCAAGGATTGGCCTGAGCTGGTATCCATATTGAACAAGGCGATTAACGCCATTCCAGAATCAGAGCATATACGTATTATGAATAAGTGGGTACCTGCGGATACGATAAGCCAGTCTACGCAGCTATTAAATTTATCTGATAAAGAACGACGGTGGCTGTCTAAACACAAAAGTATACGCCTAGCAATCGACACAAATTTTGCACCCGTAGAATTTATTGACGACCTGGGTAACCATGCCGGTATTTCAGCGGATTATGTACAACTGCTAAGCCAAAAACTGGGTATCTCAATACAGATCATTCCGAATCTAACCTGGTACCAGGCAATTGAACAGGCTAAAAAAGGCAATATTGATCTATTTGCAGCAATAACACCCACAGAACAAAGAAAGAAATATTTAAGTTTTACTCGGCCTTATTTTAGATATCCAATAATGATTTTTACGCGTGACAATTACCCGGTTATTTCCGGCATAGAGAACTTGACTAAAAAAAAAATCGCCGTCGTCCGAAATTACGTTACCCATGATCTAGTACAAAACGGGTACCCGAAATTAGACATGCTAACTGTAAACTCTATAGTCGACGGATTGTCGTCCGTGTCTTCCGGGAAAGCAGATGCATTTATTGGTGATATCGCAACCACGACTTATATAATGCGCAGGCACAATTTTACAAATATTAAAATTGCTGCGCCAACCGAATTTAGCAATGTGGGTCATTCGTTTGCAGTCCGCAAGGAGTGGCCTGAACTGGTCAGCATTATTAACAAAACACTTAAAGCAATGCCGCCAGAAAAACATCTTGAAATTAGCAGAAAATGGATAAATATTAAAGTAGATCAACTCTCCCGTTACTGGGTATGGGTGGCAATAAGCGCTGTCGGATTCATGGTTATTTTGATCGCGACCAGTGCACTTCTACGCCTTCAAGTCCGTCGAAAAACTTCTGAGTTGAGTGAAAAAAACCAACTCCTGGTGGAAGAAAATATTGAACGCAAACGGGCAGATAAAAAATTAGGTGAAAGCGAACATAGACTGGGACAGTTTTTCCATGCGACGTTTGAAATGGTTTTCTTTCATGAAAACGGAATGATTAAAGATATTAACCCAGCCACCAGTAAGATGACAGGTTATACACCAGAAGAAATTATTGGTAAAAATATACTGGATTTTGTATCGAATGACTCCAAGTCTATTGTTGCCGAGAATGTAGGTAACGCAGCAGAAACATCGTTTGAAGCAAACATAATAATTAAAACAGGTTCCATTATGCCTGTGGAAGTCAATGCATCAAATATCAACTTACAAAATCAGCAGATGAGGGTCGTTAGTTTGCGTGATATTTCTGAGCGCAAGCAAAGCGAAGAAGCATTGCGACGATCCTATGATGAGTTGGAAATCAAGGTCGAAGAACGCACTTCTGAATTGAGTCAGGCGAACATGAAGTTAAAAGAACTCGATCAGTTAAAATCTATGTTTATTGCTTCCGTTTCTCATGAGTTACGTACGCCACTTAACTCTATCATCGGTTTCTCTAGCATGATGATGCAGGGTTCTTTTGGTGAACTAGGAGAAAAATACAAGGATTACATTACCCGTATCAATCGATCAGGCAGCCATTTACTGTCGCTCATTACCGATATAATCGATATTTCAAAAATTGAGTCAGGACGTATTGATATAGAACCGTCAGAATTTGATGCCAAGGAAGTCATCACTGAAGCATTAGCGACTCTATATCGACAAGCAGATAAAAAAGGCTTAACCATTACCGTTAATGTGCCTCAGGGTATCATTCTTAATACCGATAAAAGGCGGTTGTATCAATGCATTCTTAATTATATTAGCAATGCCATAAAATATACTGAGCAGGGGAAGATTATTCTGTCCATTGAGGAAGCAGAAAACGCTATAACGTTTATTGTTGCTGATACTGGTATCGGAATTGATACTGTCGATATGCCCCGCCTGTTTGAGGCCTTTGAAAGATTCAAAACTCACCTATTGGTAAAAGCCGGGGGAACTGGACTTGGTCTCTACCTGACAGGAAAAATCGCGTCTGAAATTTTACAAGGCGAGGTCGGTGCAGATAGTAAACGTGGTGCTGGAAGTACCTTTTGGATTAAAATCCCGAAAACAATAAAAGTGTAAAGTATATATTTACACTAGGAGGGCCGCCATGGAAACTGCATTAATTATCGAGGACAACCCAGATAATATGACGCTTATCTGTGATATTTTGACGTTAAACGGTTACGCAGTACAGCAGGCAACCAGTGGCTTACAAGGATATAAACTGGCAAAGGAATTTATACCGGACTATATTATATTAGATATCCAGTTGCCCGATATTGATGGCTATAGCGTACTCGAAAAAATAAGAAGTGACAACAAAACCATAAATATACCGGTGATTGCCATGACATCCTACGCGATGGCAGGCGATAAAGATCGATTACTAAGTGCGGGTTGCGATGGATATATTGAAAAACCAATTGACCCAGGAATAGTGATGAATCAAATTCGACAAGCGATCGATAGGCGTAAAAAATGAAAATCATGGTAGTAGAGGACACTGAAGACTCAAGAATTCTGCTCGAAGATGTACTGCGAACTAATAGTTATGAAGTAGACTCGGCGACCAATGGCATTGAAGCGTTAAAAAAATTAAAACAGTCGATTCCCAGTCTGATTATATCTGACATTCTCATGCCGGAAATGGACGGATTTGAATTCTGTCAACAGGTTAAGCATGATCCACAACTTCGAGCAATCCCTTTTATTTTTTATTCAGCAACCTACACCGATAACAGTGATAAAGAATTTGCAATGTCACTAGGTGCCTCTCTATTTGTTATAAAGCCTAAGGACCCTATCGAGTTTATCGAAATTATTAAAGGTGTTTTAGCAGAAAACACGTCACACCCATCAATTCAACCTGATCCGGTTAAAATGGATGATGCGTTTAAGGAAAATTATGCACGGATACTCAACAAAAAGTTGTTTTCTAAAATAATAACGCTAGAAAGACAGGAGGAAGAGCTGAAACTGGCATCATTGGTCCTGGATAATAGCAGTGAAGGCATGATGGTCTCTGATACAAAAAATAATATTATTATGATAAACCCCGCCTTTACCGAGATAACTGGCTACGAATTCGAGGAAATCAGGGGTAAGAATCCCCGCGTGCTGAGTGCAGGTTACCACGATTTACCGTTTTATCAAGCGATGTGGCACGAGCTACTTAGTGCAGGCAAGTGGCACGGGGAAATTTGGGGCAAACGAAAGAATGGTGAAACTTATCCGAAGTGGCTGACAATTAATACCATTTGCAATAAAAATGGTTCAATACACCGGTATGTCGCCTTATTTTCTGATATTAGTGATAAAAAGCAATCTGAAGAACTGATTTGGCGGCAAGCCAACTTTGATTCGTTAACAGAATTACCTAATCGCGACATGTTTCGCAATATTCTGGAGCGGGAAATCAAGAAATCAAAGCGTGATAAGTTGTCGCTGGCGTTGCTGTTGTTAGACATTGATCTTTTTAAGGAGGTAAATGATACCTTAGGGCTTGATGTCGGTGATGCGCTATTAAAGGAAACGGCAGGCCGTATTGGCGACTGTATTCGTGAGATAGATACGGTCGCACGCATGGGGGGTGATGAGTTTTCGGTTATTATCACCGGCCTTTGTGACACATCGCATGTCGATAACATCGCCCATAAAATCGCTGAATCCCTTTCGAAGCCCTATCAGCTTGGAGATGAAGTGGTCTATGTATCGGCGAGCACTGGCATTACCCTATATCCTAATGATGCCGAAGATATGGCTACCTTGATGAAGAACGCAGATCAGGCTATGTATGCCGCCAAGCAAAAAGGCCGTAACCGGTTTAATTATTTCACTCAATCTCTGCAGGATGCTGCGCAATACCGACTGCGAATGACTAATGACCTGCGCGTTGCATTGGAAAGTAATCAGTTACGAATTAATTTCCAACCCATTGTTCACTGTAAGAGTGGTCGCATTTATAAGGCCGAAGCGTTAATAAGATGGCAGCATCCTTTGCGCGGATTGATTTGTCCTATACAGTTTATTCCTTTGGCAGAAGAAACCGGGCTCATTAATAAAATTGGCGACTGGATATTTAAAGAGTCTGCGCGATGGGCTAAGAAATTCAGCAGTCAATTCGATAGTGATTTTCAGGTTAGTGTTAATTTGTCTCCTATTCAGTTCAGGACTGAAAATAATATTTTTGTGGAAGAGTGGTTAATTTTTTTGCAAAAACTGGGCCTTTCCGGAAAAAATTTAGTTATCGAAATTACCGAAGGATTGCTACTGAATGCCGAGCCTGAAGTCATTGATAAGTTACTTCAGTTTCGCGATGCAGGTATCGAGGTGGCAATTGACGATTTTGGTACTGGCTATTCATCACTTTCCTATATCAAAAAATTTGAGATCGACTATCTTAAAATTGATCGGTCATTTACCAGTAACCTGGAAACGGACAAAAATGACATAGCACTATCCGAAGCCATTATTGTTATGGCACACAAACTTGGATTGAAAGTAATCGCTGAAGGCGTAGAGTACGTGGGGCAGCAAAACCGTCTGCGTGATTCCGGATGTGACTATGCACAAGGTTATTTATATTCGAAACCCATACCACCAGAAGAATTTGAGAAACTGCTGCAGCATAACCTGGCAAATACCGGTTAAAGCGCTTAGGGGTAACAGAGCCACATCAGGGGTTTCCTGATGTGGCTCCTTACAAATATGGTGGGTCGTCCGCGACTCGAACGCGGGACCAATGGCTTAAAAGGCCACTGCTCTACCGACTGAGCTAACGACCCAATAACTGATCAATTAGTGATAAGGAATCGCTAAATTGACGCTTTAAATTGGAAACGCAATGATACTTGATTTTGCCAGAAGCGCAAGTGTAGAAGCGACTTTTTATCGCTTCTACCGCGTTGAATCTAGATGGATTCCAGCTTTTTAAAGCTTTTAGGTAATAATCTTACATCCGCCAATGCCGTCGCAAATACAGTACCAAAACCAGCCTCTTCGTATACCATTTTATAAAGCTGGATTTTCATCGTCAAGGTACTACCAATCACAATACTTATGAATGCCAAAAATGAACCTATCGCTAAAGTTGAAATACCGGTGATACCCTGACCAACCGTACAACCAACTGCCAACACGCCTCCGACTCCCATCAACACCCCGGCAATAATATGGGTAAAAAAGTCTTTAAACGATGCAAACCATTCGATTCTAAAACTACGTGAAAGTAGTGCCCAGAAAAATGAACCGACTATAATTCCAAAGAGCAACATAACCGGTATATTGATTAGCGCTGACACTGGTGTGTCTTTCTTCTGCACCGAACCCAGCCCCAGATTCCACAGCCACCCTGACGGACTGATAAAGGTCATCGCCTGTGGTCCAACCACAATTTGCGCGCTATCCGGTCGAATCGCTTTCGGGTCACTCTTTTCGGTACGATCGTCTGATTGATACTTCTCATCCCAGTTTGTCTTCTTGACATAATCGGCAATCGAGACGATTTCTTTCTTTTCATCAAATACGTCAAAAGCATTGACTTTGGCTATACCGGTGACATACCACATGCCCACCACAGCCAAGCCGACAATCAGGCCGCCCAAAATATTATCGAATTTGCCAAAAAAATCACGCGATTTGATCACATAGATCAAAGTCAACGCAGCGATACCACCACCGATATACAAGCGTAAATCGACAGCGCTAATATTAGATTTTCCGTCGAGTGCCCGTTGTACAATGGACCCGAGATCCTGGTTGCTGCTCATGGCCATCGAAATTTTGCTGGTCCAAGGGTGAAAAATTGTGCCGTAAAGCGTTTTTGCATCAAAGCCTATAATCATCCAGTAGGCAAAAAATCCCATAACTAATAGCACAAAAAGTGATTTAATATTACCACCACCGATACGGATCAACGTTTTGTTTCCACAACCGCTGCCAAACGTCATGCCAATACCAAATAGCAACCCACCAAATATATACTCGAACCAAGCAAACGTACTGGTTCGATAAGGTGGTTTAGACGGATTGGTGTCCAGTGAAATCAGGCCCAATTTTTCAATCACAATAACGCCGGTAATAGCAATTACTATCGCAAATAACCATGACCGCCATCGCCCTGTATCACCAATATTAACTAAATCGGAAACCGCGCCCATCGTACACCAGTTGGTTTTATTTACGACTGCACCCATAACAAATGCGATACCAAACGCCGACCAAAGCAACACGGTGTTTGCTGTGGTGAATGTTTCAAAAACCATAAAAACCTCTCGACTATTACTTACTAAGAATGTTCGAACATATTTATAGACATTATTTTACCTTGTTTGCACGTTTTCTGTCACTTTTGTATATAACTAATGACAAAACAAAGCCTTATATATACCTAGTGGGATCAGGTATACCCGCATCAAAAAAACCTTGCTTTCGGAATAGACAAGAATCACATTTACCGCAAGCATTTCCTTGACTGTCGGCCTGATAACATGAAACAGTTAATCCATAATCAACAGCAAGCGACAGGCCCGTGTTGATAATTTCTGCTTTTGTCAATTTGATTAACGGTGTGTGAATTGTCATTCTGTTGCCCTGCACTGTCGTCTTTAGTGCCAGGTTAGCCATCTCTTCAAATGCCTGGATAAACGCCGGACGACAATCAGGGTAACCGGAATAATCGACCGCGTTAACACCAATAAAAATATGCTGGCAATTAATCACTTCTGCCCACGCCAAGGCATAAGATAAAAAGATAGTATTACGCGCCGGCACATAGGTGGAATCTGTATCTGCCAGGGTGTCCGATTCAGGTACGGCAATAGTATGATCGGTTAAAGCTGAGCCACCAAAAGTGGCCAGGTCGATTTTAACCAGTCGATGCTCTATGACCGCTGCTTTTTTAGCGATCTGTGCCGCCGCATCTAATTCAGCTTGATGACGTTGGTGATAGGAAAATGACATGGCATAACAGCGGAATCCTTGGTTTTTGGCAATCGCTAGAACTGTTGCTGAATCCAATCCACCCGATAGCAATATAATTGCTTTTTCATTTTTCATTTTTCATGATTTTAGTTTTTCATCTGGATTCGAGCTTCCCGGCGTTCGCTGCGCGAAGTCCGGGCTACATTATTTTAGGTGGCCCGGACTTCGCGTAGCGAACGCCGGGGCCTCCAACCAAGTTTTAATATAACAAAGCGCTGACTTTTTATCTGCCTTTCTGGTTACCCCAAAGTATTTTGTGTAACTGCAGCTGAAATCTTACTGGTAATCGATCTTTTAAAATCCAGTCAGCCAGACTGCCGGGGCTTAGCGTATTAAATACCGAAGAAAAAAACACCTGAAACCGATCTGCCAGTTTATTTTTTTCGACCATCGTCCGACACCAGTTATAGTCATTCCTGTCGCTTATTACAAACTTGATAATGTCCGATGCTTTTAAAAAATCGAGATTACTAATAAGATTTTTATCACTTTCACCGGATGCCGGGGTTTTGATATCCATCACAATTTTTACCCGCTGATCGACGGCGGCAATATCCATTGCCCCGCTGGTTTCCAAAGAAACCTGATAATGCAAATCACACAAATTTTCGAGCAGTTTGAGACAGAATTTTTGCGCCAACGGCTCTCCACCGGTAACACAGACATGTTTGACCGGATATTCCTTTACTTGATTCGCGATATCATTCAGCGCCATCGTCGACCCACCCTGAAAGGCGTATTCAGTATCGCAATAACCACAGCGAAGTGGGCAACCCGTCAAACGAACAAAAACCGTCGGCCAACCCACAGTATCGGCCTCGCCTTGAAGCGAATAAAAAATCTCGGTAATCCGTAAAGTTGAATCACTCATTGTGGGTTGATTATATCACAGGGTTGGCGTCGAATCGTTTATACTATCTTAGTTAAGATTAGTATTGGAGAAATCAATGAAAAACATAGCAGTGAGTACAGGACTAGTATTATCAATATTATGTCCGCTCGCAAATGCGGGTTGTATTCTGCCTCCTACGCTTAAAGTTGGAAATGGGTGAATACACGTAATATTTCAACTACCTTCGAAACTTATTAAACCCTGACTCAAACACATGCCCGGCGCACAAAAAAAGGTGGCAGATTTCTCTGCCACCTTTAAGGTCATTGCTATAACAAACAGATTACTTGCGACGACGCTTCATGCGTTTTAAGTGCATTTTTGCCAATGCGGCCGGAGAACTATTCGGATAATTTTTGATAACTGCCCTTAAAATTCTTCTGGCTTTTTTGGTTTGCCGTAACTCGTAATAAGCATAGCCAACTTTCACCTTCGAGCTAACTACTTTTGGGCTCTTGGGGAAATTCTTGATTAGCTTATTAAACTCAGCGATAGCCGACTTATATTTACGGGAGACTAGTAGCGCTTCCGCTAACCAATATTGCGCATTATCGGACAGTGCGCCCTTTGGATGCTTCTTAAGGAAAGCTCTAAAAGATATTATTGCGCGTTTATAACGGTTACCACGCAGTTGCCCAAAAGCACGCTGATACATTTGCCGCTCATTAGGTGTTGGTGGTGTATAACCACTATCACCAACGGCTGTTACCGGAGGACTGCCTTTGGGGCCACCACCAGGGCCAGGTCTGGAACCTGGTCCCGGAGGGGTACTAGTGCTGCTGCTGTTGCTGCCACTACTTAATGCAGAAGACGAAGTGGTACCCGTGGTCTTGAGTTCGATCTTGCGCATTCTGCCATCAACATCAATATACAACTCACGCTGCCGGTGTTTCAGGCTTTTAAGATCGTGTGTTAATACTTCAATCTCACCACGCAATTGACGGTTTTCAACCTCTAACTGATTGATACGTGACAAAACATCAAGCAACCTCCCGGACTTAGTGTTTAAAACACTACTACCGCGACGAGGTTGACCTCGACCGCTGTTGTTACCAGAATTGTTACCCGCCTGAGATGATCCACCCTGATATCCACCTTGCGAACCAACAGGTTCGTCGGCGCTTCCAGGAATAGATTTATCAATAATCAGCGGCTGTTCGTCTTCTGGATTGCCCTCTGATCCACGTTCATCAGCATTGTTGTCTGCTGCCATTGCTACTTGCAACGCAAAAAACATCAGCCCAAACAAAAATACCTGCAATTTTTTTAGAGTACGCACCTGTCCCCCTATAACCTATTACTAGTGTTCAATAAAATTATTTAACGTAGGTGATCTCGACACGGCGGTTTTGGCTCCAGGAAGATTCATCATGTCCTTCTACCTGAGGTTTTTCCTCACCATAACTAACTGTTTCCAGTTGACGATCCGCTACACCTTGAAACAACATCAAACGACGTACTGCCTGTGAACGACGTTCACCCAGACCAATATTATACTCGCGTGATCCACGCTCATCGGCATGTCCTTCCAGACGTATACGTTGATTAGGATTAGCAGCCAAATACTTCGAATGTGTTTCGATTGTTGCACGGCCTTCTTCTTTTACATCGGCTTTATCGTATTCAAAATAAACAACCCGGTTGTATAAAGGATTGTTTGGATCTTCCCACGGATAAATCGACGAAGACTGATTGATGCCGTCTTTAACACCACTGGAATTCGCGTCAAGATTATCGCCTTTCTTTCCACCTGAGCAGGCGCCAAGTAAAGCTGCAAATGCGAATACCAATAATACTTTTAATAATTTCATAACTTCCTCCGGTTTATTAATAAATAACGCTATGATCATTTAAAACATTCATTTTTATTGCCACTGCTTTTTTCAGTTTTGATTATTTCCGTTTTGGTCCCCAAGCCGGTTCACGAATATCACCACCTGACTGAGATGAAAGACGAACCTTGGTTTTTCCATCAGCCGAAACTGTAAATAATACACCACGGTGATTATATTCCGACGCATAAATCAGCATTTCGCCATTCGGGGCAAAATTTGGTGACTCGTCCAAACGGCCCGCAGTGACGACATTGGTTTCACCGCCGGATTTAACGGCAATACTGTACCGACCACCAACGGCATGCACCATCGCAATTTTTTTACCATCTGGAGATATGGTTGCACGTGCGTTATATTTTCCCGAAAAAGTCACACGACTGGTTTTACCACCACCGATACCAACCCGGTATAACTGCGGACCACCGCTGCGGTCAGAGGTAAAAATAATTGAACGTCCGTCTGGTGCCCAAGTCGCTTCGGTGTCAATAGCACCATTAACTGTCATTCGACGTAAACGCCGGCTGCGCAGGTTAAAAACATAGATTTCAGGGTTGCCTACTTTAGACAAGGTCAGAGCTAATCGACTACCGTCTGGTGACCAGGCAGGTGCGCCATTAATGCCTTTACTGGCTGAGACCACATAACGTCGTCCTGTGCCAATATTCTGTACATGAATTGCGGTATGCCCTGTTTTCTTAAAAGCAACATAGGCTAGACGGTTGCCCGTTGGTGCCCATGAGGGCGACATAATCGGGTAAGGTGATGTACGAACTGCTCGCGGGTCAAAACCATCGAAATCAGCGACAACCAATGCATAGGATTTTACACCGCGTCGTTTTTTGGTTACTCTGACATAAGCGATTTTAGTATCAAATACACCTTCGATACCGGTTAATGCTTTATAGATCGCGTTACTAATTTCGTGGGTTTTGCGACGGAAGTTTTTACCAACAGCTATTTTAACTTCTTTTACTACAACCTTGCCACCAAACACATTGACCAATTCAACTTTTATTTGATAACCAGACCCCGTTTTTGAAACGGTACCAACAACAACATTGGTAATTTTTGCCTGCTTAAATGCTTCTGCTTGTAGTTCAGCGGAACTACCCGCTTGTTGCCCGCCAGGTACACTACGAACATCAAACTTGCCTGAGCGTTTTAAATCATCCTCAATAATTTTTGACGCATTATGAGGCGCACTGCCACTGATTTTAAAGGGCACTATCGTGATAGGAATATCACCTGTACTCCCTTCTCCAATATATATATCAAGCGCTGCATTTGAACCAGCACTTATGGTTAATACAAAAAGAAAAACTAACAACCTATTTAATTTATTCATAATTTTATTTGCCGTTTATAAAAATTTAAATTAAAAATACCTCATTACAATGATACGTGATTTCTGAACAATTCTATTTTTTAGGTTCATATATAAGATTTAAATCACCTTCAAACACCTTTTCAAAACCTAAATAGGGCAGTGGATCTGCTTTTCGTACCGCAGTTTCCAAAGAGCTATTTAACAATGCATCTCCATTGCAATTTGTTACCCGAACAGATTTAACATATCCACCCCTGCTCTGTACAACCCGTAATCTACACTTTATTGGACCATCCGCTGAGGGTGGCTTAATCCAGTTTGACTGGATTTTTCGTTGAATCGCGGTAATATATTTCCCCCTTAGTGTCGCATTACGACTACCACCTTTAACGCCTGCTCTTTTTGCCGGCTTTTCATTATCCATTTCTTTATGTAACGCATCTCTAGCAGCGACGGCTTTTTGCTTTCGATCGCGCCTGCGTTCATCGCGCAATTCCTTTTTCATCGCCTTATCCCTTAACTTTTTCATCTTTTTGTCAAACACTTTACGCTCAGCTTTCTTTTTCTTCTTAAGCTCAGCCAGTTTTTTCTTTTTTTCTTCTTTCTTGCGATCTTCTTCTTTCTTTTTTTCAGCTTTCTTGCGATCATCTTCCTTCTTTTTTTCTTCCTTTTTGCGATCTTCTTCCTTCTTTTTCTTTTTCTCCTTTGCTTCTTTACGCACCAATTCCAGGCGATCTTCTTCCGCTTTTTCGGCCGCTTCTTTATTCGCCTTTTCCTGTTCATCTTTAGCCTTTCTCAGCTCGGCTTCCTTTTCTCTTTCTGCTTTTTCCTTTTTCTCTTCTTCGAGCTTTTCTTTTTCCTCAAGCTTGGCCTGTTTCTCCGCTTCTTCGTCGCGTTTTTTTTCTTGATTCAGTTCCTTTTCAATTTCTTTTTCAATACTTTTATACTGATATTTATCAGCAACAAATGATGCCTGTATCACTGGCAAGGTACCGCCTTCGAGCAAATAAACCCGATTAGACATTTGAACCAGAATGCCCCAGCCAATAGCCAAATGCACAAGCAAAGATAATAAAAATGATCCAGTATCTTTCATTGACTTTCTCTTTCGATACTACACATCATCTTCACCTGGTTGCGTTACCAGACGTACATCCGTCGCGCCAGCCGTCTTTAAAACTGCAATCGTATTGAGTACATTTTCATATTCTGTATTTTCATCAGCATAAATCTCGACTGACATTTTTGGATTGGATGCCACGCCTTTAGTGACCGCCGCGCCTATCTGACCTGGACCTTGTTTTCCATGATCCTTAGCGTCTACATGTAAAAAAGTATTTCCGTCTTTATCAATAGTAATGATGATCTTGGAAACTTTATTTGTCCCACCTGGCGGTACTTTGGTGGTTTTTGGCAAGGCCACTTTTTTCGACTGTTGAATCGCCGGCGCGATTATCATAAAAATTACTAACAATACCAACATAACATCAATGTAGGGCACCACATTAATTTCTGCGATCGCACGTTTGCGGCTTCTTGTGGGTATATTATCTCTCATCTTTCTGTTGCTTATCAGGTTCCTGAATGTTACTTGTATCTAATCAGTAATTTTTATTTAATTTTTTGCTTGCCTTTATTACTTGGCTGCCTTGTTGTACTTTGTACCAAGCTTATAGTCGGCGCATTAGAGGCTCTCAAAATTGCCATAACCTTGACCACCTTGCCATAACCAAGCGTTGGGTTGGCACGTACAACCACTGGGGGCTTTTTAGGATTCTGCATCCTGCTACTAACTTCAGCACGTATTTTTTCAATATTGACAGTGCCATAATCCTTACCGCCAATTTTCAAATAATAATTACCTTTAGCATCAAGTGATACTTCGATCACTTTATTTTCAGAATTTGGTCTGGGTGGTGTTTTTACTACTTTTTTCGGCATACTGATTTTAATCGCCTGCTGCGGTGTTGGTGTTGCGATCATAAAAATCACCAACAATACCAGCATGACATCAATATAAGGTACGACATTAATCTCCGCCATCTGCCGTTTCCGGCCTGTACTTGATAAAACTGCACCCACTAGTTATCACCTTCTTATATAACGGTTTAAAAAAGCATTTGGTCTATATTTAAAACGAGATCAAATAATTAATGTTTGTTCCCGGCGTTCGCTTTGCGAAGTCCGGGCTACGGTTAACACCGCTGCTATTCGTGTGCATGGCGCTGTAAAATTGTTGAAAACTCTTCTAGGAACGCATGGTAACGATTACTTAGGCGTTCAACATCGTTGGAAAACCGGTTATAGGCTATCACTGCTGGGATCGCTGCAAACAAACCCATCGCCGTGGCGATCAGCGCTTCCGATATTCCCGGGGCAACCGCTTTAATCGATGTTTCATTTAAGGCCGCCAACCGTTGCATGGTTTCCATAATGCCCCATACCGTACCAAGTAAACCAATATAGGGACTGGTCGAACCGACTGTCGCTAAAAATGACAGGTGTGTTTCCAGTTCTTCAATTTCCCTCGACAATGCCACCCGCATCGCCCTATGTGCACCTTCAACAACCGCCATCGGCCGCGCACCACTTTGCTTACGTAAACGGGCAAATTCCTTAAAACCCGCTTCAAAAATACTTTCCATTCCGGTGATCTGGTGGCGTTGTGATGCCACCTGTTTATAAATTGCACCGAGATCACTACCGGACCAAAATCTTTGTTCGAATTCATCCGCATCCCGACCTGCCGCTTTTAACGATAACATTTTTTTAAAAATCATTGTCCAGGACATGACGGATGCCAATACCAGTATCACCATGACCACTTGTACCACTGGGTGTGCGTTGATCATCAGTTCCAGGTAGTCCGTACCTGCAATCTGGCTCGTCGCTTCAGCTACCTTGCTAACCGCCGATTCGACTTTTTCACTCGCCGGAATTAATACAATATACTCAATCACTCACGATCTCCTTCAGTAAGACATCAGGGATAACTTTGGGTTTAAATGCAACCGCGTCGAGACAGACTATTCTAACACTGGCTTCAACCAACGGTTTACTCTGTTGTTTTATTCTTATTTCCTGTGACAGCACCATACTTGCTTTGGCAATGGAATTAATTCCCACAAAAACTTCCAACTCATTGTTAAACCTTGCTGGCTGCAAATAATCTATATTAACCGAACGCACCGCAAACAAGATTCCGAGTTCCTGCCTCAACTGGTCCTGTTCAAACCCTAACGACCTGAGCCATTCGGTCCGTGCCCGCTCCAGAAAATTTATATACCTGGAGTGATAAACGACACCACCGCAATCGGTGTCTTCGTAATAGACTCGAATTGTCCAAAGGAACGTTTTCACTATAAATATAAATTCCAAACATTACTATTCAATTTCGATCACCTTTCTGTCATGAAACTGTAAAATTTTCGTGAATCCATATTTAATCTATTTAAAATCGTAAACTTGTCATAAAAATACCCGATTTTTAGTCGCTTAGACCGTAGTGGATATTAGGTTTACACTGTATTCAAACTCAACTAGCAGAAACAACGCTGAATATCAGTTAAAAACCCGGAACATAGCTTTACGCTAGCAGATCACTATATATTCCATGATATTTATTTTGATAAAGGTTAAAACGACTATCAAACTACTAGTTTCAGTTCTAATACCTTGATTAACTGAATATTATTTTTTTACCCTACCGTTTTCCGTCCGTGATTATGAATTATATGGTATCTGTACAAATTTCCAAACAAAAATTGTGATTATCTTTGTCTAAATGATTTTATACATTTTATAAAATTATAATGCAATGTGTTTTCTGATCTTTTTCTATACAAGTCAGACTACTACAACCCCGATCAGGAAAATGTGAACTCAGCGTTGCTACTGAAAACAAATACTAGTTATCGGGAAATAGTGGTTTGGTAGCGGATTCGGTTTCCAGGTGCCCGGCAAAATTAATATCCAGATGTTGATAAGCAAAACGCGTCGCTACCCGTCCTCTGGGCGTACGCATAATATAACCTTGTTGAATCAAATAGGGTTCCAGTACATCTTCAATGGTTTCGCGCTCTTCACCAATCGCGGCCGCCATACTGTCTACGCCGACCGGGCCGCCATCAAACTTCTCGATAATGGTTTTTATCAGGTAACGATCCATATCATCAAAACCGACTTTATCGACACCGAGCATATCCATCGCCTGATCCGCGATCTGGGCATTGATATCACCGTCACATTTAACCTGGGCATAATCCCGCACCCGGCGTAATAATCGATTAGCGATACGTGGTGTGCCTCGGGAACGTTTAGCAATTTCATAAGCACCTTCATCATCAATTTTCAAATTTAGGATTTTTGCCGAACGCGTAATGATCTGACTAAGCTCCTCAGGTTTATAAAACTCCAGACGCTGTACAATACCAAACCGGTCACGTAGTGGCGAGGTCAGCAAACCCGCCCGGGTGGTCGCTCCAACCAGGGTAAACGGCGGCAGATCCAGTTTGATCGAACGCGCCGCAGGCCCTTCACCAATCATGATATCAATCTGAAAGTCTTCCATTGCTGGATAGAGCACTTCTTCAACAACGGGACGCAGACGGTGAATTTCATCAATAAACAAAACATCATTGGCTTCGAGGTTGGTTAAAATCGCCGCCAGATCTCCCTGTTTCTCCAAAACCGGGCCGGACGTATGCCGCAAATTAGCACCGAGTTCATTGGCAATAATATGTGATAAGGTGGTTTTGCCAAGACCCGGCGGACCAAATATCAGCACATGATCCAGACAATCTTGTCGCTGCTGTGCTGCCTCAATAAACAGACCTAACTGTTCGCGCACTGACTCCTGGCCAATATAGTCGGCCAGCGATTTTGGGCGAATGGCATTATCAACAACACCATCATCGCGTTTGGCACGGGTAGATATAAGTCGTTCTTTTTCCATCTACAATTCTTCCACTGATAAGGGATTGCTGGTCTTACTGTATGGGGGTGCCGGCAGATTGCAACGCCTTGCGAATCAGCTCTTCACTGCGCATCGCCATTTTGTCTTCGATATTCTGAATCATCAGGCTGGCGTCCGGGGCCTTATAGCCTAAAGCAATTAACGCGCTCACCGCTTCCTGAATCGGGTCTTGCATCGGCAATCCCGTAACGCTATTGGTCAAGTCGTGGTTTTGCCCAGTGGTATGAGAATCAAGTTTATCGCGCATTTCAATAATAAGTCGTTCAGCGGTTTTCTTACCAATACCTGGCAAACGCGTTAACGCTTTTGTATCCTGATTGACAACATGCTGGGCAAACTCCTCGGGACTGGAGCCCGATAAAATAGTCAATGCCATACGCGCGCCAATACCACTGATTTTAATTAAGCTGCGGAACAGTTGCCGCTCGCGCAAACTGGCAAAACCATACAGGCTTTGATTATCCTCACGAACGACCAGATGCGTATGCAAGACCACATCACTACCGGTTTCCGGTAACTGATAAAATGTTGACATTGGAGCATTGACTTCGTAACCGACACCAGCAACATCAATTAATAACTGTGGTGGTTTCTTCTCAAGCAAGACACCACGTAACCGACCAATCACTGTTGTTTCCCCTGAAATTCACTTTTTACCAACCGACTACCGCCTTGACGTTGTTTTTTATCTAGATGATGCGCATGACATATCGCGATAGCCAGCGCATCAGCGGCATCCGTTCCAGGTACTTCTTCCAATGATAATAACATCTTGACCATAAACTGAACCTGTTGCTTTAGTGCCGCACCGGATCCGGTGATGGTTTGCTTAATTTCCCGCGCTGCATATTCGCTAACGCTGATATCAAACGCCCCGGCAGCACAGATAGCAGCCCCTCTGGCTTGACCAAGTTTTAATGCTGAGTCTACATTTTTTTTGACAAAGACTTTTTCGATAGCAAAATAATCGGGGCGATACTCTTCGACCAGCTCACAAACCGCCTGATGAATTTTTTTTAATCGTTGCGCCAAATCCAGCTTGTCGACCTTGACTATACCGGACTCAATATATTCATATTGATTGACATCCACATCGACGAGCCCAAAGCCGGTGGTACAATAACCTGGATCAATGCCGAGAATACGTATCAAACAGACCTCATGTAATAATTGTTATAAAATCGTAGCCCGGACTTCGCGCAGCGAACGCCGGGAGAACGAACATTGTATTTTTCTCTGTCTTAGTCAGCTACTGACTACCTTGTGCATACGCCTGTTCTAATTGAATTTCGAACCTTATTCCTTTTTCCCGGCGTTCGCTGCGCGAAGTCCGGGCTACTTGTCTCAATTATAGTTCAGCTAACAAGTTATCGGAAATTTCTGCATTCGAATATACGTTTTGCACGTCATCCAGATCTTCCAGTGTCTCAACCAGGCGTATAATTTTTTCAGCACCGTCTTTTTCCAGATCAACACTGGTCGCTGGTTTCATCGTTACATCGGCTTCTTCCGGTTTAAGACCCTTGGCAATCATGGTCTCTTTAACTTTCAAATATTCTTCGAATGAGGTAATGACATCTAGCGAGCCATCGTCATGGCTAATAATATCTTCTGCGCCCGCTTCAAGCGCGACCTCCATCAATTGGTCTTCATCACAGCCTTTGGCATAAGACAACACGCCAATCTTGCTAAACAGGTAGGCGACTGATCCGTCCGTACCCAGATTACCGCCGGCTTTTGCGAACGCATGTCTGATTTCCGACACAGTACGATTGCGATTATCCGTTAAACACTCAACCAGCACCGCGACACCACTCGGGCCATAACCTTCGTAGTTAACCTCTTCATAATTTTCTGAATCCAGGCCACCTGAACCACGCTTGATCGCCCGCTCGATAGTGTCCTTAGTCATGTTCTGACCCAGCGCCTTGTCTACCACGGCACGCAATCTTGGATTACTGCCGGCATCGCCGCCACCCATCTTTGCCGCCACCGTTATTTCTCGAATAATTTTGGTAAAAACTTTACCGCGCTTAGCATCTTGCGCGCCCTTACGGTGCTTAATATTTGCCCATTTGCTATGACCAGCCATAATCCTGTTCCGATGCTTATTTAATTCTTTATTGTCTAGTTGATATTATGACATAACTCTAACAATTTTAAATTAATTCGAGTGCCGAAACTTCCCTTGCTGCAGAAAACCATGTATTTGCGCAGGCACTATGTTGGAAAGCAACATACCAGTATGCGAGGTATGTAACACCAAATGATCGCTAATACCGGGCAATCGGGTTTCAGAAACGGCAACAGTACCATCATTTGGCTCGCGAAACCGGCCCAGAAATAACCCCAGACCCAACGGTTGATCACCCGCGATCACACCAACATCATGTTTGGCCGGACAACACAATCCACCATCGAGCAATCCGCCTTCGATGCTTTTACCCAGCGATTTATTGCCAAACGGCCACTTCAGCAATCGTTTGGCTTTGAGACTGCCATTGAGCGGCGATCCAAGAATCACCACGCGCCCATAGCGTCGAGAATCGTAACCTTCAAAATAATTAAGCAACAAGGTACCGCCGAGACTATGGGCGATAAAATGCAACGTCTCAGCATCGATCGCATCGACAAATTTTGCCAACGCTTCGGCATTTTCAACCATGCTTTTTTTAACACTGGGGTAGGAAAAAATATAGGTACGATAGCCATACGCACGCAGCTTTTTTGCCAGCCTTGACATGGCCCAGCCACTGACCCAGACGCCATGGATTAAGACAATACTTTGAATGTTTTGCACAAATTTTCCTTATTGTTGTTATATGCTAATTGCATTTGCTGGCCGTTTGCAATAATAATTGGTTTAATAACTGCTTAATGTTAATCAATCAACGAGGAAATTTGAATAGTAAATCTGGACTATCATTGTACACGGTTTGCTGAAATGTTAACTATGAACAAACTCACAACAACTATACATAATGTAAGCTCAAACCCCTTGTCACTATCGGACTACGATGAGTAATAACGAATTCAAACATGCGCTACCAATGGGTTCAGTGATTGAAGGTTACCAGGTCGAATCAGTACTGGGTTCTGGCGGCTTTGGTATTACTTATCAGGCGATTGATATTGAATTACAACACCAGGTTGCCATCAAGGAATACCTGCCCGTGCAACTGGCATGGCGGGTCGATTCAACTCAGGTGGTGCCTAAATCTGCTGCTGACAATGAATCTTATCATTTTGGACTCAAACAGTTTGTTGATGAAGGCCGAACCCTGGCCAAATTTAAACATCAAAATATAGTCCGCGTGGTGCGTTATTTCGAGGCCAATGGCACCGCCTACCTGGTGATGGAATACGAACATGGGCAGTCATTAAAGGAATATCTGGCGCAAAACCCGCGGCCTGCTGAAAACACGCTGCTATCAATGTTGGTGGCGCTACTCGCTGGCCTGGCAACTGTTCATGAGCAAAAGTATCTACATCGAGACCTTAAGCCCGGCAATATTTATATCCGCAACAACGGCCAACCGGTATTACTGGATTTTGGATCGGCACGCGAAGCGCTAAACCAGCAAAGCCAGTCGCTGACGCGAATTGTGACCGAGGGTTATGCGCCTTTTGAACAATACCCTGGCAGTATCAAACAGACTCCCGCCACTGATTTATATGCCTTGGGGGCTACCTTATATTTTGCTGTCATCGGCCGGTCGCCTACGAATGCGATGGAACGATTTAACAACCTGCAACTTAAGAAAAAAGATTTACTGGTACCGGCGAGCAAGGCAGGCGCATCACTTTATAGTCCGGCATTTCTAAAACTCATCGACTGGATGCTGGAAATATTCCCACAAGATAGACCCCAATCTGTTGACAAAATTTTACAACTTATAAGCAACGATGACAAAACCGTCACTGGAGAATCACTAACCGTTGCCATCGCCGCGATTCCACGTCGCAAAAAAATAAAGGCCAGTCACAAGATTGCATGGTTGATCGGGTCACTGGTTTTACTTTTATCCGGCCTGGGTGCTGGTGTCTATACCTGGCAACGCAGCAGTACTGGCGGTGACACAGGGACATCCGCCGAGAAGCAACCCCCATCGCCGGTTTTAAAGACCAAGGACAAGCAACCCGTTGTAACCGGCGATATAAAAAAACCGGAACCCGCTTTTAGAGTCACTAAAGGCCCAACACAATTTGTCTTTAAAACTGACCCCACCGGCGCTGACGTTTATATAAACAAACAACTAAAGGGCAAAACACCACTGGTTACCGGGCCACTGTCACCCGGTATCTATACGATCAAGCTGGCCCAAAAGGATTTTAAACCTTACTCGTCAGCGATTTTATTACAAAAAGGTTTTACCACGTATCTAACCCAGAAACTAAAACCAGCTAATTTACGCAAACTAAAAATCACCCCAACCCCCGGTTATGCCAACATTGAGTTCCTGAATCCAAAACTCAAATACAGCAATGATCTGTATGTAAAACCGGGTCAATTCAAGGTACGGATTAGCGCCAAAAACCATGTCACGCAAACGTTGGATATGGATATTAGTTACGCAGACCGGGATTTTAATGTCGTTTTAAAGCATAAAAACCTGATTCGTTCATACCCGGTTAAGGACTTTGTCCGTACACTTGCTATTCAGGCTAGCTCAAATAACATATTGGCTGATATTTCTGGACAAAAGGTAAAACTAATTAACCTGGAAACGGGTAAGGTAAATCACCAGCTCCCACGCAATTTTCGCCAGGTATCGGGTATTTCCGCTAACGGGCGCTATACCTTAGTCAATCAAATGCGGAAACTACGGGTTTTCGATTTAAAAACACGCAAGTTTATAAAAACGATAGCTACTGAGTGTAACGACTTGTATTTATGGTCACCGGTAGGTAACCAATTTGGCTGTACCTCCAGCGAAACACTGGAAATATGGAACGCGCTGACGGCAAAAAAAGTAACCAGTATGAAAAGGCCTGATAGTATTGAGTTTTTTTCTTTTTCTGCCGACGGAAAACAGGTATTATTTGTAGACCAAACTGATAAAAAAACTGTTAATATAGTACAATTGGCAGATCAAAAATTACTTTTTAGTTTAAAGGGTTATAGCTGGGAATTTGTGGCCGCCGTATTCTCTCCCAAAGGAGACAAGGTTCTAACGGCAACTGATGATGGTAAACTCAGATTATGGGATCTGGCAACAGCGAAACCCATTTTGACGTTAGCAGCCAATGGCAATATTGTTGTTAATCAAATTGCCATTTCAGCGGATGGTAATAAAGCAATTTCGGTTGGGATTGATCACAGTATACTCTACTGGGACCTGAAAACAGGCGAACGGCTGGCACAGTTGAGTGGCCACACCGAGTTGGTCAATACCATTACATTTGCAGACCATGATCAAAAAATAGTTTCAGGTGGTCATGACAAGACCATAAAGGTATGGGACATATCGAAAACTAACTTGGAATAAACTTACACGCTACGGAACGACACTAGAGCCAATGAAACAAAACGACTATAAACATGCTTTACCCCTCGGTACCAGAATCGACTGCTATGAAATCGACTCGGTTATCGGATCAGGTGGTTTTGGTATCACCTATAAAGCACTTGATACCAGTCTAAAGTATTTGGTTGCGATCAAGGAATTTTTGCCTGCACACCTCGCCTGGCGTACCGAGACAACCAAGGTGGTGCCTAAATCTACCCAGGACCACGACAATTATCACTATGGTCTTAATAAATTCATTGAAGAAGGCCAGACACTCGCCAGATTTAAACACCCGAACATTGTCAGAGCCATTCGTTATTTTAAAGCGAATGGTACTGCCTACCTGGTCATGGAATATGAGCACGGCGCATCATTCAAGCAGTTTCTGGATAAAAATCCACGGCCAAGTGAATCCTATTTATTATCGGTCATGACATCAATGCTGTCTGGTTTAAAGGATGTGCATAGCGCAGACTATTTACACCGTGATATTAAACCGAGCAATATTTATATTCGTGAAAACTCCGAGCCCTTGTTGATTGATTTTGGCTCGTCGCGGCAATCACTCAACTCCCAAAACCAGACATTTACCCGTATTGTCACTGAAGGTTACGCACCTATCGAGCAATACCCGAGCGACTTAAAGCAAACCCCGGCCACTGACCTTTATGGTCTCGGCGCAACACTTTATTATGCCGTTGCGGGTAAAGTGCCAGCCAGTTCACTGGAACGTTTTAACAAGATACAAATTCATAAAATCGATCCGTTAATCCCGGCTATCGAAGTTGGTGCAGACCTTTATAGTCAGGGGTTTTTAAAACTGATCGACTGGATGATACAGGTCTTGCCTGACCATCGACCGCAATCATCTGACCAGATTGTCAACCTGATCAAGCGCCCTGGTCAGCAAACTCAGGCAACACTTAGCGCTGAAAATCAAACTAAAGAAAATCAAGCTGGCGCAGCAAAACCGGCCAAGCAAAAACATGTCAAACCAAAACCAGGCCCCGATCAAACAGATCGAACACCGACAATGCCAGTCACCGGTTTAAAATATTTCGGGCAACGTAAAACTTCTCTGGGATTAATGCTGGGACTGGCGTTATTGGTAACATTTACTTCCATGGCCGCGTTTATGTGGAATATTGGTGAGCAACCTCAGAAATCAAAGCCCTTAAACAGCGAGGAGTTTAGCACAACACAAAATCCAATAACGACCAGTCAAAAACTGGAACCGGTCGCTAATAAGGTTGACGAGGAAAAGACCCAGAAAACCAAAAACGCCCCAGTAAAAACCGAGCTGGGCAAAATAGCAAAACCTGCTGATGAACCGGTAACAGAGGGTAGCGTTTTCCAAAATGACAACCCGATTGGCAAATCACCGACAAAAATCGCCACGGCAACAGCGCATACCAGTGTCGGTACTACACTGGTAAATACATCAAATCCAGCTGATGGAAATGCGACAACCAGTAGTGCAAAAATTGAAACCACGCTGGAAAAAATCTGGCCCGATGATCCAATCGATTTTGATGGAGAGATTAGTAAAATTCTGACCAACCCGACGTCACCCATTATTTTTGTTGGCGTAAGCAATGTTGGTGTCAATATTATTAACCTTGCTACTGGGAAAAAACTATCCACTTTAACGAGTACTAACCAAACTAATATTGCACTATCTCATAACGGCCAATACGTTATATTGCATTCAGAAAGATACCCCTATATCTGGGATACTCAGAAAAAAGAATCGATACAAACCATTGATAGCGAATGTCAGCAAAATTTTATTTGGTCACCTATCAATAATCAGTTTGCTTGTACACATAACCGCATGATAGAAATATGGAATGCCATGACTGGCAAGCAAGTCTCCTCGATAAGAACAACCACACCTGTCACTTTATTCCGCTATGCACCAGACGGCAATAAAGCGCTTTATATAGATCGCTCTGGCAGAGCCATCACTGTCGTTGAACTGGAACGCGGCGAACCTATCAGTACCTTGCGAGACCACCGACATGTGTTTCTCGATGCCGTTTATCTTCCCGATAGCCGACGTATTTTATCGGCCAATAACCACGGCAGACTACAACTTTGGGACATACATACAAGAAGAATGCTGCTAAACATAGCCGCCAAGGGTCAACCCTATTTCAATAAAGTCGCGGTATCATCCGATGGTTTTTATGCTGCCTCTTTATCAAAAGATAATTCTATCCTGCTTTGGGATTTAAGAAATGGCAAATTAGTCAAAGAATTCAGGGGACATAGTGATGACATCAATCACATCTCTTTTATCGATAATAATAAAAAACTGCTTTCTGGCGGCCATGACAATATGGTAAGAATCTGGAAACTGCCTTAACCCGATCAGTCATCTGTGCATATAATTATAATTATCCTTTTTGTTTTGCTATTGCTGTTTGGCCCGCAGTTTTGGGTTAAATATACCTTTAAAAAACATAGCAAACCCCGCCCTGACTTTCCTGGTAGCGGCGGCGAGTTCGCGACGCATTTGGCCAAAGCCTGTAAGCTTGACAAGGTGCGTGTCAAAGAAACCAAAGAAGGCGACCACTACAATCCTGAAACCCGCGAAGTAGCCCTGTCTCCGGAGAATTATAGCGGCCAAACCTTAACCGCAGTCGTTGTCGCCGCCCATGAAATCGGTCATGCCATTCAACACGAGCAAAATTATTCCCCGCTGACATGGCGATCTAGACTGATCGGTATCGCCAGCTTTTCGGAAAAGGCCGGCATGGCAATGTTACTTGTAGGGCCTTTACTAGCAACAATCACCGGCTCACCGATACTTTTCCGCATCATCATGATCGCGATTATTCTATCCTTTGTCGGCAGTATCGTCGTTCATCTGGTCACATTGCCAGTAGAGTTCAACGCCAGCTTTGGTCGTGCACTACCGATCCTTAAAGAAGGTGGTTATATCGACGAACATGATTACCGGGCCGCCCATACCCTGTTACTGGCGGCAGCGCTAACATACGTCTCCGCGTCACTGTGGAGTATTCTAAACTTCGCACGCTGGATAGCGATACTAAGACGATAACCCCTGAATACGCTATTACTTGTATTTACTAGTAGCCCGGACTTCGCGCAGCGAACGCCGGGAGAACAAAAATGATTAAGTTTAATCCTCATTCTATTCAACAACGCCCATTAATAGCCAGCCACAAGATTTTTTTGAGTGTTACCACTCAAAAAAACTTCTGACAGTCTATATGGGCTTTGGGCAATCGGCGATACAGATATACTTTTCTTCAAACACAATCAAAATCCTTGAAAACAACCGATTATATTATTTAGATAGGAGTCTGAATCCTGCGCATCTCACTACCAGATTTAAGATTCAATACGAAAATATAAAGAAAAAGGACAGTATCCACAAATTCAATGGAAGCCCCTCAACCGCCAGTCAGAAGTTTTTTCTGGCACAGTTACAACCCCCAGTTGTTGGGCCAGAAAAAATCTTGTGGCTGGCGGTTATAAGAGGGGCGTTATTAAAAAGTATTAAAGTATAATTTTATTTAGAGACTTCAAGCATCCGCTCCAATGCGATCCGTGCCAACTTAGCATCGTTTTTTGGCACTTTAATCTGATTAACAATATTCCCGTCGATAAGGTTATCCATACACCATAATAAATGCTGGGGATCGATTCGAAACATAGTAGAACACATACACAAAGTCGGCGACATAAAGTGCACTGACTTGCCCTGATGCTCGAACTGCTTGTGCAGACGCTTAACCAGATTCAACTCCGTGCCAACCAACCAGCGCGTATTGGGTGCTGCGTCGGCAATGGTCTTGATAATATACTCAGTCGAACCCACATAATCCGATTTTTGGCAAACTTCAAAACTGCATTCCGGATGGGAAATTATTTTTGTCTGTGGATACTGCTTTAAAAAGTTGTCAATCTGCTCTGGCTGAAACAATTGGTGTACCGAGCAAAACCCCTTCCATAATATAATTTTTGCTTTTTTAATCTGCTCTTTAGTCAAACCACCCATAGGCAGATCGTAATCCCAGACAACCATCTCATCCAAGGGCAAGCCCATCGCAAAACCGGTATTGCGACCCAAATGTTGATCGGGGAAAAACAATATTTTACCGCGTTGTTTAAAACCCCACTCGAGCACTCTCCGGGCATTGGTCGAGGTACAAACGATACCTCCATGCAAACCGCAAAACGCTTTTAAGTCAGCGGCAGAATTAATATACGTAACCGGCGTCACTTCTTCATCAGGATCAATGACCGATGCAAGCTCTTTCCAGGCTCGGTCAACATTGCTTAAATTCGCCATATCGGCCATCGAACAGCCAGCTGATAGATCCGGCAATATCGCCACCTGATCCGGGCGGGATAAAATATCGGCGACTTCTGCCATAAAATGGACGCCGCAAAAAATAATAAATTCCGCAGCAGATGTCGCTGCCTGTTTGGACAACTTCAGTGAATCGCCGGAAAAATCAGCATGGGCAAAAACCTCATCACGTTGATAATGATGTCCCAAAATAACCAGTCTATCGCCGAGTTCGTCCCTGGCATCACCGAGGCGTTGCTGGCATTCGGCGTCAGATAAAGCGGTATAATCCTGTATTGGCGCGGTACTTATAATCATTTTAAGACCCGTTTAAAGTGACTTCTCTAAATACTAACTGCTAGTATATTCCCACTCCATATCCTTTTTGGGGGGGACATGATGCAAAATTGCTTTGATATTTGTGTATGAATTCACAATTTCAAGTGCTTCTTGTTTACTCACCCAAATAGCCTGCTTATGTTCAGCTGGATTTACTTTAACCGCAATTTCCACCTCCAAGCAGATGGCAAATACATGCTCAATATTATGATCTATCGCAGGATCGTAGCGGGCTCGCCACGCAGGCAGGATTGGAAAGCAATTTGTTTGTGCGAGATCGATCAATTCAGACGACTTACCGGCTATTAATCCAGTCTCCTCGAATAACTCACGTTGCGCCGCTACTGGTGCGGTTTCGCCCCATTCCAGGCTACCGGTAACCGATTGCCAATAACCGGCCGGATCGCATCGATTAAGCAGCAATACATTATTATCGCGACTATAGACCAGAACCAGGACAGATTCCGGCCTTTTAAAGGTTAGCTCGGACATAGGACTATCCGTTAACGTCAGTTACTTTTCTACCGGTTTCTTTTTAACGGTAATACCCAATTCCTTAAGCTGTGCCTTGCTCACCTCTGACGGTGCTTCGGTCAACAAGCAACTGGCCGACTGGGTCTTTGGAAACGCAATTACATCGCGAATTGAATCTGATCCGGTTAATAACATTATCAAACGATCAATACCAAAGGCAATACCACCGTGCGGTGGACAACCGTAACGCAAGGCCGTTAATAAAAATCCAAATTTATCTTCCGCTTCCTGTTCCGAAATACCCAGATGCCCCAGCACCGTCCGTTGTATTTTTTCACGATAGATACGCATAGAACCGCCGCCCAACTCAACGCCATTTACAATCATGTCGTAAGCACGCGATAAAGTTGCACCCGGATCAGAAGACAATATTTCAATATGCTCTTCTTTGGGCGCAGTGAATGGATGGTGTAGCGCGGTCCAGCGTTTGGCCTTTTCATCCCAATCAAACATTGGAAAGTCGACGACCCATAACGGTTTCCATTCCGAACTCATCAATTGCAAATCTTTCCCTAGCTGATTTCTTAATGCACCCATGGCTTCATTAACGATTCCGGCTTTATCTGCGCCAAAAAATATCACGTCACCATTTTCTGCCTGGGTACGCTCCAGTAACTCGGCCAGTACATCGTCGGGTAAAAATTTTTCAATCGGCGATTGCAGCCCTTCTCGACCCTTATCCTTATCATTGACTTTAATATAAGCCAGTCCTTTTGCACCGTATATGCCGACAAATTTGGTATAACCATCAATCTGCTTGCGAGTTAACTTGCTACCCTGCGGGGCCACGATAGCCACAACCCGGCATTTTGCATCATTGGCCGGTGCAGCAAAAACCTTGAACTCGACTGACTGCATTAAATCTGCGACATCAATAAGTTCCAGTGGCACCCTTAAATCCGGTTTATCAGAACCATAACGACGCATGACTTCTGCATGCGTCATGCGTGGAAACGGCTTTGGCAAATCGATATCCAGCGCAACCTTAAAGATATGTCTCATTAGATTTTCATTGAGATCCATGATCTCTTCTTCGTCAAGAAAAGAAGTTTCTATATCCAATTGAGTAAATTCCGGCTGCCGATCAGCACGTAAATCTTCATCGCGAAAACAACGGACAATCTGAAAATAACGATCAAATCCGGATACCATCAGTAGTTGTTTAAACAACTGGGGTGATTGTGGTAACGCAAAAAATGCACCTTCATGCGTCCGGCTGGGAACCAGATAATCCCTGGCCCCTTCTGGCGTCGCTTTGGTTAACATCGGTGTTTCAATTTCAAGAAAACCTTCCTGATCAAGAAAATCCCTTATTTGCTTAACAATCCGCGAACGCATTACAATCTGATCACGCATGGCAGGTCGTCGCAGATCAATATAGCGGTATTTCAATCGCAGTTCTTCGGAGATATCGGTATCGTCAATCTGAAATGGCGGTGTTTCTGAGGCGCTATAAACTTCAAGTTCTTGCGCCAGAATTTCCACTTTACCAGACGCGAGCTTGGAATTTTCCTGGCCTTCTTCACGCGGCACCACTCGCCCGCGCACACGAATAACATATTCGGGTCTGATTTGATCAGCATGCTTATGTAATTCGGCATCTTCCTGGTTGAACACTATTTGCACAACCCCTTCGCGGTCACGCAAGTCGATAAAAATCGCATTCGGGTGTACTCTGCGGTGATAAACCCAGCCGCAGATGTCAACTGTCTGGTCAACAAAAGATTCGTTTATTTGTCCACAATAATGAGTTCTCATATTCCTTTCTTTATTTAGTATCTCGCGGTCAGAAACTGCGCATATTAAGTCGTTGCCGACCTAAACGCAACTTTTAATCGGTTTTTTGCAGTCGTGAAGCTAATCAGGATGATTTTGAATCACTGGATGTTGTGTTATTGGATTTTTTTGTGTTTGCGGCTGATTTGGACTGTTCATTTTTTTTAACGGGTTCAGCTGTTTTAGGCTTGTCGGAATTGGTATCGGAGACATTCTTTTTTTGACCGGTTTTGAAATCAGTTTCATACCAACCTTTGCCTTTCAAACGAAACCCTGCGGCAGAAATCAGCTTTTGCAAAGCGGCCTGACCACATTCAGGACAATCAATAAGTCGTTGCTCATCCAATTTTTGCAGTTTTTCTAACTCGTGGCCGCAATCACCACAGCGATACTCATATATTGGCATTACAATTCCCCAATTAAAACTAACGTTACTTCAGCCGATCTCAGCCAAATACTCACTATCAATTATTTTACCGCAAGCAATAGCTAATCCCGCTACTCAATGCTTTAATGTCCGTATAAATCAAAATCACTGGGCGTTTGAAAAACCTGGGCGTTTGAAAAACCAACGTTTGCTAATAAAGTTTAATATGCAAATATCTGTATGTGACGGGGCTTGCCTACACCTCTAATAAAGTACTTTAAAAAATTTATTTGCCTACATTATTCAATCAAACTATCATCATACACTATGTATAGAGGACAAACCCATCTTCCGAGTAAAAACCGGAATGATCTAAACTCCATTCGCAGCCTGTTTCCGTTTTTGTTGCAATATCGTGGCCGCGTTATCATTGCCTTGTTAGCGTTGATTGCCGCGAAAGTGGCGATGGTCGGTGCGCCCGTCATTTTTAAAGGGGTGATCGATGCGCTGGATGCCACAAAAAATCCCAGTGTATTTTTACCTGTTGCACTGCTACTGGCTTATGGTGCCCTAAAAATCGTTTCGTCACTATTTAATGAAATTCGTGACGCTTTATTTGCTCGTGTTCGCCATGGCTCGGTAAGACAGATGTCCACCAACGTCGTTGAACACATGCACAAGCTGTCACTGCGCTTTCATCTCGACCGCAAAACCGGCGGCATTACCCGCGATCTGGACAGGGGTACCCATAGTGTCAGTTCATTATTAAATTATCTGGTCTTTAGCATCATCCCGACTCTGGTAGAAGTCACACTGATCGCTGTCATTCTACTGGCCAACTACAATATCTGGTTTGCCATTGTCACCTTTGGCACCGTGATTTTATATATCATTACCACCATGATCATCACCGAATGGCGAATGAAGTTCAGGGTTACCATGAACAAAATGGACTCGGCCGCTAATAGTCAATCTGTAGACGCGCTATTAAATTATGAAACGGTCAAATACTTTGGTAATGAGTCACTGGAGTTGCGGCGCTATGACGAGACCATGCACAAATGGGAAGATGCTGCGGTCAAAAGTCAAACCTCCCTGTCGGCATTAAATGTTGGACAGAGCGCTATTATTGCTGTCGGCGTTACCATTATTATGGTCATGGCTGCCAACGGCGTCGTCAATGGCACTATGACGCTCGGTGACCTTGTACTGGTTAACGCCTTTATGATCCAGATGTTTATACCGCTAAATTTTCTTGGCATCGTCTATAGTCAGCTAAAACATGCGTTATCGGATATGGATCGCATGTTTAAACTACTGGAAGAAAAACCGGAAATCATCGATAAACCCGACGCTAAAGAACTGCAAGTCACTAAGGCGGTTGTTGAATTTGATCAGGTCAATTTTAGCTACAATGCAGATCGGGCGATCCTGAAAAATATATCGTTTACGATAAATTCCGGAGAAAAAGTCGCTGTTGTCGGTGGCAGCGGCGCAGGAAAATCGACGATTGCCCGCTTACTATTCCGATTTTATGACGTAGACAATGGCAGCATTTTAATTGATCAGCAAAACACAGCTACCGTTACTCAGGCGAGTTTACGCCGCGCAATTGGCATCGTCCCACAAGATACCATACTGTTTAACGATACTGTTTTTTATAACATTGCCTATGCAAAACCGGGCGCCGAACTCGACGAGGTTATCGACGCTGCTAAAACTGCCAATATACATGACTTTATCGAAAGTCTACCGGAAAAATATAATACGCTCGTTGGCGAACGCGGACTAAAATTATCCGGTGGTGAAAAACAACGTGTGGCAATCGCCCGGGCGATTCTAAAAAACCCAATGATTCTGGTCTTTGATGAAGCAACCTCATCGTTAGACTCACAATCTGAACAGTCTATTTTGGTAGCTTTAAAAGCGATGGCTGTTCACCATACTACGTTAGTCATAGCCCATCGCCTATCAACTATTATCGATGCCAACAAAATACTGGTCATGGACAAAGGCGAAATTTGTGAATCGGGCACCCATAACGAATTACTCAAGCTTGGGAAGCACTATGCACATATGTGGCGGCTACAACAAGAAGAGAAGAAAGTTATTTCGGAAAAGCAAAAGCTGCAGTCATTATAGTTTTTCATGTTTTTTCCCCGGCGTTCGCTGCGAGACTGGGCAAGTATAAAAAATGTAGCCCGGACTTCGCGCAGCGAACGCCGGGAGAACAAACATCCTGTTTTTCCCTGTTTTAGTTAGCTACCGACTACCTCGCCCATACGGCTGTTTTAATTGAATTTCGAACCCTATTCTTTTTTTCCCGGCGTTCGCTGCGCGAAGTCCGGGCTACTTGTTTATTAGTCTTAATTTATTTAGGTGATATGCTGGTGTGACGATTTATTGGCGCAAAAAAAAAATAAGTGTTTTACAGTCTTGTTATTTGCTTATAGAATTCTTTCCATGGTGGAGAGAGAGATTCTGCATAACGAAGTTTCACAAAGAATGAAACAGCAGTAATCAAATACAAAACCTGAATATAATAAAAATAATAACAACAAAAATAAGAAGATAATTCAATGCTTGTATTAGAACCGATAAAACACACTTACCATCGATGCCCGAGCTGCAACTACACGCGCTCAGACATCGATATTTTCTCATCCCATGCATGCCCATCGTGTCATACCCCGTATGACAGGAAGACTCAGCAAGCGCGGCTTGGTATGGACCCTTTTAACCCCCTCATCGGCACACGCATAACCCGTATCCATACGACCTCAAAACGGCTTAGCGAGCGACAAAACCGCAGTAACACTTTTTTCTGGCTAAGCGCTACACTGTTGGCAATTATTACCGCGATCGTAGTTCGTATCCTTTAATTTAAACTAACCCGGGCTTCACGCAAAGACTGGGCAAATATAAAATAGGTAGCCCGGACTTCGCGCAGCGAACGCCGGGAGAACAAACATCCTATTGTCCTCAGTCTTAGTCCGCTACCGACTACCTTGCGCATACGCCTGTTTAATTGAATTTTGAACCCTAATCCTTTTCCCCGGCGTTCGCTACGCGAAGTCCGGCTACTCTGTCTAACCAGAAAATAACGATATTATCCTTACAATAAAAGCCGATAGACAAAAATTTGACACGATAGACAGATAAAAATAAGGGAAATAGGCTTGTTACGGTTACTTTATCGAAACCATTTTCTCAAAGATAAAACCATGCAACACAATGCTATCCTGTTGCTCTAGTATCTGAAACTCGACACCATGATAATAAAGACTACGGCCAGAGACTGGGTTTTTGTCGAAACGAATGTTTTTTAATATCGCCGGAATTGTTAGATATTCGCTGTTACCACCAAGGTTGATTCGCGTCTTCAGTGTTAACAGATCACCGACTTGACCTAATTCATCTTTTGCTTCCAGCATTGCACCTGAAGTACTGATATCGTAAGTAACAGCCGATATTGGCTTGACGGCAGATATTTCCGTACTCTCGCCCAATACTGAAACAATAATTCCTGATTTAATTCTTTGCGCTTTGCGCACTAAAATTTTACCGGTACTAAACGGACACGCTAAGTGAATATGCGGATAAGGTGTTCTGGCAGAATAAATGACTTTAGAGTCAAATCCAAGAACAGTGTTACCGGAAAGCATCCGTACTGTAATGACACGCCCTTCATTAAGTTTACATAGCTTGCCCTCGATCCGGGGTGAAGTTACCACTAGACTTTTTCCGGGTAGATAACCAATAAGCTTGCAATATACCCTGACAGAAACATCATTGACAATCTGCAATTGCAACGTATCACCAATATGAAGGCCAAGATTGGAACCCGTTAAAGACGATGGGGAATTGGTACCATTTTCATTAAACAACTAGTCATCCCTTGCGCTATTTCGCGTGTTATTTTCTTATTATGTTTTTATAGGTAGTCGATTTGTTAATACTCATACACTGACGTATATTAGTTTTTTCTTAATATATGATTTTTTATTGTCGGCGCTTTGTTAAAGATACCATAGCCTGAGCCATTTTGTTAATAAAAGATGGTAGCAGACTGGTATCAATTACCGCACATTTTATTGTATAATAGGTCTCAAAATCAGTGGCCAATTCTATTTATGCACAAACCTGACAATTCATTCTCCGATAAAACGATACTGATAACCGGCTGTTCCAGTGGAATTGGTTTTGGTGTTGCCAAGGGATTAAAACAGCGTGGTTACAAGGTATTTGCAACTGCACGTAAGCTTGACGACGTCGAGAAGTTAAGGGCCGATGGGTTCTGTTCACTGCAACTGGACTTACGGGACTCAGGAAGCATTCATCGCGCGCTTGAGCAAATACTCGCGCAAACCCAAGGCAAACTCTACGCCCTGTTTAACAACGGCGCTTATGCACAAGCTGGTGCAGTAGAAGATTTAACACGCAGCGTACTCAAGAAACAGTTTGAAACTAATGTATTCGGCTGGCTTGAATTAACCAACCTGGTGATACCCGTTATGCGCGCTCAGGGTTATGGTCGAATTATCCAGAACAGTTCCATTCTTGGCTTTATGCCACTCAAATTTCGCGGTGCTTATAATGCCAGTAAATATGCGATAGAAGGACTGAGTGATACCCTGCGCCTGGAATTATACGATACCAATATTTTTATCAGCTTAGTCGAACCCGGTCCTATTGCATCGCGTATTCGCGAAAACAGCGTTCCTCATTTTCTTAATAATATTGACCGCGAAAATAGTGTTTATCGTGAATTTTATCGCCATTGGCTGGAACGTCTGAAAAAAACCGGGCCGGTAGCCAGGTTCACATTGACACCCGAAGCTGTTCTCAAAAAAGTTATTCATGCATTAGAAAGTAAATATCCAAAACCACGTTATCGTGTTACTGTGCCTACACACCTTTTTTGGTACCTCAAACGATTTTTAAGTACGCGGATGCTAGACCGGATTCTAAGTAAAAGCTGATCACATGATTGGTTGGCGATTTTGGGATTTCGGTTGGATCAAAGAAAGTTATTTTTCCCCCGGCGTTCGCTACGCGAAGTCCGGGCTACGGGAAACTAAACTTATATCAATTAAGTTTCTTGTAAAAGCATCAAGCTCTGGCACTGTGCAACGAAACCACGCCCTCTTTTGCACTAAATACTAATTGGCCTTTTTTTACATCGACCGATATAACATTCCCTGGCTTATAGTCCCCCGCCAACATACGCTCCGCAAGCGGGTTTTCTAGTTTCTGCTGAATAGCGCGTTTAAGGGGCCGCGCACCATAAACCGAATCGAAACCGGCTTCGCCGAGTAAGTCCAACGCCGCAGACGATACTTTAAGATCCAGCCCCATATCAACTAACCGCAAGCGTAGCTGTTCAATTTGAATTTCACAAATTGATCGGATCTGTTCCCGCGCTAGCGGATGAAAAACGACTAGCTCATCAATTCGATTAATAAACTCGGGACGAAACTGGGTACCGACTACTTCCATGACAGCTGATTTTATTTTTTCATAGTCCCCCGCTGCCGAAAACTCCTGTATCAGCTCTGAACCAAGATTTGAGGTCATGGCAATAACCGTATTTCTAAAATCAACCGTACGACCGTGACCATCGGTCAATCGACCGTCATCGAGAATTTGCAATAATATATTAAAGACATCTGGATGAGCCTTTTCGACTTCGTCAAGCAAAATAACCGAATAAGGTCGACGCCTGACCGCCTCTGTTAGATAACCCCCCTCTTCATAACCGACATACCCTGG
>QILK01000180.1 GCA_003233345.1 Gammaproteobacteria bacterium | reverse complement strand
TGGCTAAATCTTTTATGTCGGCGGGATTTGTCAAGGTGATGGCCATTAAAACAGGGGCCAAGGACCCGGAAGAGAGCTATATATGTGCATTACTACATAATTTGGGCGAAATTATTGTCGCGACAATAATTTCGAGTGAATACGATCAAATTATGGTGACGATGAAAACCAAAGAAATTTCCTGGGAAAAAGCACAACAGACAATATTGGGGACAACGTTTAAAGAGATAGCGCAGGCGGTTTTCAAAAAATGGGAGTTCCCGGACACGGTGGTAAAAACGGTAGAAAGTTATAGTAATAAAAATAATGGACCCGTTAAGAACAAGTTACAGCTAAACAAAGCATTGGCATCCATTAGCAATGATATCGTCGGCACAATTTATTCACCGGAGACAGTCGGAAGCAATCGCTATAATGATTTGATGGCTGACCTGTCAGAGGCGACCGGGTTAGAAAAAGATTCGATTTCCAGTTGTCTGACAGATTCATTTAAAGCATCTTGTGATCTGATAGAAGATTATGGTCTTAATAGGAAATCACTACAGCCAAAAATAGCTAGCAGTGATGGAAGTGATCCGGCACGTGATAAAATTGCCAGAGTATTGTCGTATTACGCTGGGAATAAACAGCCAAATTCTGAAGAGGACAGCCAGCAATCAGAAGTTGTGGTGAGTCAAACAACAAAGGTTGGCTCGGCGTCAGCTGTGCAGGGTATCGTGCCTGAGTCCCCGGAGGCAACAGAATTTGAGAGTAAGCAGGAAAAAGAGGCGGTAACGACGGTGGCGAAAATCGACCATACGGTTATCATTTCGATATTAAATGAGATTACCAATCTAATATTGGTAAAATCGGATATCAATTCAATCCTGAGTAAAATTCTTGAAGGTATCAATCGGGGTGTTGGTTTCGATCGGGCTGTGTTGTGTTTCTTAAGCCCGGATAAAAAACGATATAAAGGTCGTTTGGGTGCTGGAGCGGGGGTCGAAGAGCTAACCGACTATTTTTCATTTAGCGTTAATGTGACTGGTGATCTTTTTTCACAAACCATGGTTAACGGTGGTGAATTATTAGTTAAGGATGTTAATAATGCAAAGTGGCAGCATTTGCTTCCACCGGGATTTAGAGAAAAGGTTAAGGTGACTGAATTTGTCGTTGCGTCGCTAAAGCTTGGAGACAAACCGATTGGATTTTTTTATGCAGATACGGCTATCGGAAAAAGGGAAATCACCTCAGAGTATTTTTCAGGTTTTACACAATTTGTCATACAATCAAAGCTTGCCCTGGGTGCCCGCTAGTCTGACAAGTACCCAGGTTAATTGATACTTTTTAAAATCCAAAAAACGCGTTAGAATCCTCTTCTTTTGTCGGAACTATCAATAATGTCGAATATCGCAACACAAATTGCCGTGGAACTAAATGTCAAAGAAAACCAGGTAAGCAGCACGATTACCTTGTTAGACGATGGTGCAACCGTACCGTTTATCGCTCGATACCGTAAAGAAATTACCGGTGGGTTGGATGATACCCAGTTACGCAATCTGACTGAGCGACTTGGCTACTTGCGCGAGCTGGACGAACGCCGTGAAACCATTTTATCGAGTATTCACGAGCAGGGTAAACTGGATGCGGGCCTAAAAAAAGCCATCCTCGCCGTTAAAACCAAGACCGAACTGGAAGATCTTTATTTACCCTTTAAGAAAAAGCGGCGTACCAAAGCACAAATCGCACGTGAAGCCGGCCTTGAACCACTGGCGCTAACATTGCTGAATACGCCAAACACCGATTTACACCAGGAGGCTGGAAAATATATTAATAAGGAAAAGGCGATTAATGATTCTGACGGTGCGCTTGATGGTGCCAGACAAATACTGATGGAGCAATTTTCTGAAGACGCAAAATTACTTGGGCAACTACGCGATTATTTATGGCAGCAGGTTTTTTTAATAGCAAAATTGGCCAAGGGCAAAGAGAGTGAAGGTGGTAAGTTTAGAGATTATTTTGACTACCATGAAGCGATTAAGAATATTCCATCTCATCGTGCGTTAGCATTGTTTCGTGGACGTAGTGAAGGCATATTACGTCTTTCGCTAAAACTCGAAAATGAAGACGAGCTAAAAACCCATCCGTGCGAAACCATGATCGCCCGGCATTTTGATATTAGCCAAAAAAATCGCCTTGCAGATAGCTGGTTACTGGAAACAGTACGGCAAGCCTGGAAAATTAGAATATTCAATAGTCTGGATGTAGAATTAAAAAGCCGCTTAAAAGAAAACGCACAAACACAGGCTATCGAAGTATTTGCAGCCAATATAAAAGCGCTGTTGCTGGCAGCACCCGCTGGGGCGTTAACGACGATGGGTCTCGATCCAGGACTCAGAACCGGCGTCAAAGTCGCTATTGTCGACGATACCGGGAAGTTGTTGGACACGGCGACTATCTATCCTCATGTGCCACAGAAAAAATGGCAACAATCCATCGATATACTTTTAGCGCTTTGTCGCAAACATCATGTTAAACTTATTAGCATTGGTAATGGAACCGGCTCGCGAGAAACAGATCGCCTTGTTAGCGAAATGATAACGCTGGCGCCAAAGGAAACGTTGAGGCAAGTGATGGTATCAGAAGCGGGCGCATCGGTTTATTCAGCGTCAGCGCTGGCAGCGTTGGAATTCCCATCGCTTGATGTGTCGATACGAGGCGCTGTTTCTATCGCGCGGCGGTTGCAAGATCCATTGGCGGAACTGGTTAAAATTGAGCCCAAAGCAATTGGTGTCGGTCAATATCAGCATGATGTCAATCAGGTTCAGTTGGCACGTAAATTAAACACGGTGGTAGAGGATTGTGTTAACGCGGTTGGTGTCGATGTTAATATGGCATCAAGCCCGCTGTTATCGCAAGTCGCTGGATTGAATATTGGCCTGGCTGACAGTATTGTTGAGTATCGTAATAAAAATGGTGCGTTTAAAGACCGGCAGGGTTTACGTAGTGTCCCTCGATTAGGGCCGAAAGCGTTTGAGCAGGCAGGTGGTTTTTTGAGGGTCGTCAATGGAGACAATCCATTAGATAATTCGGGTGTGCATCCAGAAGCTTATCCGGTTGTCGAATTATTAATGTCGCACAGTGGGCTTAGTCTAAAGGCTATTATTGGCAATAAAAAATTATTGCAGTCTGTTGAGGCTAATCTTTTTACTAGCGATAAATTTGGTGTGCCAACGGTGACGGATATATTGCAAGAGTTGGAAAAACCTGGCCGTGATCCGCGCCCGGAGTTTAAAACCGCAGTTTTTAAAGACAATATCGAAAAGATAGCCGATCTTAAAATCGATATGATTTTGGAAGGCGTGGTCACGAACGTTACAAACTTTGGTGCGTTTGTGGATGTTGGTGTACACCAGGATGGTTTAGTCCATATTTCCATGCTCGCTGATAAATATATAAAAGATCCACATGCGGTTGTTAAAACAGGTGATATCGTCACCGCAAAAGTTATGTCAGTCGATCTTGAACGCAAGCGCATCGCGTTAACGATGCGACTTGCAGATGATAGTCGTGAGCACCAGGCCACGCACGGCCAGCAGCCTTTATCTTCAGGTAGTAATGATAGTATCAAAAAATCAAAAGCAAAAAAGAGTCGTAATAACAAGTCGAATAAAGCACAGAATCATAGTCCTGTTAACAGTTCTATGGCCGATGCTTTTGCAAAAGCGTTAAAAAAATAGATTGTTGTTGCCTGTAAATAAAATACAAAATCTCATATTCGTAAGAGGTGAAAATAATGCCCGAAGATATTCCCAAGGCAGTGATGGTGTTAGTTTGGCTGTTAAGTGGCGTCATTATATTTGGATGGATATTACTGAAATATACGGTGTTGCTTTCTATTATTTTTGCGCTAGTCTTCTTTGCACTGCCAATATTGGTTTATACGAAAATGCGCAAAACTAAATAGAGTCTGATCAGAAAAATATAGGTTTTAACATGACATCCACTGCATTTTTATCATTGCCTTTAGCACCTGAATTTTTAAAAAATATCGAGTCGCTGGACTACCAGAAAATGACGCCGATTCAGGCGCATAGTTTACCTGTTATTTTAAAAGGCAGGGATATACTGGCACAAGCTAAAACGGGCAGTGGCAAAACCGCTGCATTTGCGATTGGCCTGTTGCACAAGCTGAACATTCGAATCTACCGTACCCAGTCCCTGGTGCTTTGTCCAACGCGTGAATTGGCAGATCAAGTCAGTAAAGAACTGCGTCGTCTGGCGCGTGCGATACCCAATACAAAAATACTTACCCTGTGTGGTGGTACGGCGTTTGGGCCGCAGCTGGGTTCGCTCGAACATCATCCTCACGTTGTTGTCGGAACGCCCGGACGAATCTTAAAGCATTTGGAAAAAGCCAGTTTGAAACTTAATAGCTTGAAAATGCTGGTACTGGACGAAGCAGATCGTATGCTGGATATGGGATTTCATGAAGATATTATGCGTATCATCGACAAAATGCCTAAGCGTAGACAAACGTTGTTATTCTCAGCGACCTACCCGGACGAAATACAAGAAATTAGCCAGGCGATTCAGATTGATCCTGTTGATATTCGAGTTGAAGCTTTACACGATGACAAAAAAATCAAACAGGTTTTTTATCGTATAGAAAAAGGCGCAAGAACCAAGACATTAGTAACACTGTTAGAACACTACCGCCCCGAATCGAGCTTGGTGTTTTGTAATCGCAAGCAACAGTGTCAGGAGCTTAGCAATGCTTTATGGGAGCAGGGGTTCCATGCATTGGCTCTGCACGGCGATCTGGAGCAAAAGGAGCGCGATCAGGTGTTGGTGCAATTTTCCAATAAGAGTAGTTCGTTACTTATTGCCACCGATGTTGCTGCACGTGGACTCGATATTAAAAACGTAAACGCGGTGATTAACTTTGAATTATCACCTGACCCGGAAATACATATTCATCGCATCGGTCGCACCGGTCGTGCCGATAATAAGGGTTTGGCAATCAGTTTGTTTATGGAATCTGAAAACTATAAACTCGACGCAATATCAGCTTTTCAAGATAGCCCGGTCACTATCAAGACTGGTGAGTCGCTCAAAGCTCGCGAGAATTTTAAACTTAGCCCGCCAATGGTGACACTTGCTATTAGTGGTGGCCGTAAAGATAAATTACGCGCGGGTGATATTTTGGGTGCGTTAACGTCAAGCACTAATCTACCGGGCAAGCAAATTGGTAAAATCGATATATTTGATAATCTTGCCTATGTTGCGGTGCAGCGGCCAATAGCGAAACAAGCTTTCAAGATTCTATCGGAAGGTAATATAAAAGCACGCAAGTTCAAGGTGAAGAAACTGCGTTAATTTATCACCGCTTCAAACAAAAAGCTTATATCAATAATATCATTGACGTTGATCTTGTTTTTAATATAACCTAGTTTATAAGAATAATTTACAAGTTTTTGCATAAATCGTGCATCGTTTCGAGTCAATCTTGCTTGCCATCCCAGCCGTTTTTTTGCCTGCGCTATGATTTCCGCTGATGAATAAACTCTTTTCTGCTTGTTTTTAACCGGCGTCAAATTAAAGGCTTGGGTAATAATTTTATCACCTGCGGTTGGCGACGAATTGAGGAAAGCGATGGCTTTTTTGTGAGCCTTGATGACCTTTACAATGCCAGCTCTTTTGTTTTTAATCGCCTTGGGCATGGCCATAATGACATACCATGGGTATCGGGGGATCTCTTTATTGACATCAAGAATAATTTTGGTGTCTCCCCGCAATATCGATCTGCTGGTAAAGGGTTCCCAGCTTAATGCAGCAGCAATCTTGTTTTTTTCAACGGCAAGACCCATTTCTTCCGGCTTCATTGTAATAATGTTGACATCAGTACGTGGATTAATACCGGCTTTTTCGTCTAAAATAAAGCCGCGCAATAATACATCCATACCGCTGCCGGTTTTAAATCCACCAAATTTTTTACCGCGTAAATCGGCAATTTTATTGATATTGGAATCATTGTGGGTGATAACCGCAGCTTGACCGTAATTAACTTTAGCAATGATTTTGCTTTTTAAACCTTTAGCGTACCAGTGATAGATCGGCGGGGCGCCAATATAGGCCATATCAAGCTTGCCTGCTTGTATGTCTTTATATAAATCGGGGCCACTTTTATAGGATTTTAATTTTACGCTTATCCCTTGTTGCAAGAAATAGCCCTTCTTTTCGGCGATAATAATGGGAGCGTTAGCCATCGAAAAGACCCAGCCAATACGAATATCAATCGTATCGCGAATATTTGTCTGAGTAGTTTTGCTGGCAGTATTAGAGTTTCCTGATGGATCAGCCAGGCAGATGTTAAAAGTAAAGCCTGGAAAAACGAATAGCGAAAGCATAAATAAAAGCCGTAGTTTAACTTTCACATGACCCCCCTTTGATTGGCAACTGATTATTGCAGCTATAGCACTCTTAAGTATTTTTGTTTTTGGAAGTTTGTTAATTAATAAATAATGTCAACAATATCACACTGTCTGAAAAATCAGATTATTTTGCTTATTTTCTGTTGATATAATCGTCATCATAAACACCTAAGAGTTTGTTGTATTAGTATTTGTTCTGTTATAATTGACAAAATAAAATCAATATTACTGTACTGTAATAATAAAAATTATACAATAAAGTTGAATGTTTTTAGTTCAGCTAGCTAATTAACAAGCAATTAAAGTAGCCGTAGTATCACTGTTAGCAAAGAAAAATGCAAACCCTTCCCTAACAGGGTTAGTTTTTCCAGATAATAGTAATCTGATATTTCTTATATTACCGGTTTGAGGGTTAGAGTTTCTAGCGTAATAAAAAAAAGTAATAAATAGCGATCGTTAATCATTAATAATCACTAATAATCACTATATTCCGCGAATATAGATATGGAAGTAGTCATTAAGGATGTAAATTTTATGCCAGTTATTGCATCATACATCGGCTTACCGGATAAGGAGATCAATCTATTAAAAAGCCTGTTCAGGATGTTAGAGGGATCTTTTCGCACCCCCATTGATATTAGGTTTGTAGACTTCAACCAGTATGTAAATAGTAAAAAAATTCCGGACATTTTATTCGTCAACCAGGATATACCCAGAGCCGTTGCGCTATGGCGCGATATTGCCAAAAGTTTCCCGCTAACGACTGCCATTTTTGTAACAAATAAAGACGCAGAGGGTTCTATTGGCCAACACGTCTTAAAACGACCAATATCACTCAAGCAAATAATTTCAACGCTACAATTTGTTGCCAATTTAAATGACAGTAGCGTTACCACGAATATTTCCAGCAAACTAAACATACTGGTGGTTGACGATAGTTTTCCAGTGCGGAAATATATGGAACACATATTACCTAATCTGGTTGATGACGAACTTAGGATAGAATATGCTGCAGATGGCGAAGAGGCGATTGGAATGACAGCAAACAAACACTATGGATTAATTTTTCTCGATGTTGAGATGCCGGGTCTGGATGGCTATCAGGTATGTAAATTTATTAAAAAGAAACATCGAAGTTATGTTGTTATGTTAACTAGCAGAAAATCCCCCTTTGATAAAGTTCGGGGAACGATGTCAGGTTGTAATGCCTATTTAGTTAAACCTCCGAAAGAACATAGACTTCGAAAAATTGTTGAAAAGTGTCTTGCAAAAAATAATTCATCAAATTTGCGGACAACCGAAGGACTAACTTATAAATACTAACCCTACTGAGGCAAACCAATAATATGTCTAGCAAAAAAATACTTATTGTCGATGATGTATCAACAGATTTGTTAAACCTTAAAAATGTGGTGTCTAAAGCCAATCTTGCAGTCATCACCGCAACATCAGGGCGGGAAGCAGTTAGTAAGGCAAAATCGGAGAAGCCAGATTTAATATTCATGGATATTGTAATGGATGAAATGGATGGTTACAGTGCTTGTCGAGCGATATTAAAAGATTCTGAAACAGAAAATATCCCGGTTGTTTTTGTCAGTAGCAAGAATCAGCGAGTTGATCAATTGTGGGCAAAAAAACAAGGCGGTAAGGCGCTTGTGTGTAAGCCCTATACTGAGGATCAAATTCTCGAGCAAATTAAGTTGTTTTGTTAATAAAATACGGCGACGGGATTATTCACCATGTATGATAATATAAAAAACATGCAGAGTCCCGATGAGCATTCTTCGTTAGCGGATCTTGATAGCAATCTTATACAAGACGCAAGTGATCATCGTCGCCATGGATTTGTATTAGGGACAACAGGCCTGCTGCTACCGGAAGGAATGATGTGTGAGGTTAGAAGTGGCCTGCCTGTATCGCGGCTACCGAATTCGCCTGAATGGATCATTGGGATGGTAAATTTACGTGGTAATATCACGCCTATACTGGATCTCGCTTTGTTGCTTAATATTGAAGTTGTTAAGCCGACTCAACAAAAACAACTTTTTTTATTGATAGATGAAAATTGGATAGGTCTTTACTCAAATGGCTTGCCAAAACTTTTGTATCTTACACCCGATGAACTTGTAAGCAAAATTCCCACCGTATCAAAAGAGCTTGATCCGTTTGTTCGAGGATGTTATCAACAAGAATTAGCTTGGCTTGACTGTGATATAAAAGGAATATTTTCCTGGATTGCTGAAAAAGTGCATGTTTGAGTTTGTTGTGAGTCGCTATATTAAAATTAAAATATTTAGGGATAGATTTATTTTTTATGTAATAAACTTTTATGTGTTGGTTTGTCAACAGAGGGGCGAGTAAATTATGTCGCAAAAAAAATCCACTATCGGAGGGAAGCTTGTTTTTGCTTTGTTTTTGCTATTGATAGGATTTATGGTGATCGGCTTTACCTATAATAAATCAATATCCACTAAAGAAAAAATACTAAAAAGAACTGATAGTCTGAACAAGTTTCAAATGCTTGCTAAAGAAACTGATGTTTTAATCATGTCTGCACAGCGGACAGAAGCAGAGTTCATGGCCAACAAGGATATCATGTTGATAAAAAAACATGGTATCCAAATGAAAAAATTGCATGCCCTGATTGGAGAATTAGAAAAATATTCTCCTGGCAGTCACGAAAGAAAAATGCTTGTTTTGCTTAGGAAAGCGCTTAAAAAATATGAAGTAGCCTTTATGCGTGAAGTGATCGCAATTGCCGAAATTGGATTAAACCCACGTCTTGGTTTATTGGGTGTTGTACATAAAGCTGATTTTCGGATCGTGGAGTTGGTAAAGTCTATTCGAAGCGAACAATTGCTAGCCCTTGCGCTTGACATGTTTTCACTTGAGAAAAAGTATTTATTGTATTCAAATAAGGCCGACTTGCGTTTGCTTTTAAGCGCATCGTCTAAGTTAGAGGATACTGTCAACAAGGAAAAGCTATCGGCAGAAGTAAGAGATGAACTTGTTTACAATTTAAAAAAATATCAACGGAGTTTGAAAGATATAAGTCTGGCAATCAATGACAGAGATGAAGAGAACAATTTTTTAAAACAAGACACGTTGCATATGGAAGCACAGTTAAACGATATGTTGAAATATATTGGTGAAATCATTATTCGAGATAAAAAAAATGCCGATGAGCGTATCACTAATATTAATTTCATCTCATACGGAATAGTCTTGCTAATATCGATTGTAATTTCTATATTGTTTTGGAACCTTAGCCGCAGTGTGGGAAGATCTTTAAAAGTGCTTAATAACGTTATTCGGAAGATATCACAAGGCGACTACAGTGCCCGATCCAATCTTCGAACACAGGATGAACTTGGAAACCTTGGCAGGAGTTTCGATTTAATGTTAGATGAACGCTTGGCCCGTATGGCTAAGGCGGAAGAGGAAAACGAGCAACTGAATAATTCGATTATCGAATTACTGGACAAGGTCTCAGATATTAGTAACAAAGATTTGACAGTAACTGTGCCCATCGCAGAAGATATTACCGGGGCAGTTGGCGATGCGATTAACCAATTGACCTCTGAGACTGCTGAGGTACTCGGGAGTATTAGGGATGTGGCTCAGCAAGTTGATAAAGTTGCAGCAATCGTGCGTACTCAAAGCGATAAAGTTTCCGGTGTGGCAGAAACTGAGCGTAAGGTTCTTGGTCATACGGTGACAAAATTAGAAGACGCAGCGAAGAAAATGGATGCTATTGCCAAACATTCGCAAAGTTGTGACCAACTGGCCTCTAATGCGTCGGTGTCAACTGAGTTGGCACTTACTAAGGTGAGTAGCGCGGTTAGCGGGATAGCCGAGATTAGAGAAACGATCAGCGAAACGGAAAAAAGAATCAAACGGCTTGGCGAACGCTCACAAGAGATTACAAAAATCGTCGAGATTATTAGTAATATTGCAGAACGCACGCATGTTCTGGCATTGAACGCGAGTATGCAAGCGGCAGCGGCGGGCGATGCCGGTCGTGGTTTTGCAGTCGTCGCAGATGAGGTACAGCGCTTGGCCGAAAGTTCTCAAAACGAGACTGCGAATATCAGCGAACTCGTTAATAGTATTCAATTGGAAACCTCTGGCAGCATTGCTGCGATAAATAAAGCGATTAGTCAGGTTGTTCATGGCTCCGAGATGGCAGAGGAGGCGGGTAAGCAAATGGTTGAGGCGCAAGATGCGACTTCGCGGCTGGTATCTTCAGTGGAAGGCATTGCGAAAGCTTCTATCACACAAGCAAAAATAAATAATGAAATTGGTCATAGTGCATCGATTGTGCAGAAGAGTACTTTGGCGACTCGCGAAGAACTTAATGAACAAGCCTTGCAAGCAAAGAGTCTGGCGGCTTATGCAACAACAATGTTGGATAAGGTAAGCGAGTTTAAGTTGCCAGGTGCTTGATATACTGGACCAATACATCGACTAATTTGTTTAACGATAAACTATGCAGAATGCAGATCATATACAACAATTAAAAAATTCACTACAGGCAGCACATGAGAGTCTGATTGAGACGCTTGAGGCGCTGGAAAGTGCTAAAGCCACAATCGAGCAATACTATGGTGCTGTATCCGTTTGGTATTCTCAGTTTAGGACCGTGTCAGAAAATGCTGAATTAGCGGGACAAACGGGATTATATCTGGCAAGCATTGAAATCGTGGCTGCGTTAGATACGATGCAAGACAGCTCTGTCGAGATGATTATACCCTATTGTGAACTATTGGTTGAGTGGAGCGAGCAGGCAAATAGTTTGCTTGAAGCGGGGTTTGCTTTAACGGATATAGACAAGTTGTTAGCCCCGGTTCCTGAAAAGCAGCATGGTGAAATCCGGGCAGTATTTGGGATGGATAAAGAATCTCAGTATCAGTTGTTATCGCCTATTATAGACGATGCAGTTGATGTACTGGAGACTTTGCTGGGCGATTGGGATGAAAAGAATGATAATAGTTTAACCCGTGAGTTTATGGAGGGGTTCTCTGTTATTCTCGACAATATAAATCTTGCCGCCGAGATGATAGATTTTGATGATCTTTGTGACCTTTGTTCTAAACTAAGCAAGCAATTTAATAGAAACGTCCAGGCAAATCGAAAAATTACCCAACAATATGTTCAGGAGCATCTTAGTTGGTTGATTGATTTAAAATACTATCTTGGCCATACCTCCAATATTACGTTGTTAGAAATCAGTGCCAATATAATGCCTGAACATCTGGACGCAAAATCAGAACTGGAACTTGAGACCAGTTTTGAAGTCGAAAGTGCGTTGACGGTTAAACCCTCTGTAGAAAGTGATCGTGAAGCGATTGTTGAATCAGCTGTTGATGCTGAAGTGCCAATAGAGGTGATGGTGGCAGAGAGACCAAAATCGACAGAAAATATGAAATTTTCTGTGTCTGATAACCCTGTTGAGGATGTTGATACCAATCGAGTTAGTCAGTCGTCAGATAAAATTCTGGATGTTGACAAGTTGATCGTCAATGATGAGATGGGAGACCAAGACGTTGTCGCGAATCTGAAGGTGGATGCCATCGGTACGGAATCTATCGCTACTACCGATGTTGATTTCGAAACTGCTGTTTATGTTGAAAAAGAAAAAGTTGCAGAATCCGCAAAAAATATTAACGCGACTCTGGATATTGAGCCTGCAGAGGATGTCACTGTAACGGCTGAAATTCATTCGGATATAGAAATCGAAGCTGCTATTGAAGCTGAAACCAATAGTAAGCCCGATTCGGTGCCCGAAGTTAATCCTGTATTAGATGTTAGTTATAACTCAGGTATCAAATCAAAGTCGGTAAAAATTGATTTTGATACTAGTAGCGTATTAGGGATTCTCGGTCAGGAACTTTCAGAGCTATTACCAGAAATGAACGAGTTAGTGAATCTGGTAAAAAAATATTCTACCGGCAGTTCGCAATTGAAAGAAGCCGGGATGCAATATTTGATGTTGGTGGAGAGATTTTCAGAAGCCAGTAATGAGTTGGGGTTGCAAGGGTTGAAAAAAGTTTGTGAGTATATTGAACTTAATTTCAATTTGCTTTTGAAAATGAAAGCTAAACCCAAAGCGAAATTCTTAACCAGCGGCGTATTTAGGGAATGGCAGGCGTTAGTAATGGATTATCTAGGCGATCCGGAACAGGAAGATAAGAGCGTGTTGCTGATCAGTTTTTTGCAAAGTGAGTCTTGGCCAAAGCCATTAGCGGATAAACCTGCCAGAAGATTATTGGTCGATCTGGTTCAGCCGATAGATGTTCCTGAATTAACGCCACCAACCAGTGTAAGAGCAACAAAAGCAAGCCAGAAAGATATAGATGTTACTTTACCTAAGAGCAGTAGCCAGGGAATTGTCGATGCGTTTTTTAAAGAATCGCCGTTTGTTGCATCAAAATTATCAAATTGTATAGAGAATATTTCTATTGGTGTCAATGTGGCGGAAAATATTTCGTCTGCACAGCGTTGTGCGCATACCTTGAAAGGGTCAGCAAGTCTTCTGGGTATAACGGGCATTGCAAATATGACGCATCACCTGGAAGATATTCTGGAATATTTAACAACCCGCCCGGAAAATTTTCCTCGACAGTTGCTGGCGGTACTGCAAGAAGCCACTGACTGTGTGGAATCTATGTTGGACGCGATGCAGGGTAAAGAAACTGTCCCAGAATCGGCACAAAAAACATTGCAAAGCGTACTTGATTGGGCAAACCGTATCGATAGAGGCGAGCTACCGTTAGCAGGTAAATCGGAGCAACAGGGGAGCCGGTCTGGTGTCTTTGCGGAATCGCATAGCGACGACGCGCTGCCCGACTTGTCGGACCCCAAGCCTGATTCCGGCGAAAAAGCGCTCTACGTACCGATCCGGGTCATAGACGATATGTATAAAATCGTCGGCGAGTTGGCGACCATGAATAGTCAAGTCCAAAGTTATTTTAACCGTATTAAGAAACAAGAACTGGAATTGCAAATTAAAGACCGTGTGTTTCGCCATAACCAGGCCGAACTTGAAGATATGGTTAATATACAAAGATTGACGGGATTGCAACGCCAGGCGCAACAAAATATTAAAAGTGATAGCAATTTTGATTCGATCGAGATGGATCAATATGATGAGTTACATGGGTCGTTGAATTGCTTTATAGAAACTGTCTTAGATGTTAATGAAGGACAACGTGCCATCAAAAAACAAGTAACAGAGCTTGAAACCCTGGTTCTGGAGCAACAAAAACTTAATATTGAATTGCAACATATGGTCATGGATGCACGGATGGTGTCTGTTAATTCAATTGTTCCCCGTTTACATCGTGCGGTACGCCAGACGTCGCGGGCGACGGGGAAGCATGCTCGTTTATTGGTAGAGGGTGAAGACCTAAGTATTGATTGTGATGTATTGACAAATTTGACAGATCCGATAATACATATTTTGCGAAATGCAGTGGATCATGGTATCGAAGCGCTTGCCGAACGTGAAGCATCTGGAAAGCCTGAAGTAGGAAAAATAGAATTAAAAATTTCGCAAGTTGGCAACAACATTAATATCATCTGTTCTGATGATGGTGGCGGTTTGGACTATAAACGCATTCGAAAGTCTGCGATTAAGAAAAAATTATTGGACAAAGGTGCCAAGGCCAGCCATCAAGAGTTAGCGAAGCTGCTGCTTACGGGTGGATTCACTACCCGAGACAAGGTCAGCCAGATTTCAGGACGCGGCGTGGGACTGGATATTGTAAACAACGTTATTAGTTCTTATGGTGGCAAATTGTCTATCAGTGACAATGAGCCAAAAGGGTGTAGAGTCTCATTGCAGTTACCCGTTAGCCTGATAACGACGCATACTATTTTGGTTAAAAGTGGAGGCGAATTGTTTGCAGTGCCTTCCAACTCGCTTTATCAGATAGTCCCTCCCCAGCTCGGTCAGTATATTATTGAGGAAAGTGATCCAGTTTACACCACCGATGAAAAAAACTATTCAGCGAAGTTTTTATTTTCATTAACCAGTAATGTCAATGTTGATACCTCGTTATATACTAGTGCCCAAAGTACCCCGCAAGTTGCATTATTGGTAGAAGTGGATGATGAAGAGGTGGTGGTAGTTTTGGTTGACCAAGTGGTTAGCAGCAATGAGTTGGTTCTTAAAGGGATGGGTACATTTTTACCGGATATACAAGGGTTGTCCGGTGTTTCGATATTAGGGGATGGTACAGTAGTCCCGGTATTGAATTTAAAAGATTTGTTAAGGTCAAATACCAATACTTTTTTGCATACCACCGCGCAGACTAATTTAGGGGTAAATACTCAAAGAAACCGAGTCGCAAAAATACTGATTGTGGATGACTCGATGAGTATACGAAAATTACTATGCGAGTTAGTTGAGGACGCAGGTTATAAGGCACTTGTGGCCAGTAATGGTGTTGAGGCTATTGATATTATGCGTAAGAGCAGTCCGGATGTCGTTTTGTCTGATATGGAAATGCCAAAAATGACTGGGCTAGAACTCACTTCCAATATACGTGCTGATAAAGAGTTTGGTAATTTGCCTGTTATTATGATCACTTCGCGTACGTCAAAAAAACATCGGAAACAGGCTAAAAAAGCAGGCGTGAGTGAATACCTGACAAAACCTTATGCTGAAGACGAATTACTGGATCTAATACATTCGCTATGCACAAAGAGCCAGGCGGCAGAAAATTCTTCAGTATCTGTTAAATCATAATGCGGTGTGCTTTAAAGGTACTAAAAAATATTTTGTCGATAAAGAAAAATAGTACTTAATATTAAAGCCCAATTCATTTACCATCTAAACGATGCGTCTATACTATTGTTCTACCGAATATTATAAATAATATATTACGTTGAAATAGATACCTTAAGTTTAAAGCTTAAGTCTAAAATTATTACAATCAGTAAAATGGAGATAAAAGTGACTGGTGAACTTAGTGAGTCTAAAAAGGGTGTTAAAATTAACACGCCTCCTGTTTTATTTTCCGAGACCCAGGTTTTGGTTAATAAGATTGAAAAAAACCTGGGTTGTGTATTTCTCAGTTATTGGAATACGCCCTCAGGGAGTGTCAGTAGTAATGTGGTTTACGGATTTTATGATTTGTTGCAAAAAATAGGCCCGCAAGAACATATTGCATTAATGATAAAATCGAGTGGTGGCTCGGGGACCGCTTCATTACGAATTATTAATCTGTTGCGGCAATATGCAAAAAAAATAACAGTTTATCTTCCCTTGGAATGTGCATCGGCAGCAACAATGATGGCACTTGGCGCTGACGAAATTGTTATGGGTCCACTGTCTTATTTAACACCCGTGGATACGTCGATTACCCATGATTTATCGCCAGTCGATGTTGATAATGATCTGGTGAGCGTTAGTCAGGATGAGCTGAATCGAATTTTGAAGATGCTTCAGGATGCGGAAAGTACCCGGCACCCGTCAGGCAGCAAGTCTTTTGGTGATAATGCCTATGCCTCTTTACTTCCATATGTCCACCCATTGGTCATAGGTGCTGTGGGAAGAGCGAGTTCATTATCGGAAAAAATATGCACAGAAATACTCGAGCACCATCTGGAGGATCATGATAAAGCAAAAAAAATCAGCGTGCACTTGAATACTGCTTATCCATCGCATAATTATCCAATACTACCAAAAGAAGCAAAACGCATAGGTCTAAATGTCAAAGATCTTGATGGAGAGCTGAATGATATTATGCTTGATTTACATGAACTCTATTCAGAAATGGGTCAGCGTGCATTGACCGATTATGATGAGGTTAATTATCACAACAACGAAATTATTTCTATCATTGAGAGTAAAGATACGCAAGTTTATTATCAGATAGATAAGGATTGGCACTATCGTCTGGAGGAGCGCCGATGGGTTTCTATGCATGACAACAGCTCATGGCGAAAGGTGGAAAACAAAGCCGGGGAAACGCTACAATCTATCCTTCATATTCGTTAAGCTGATTAAAACAAGTAGCCCGGACTTCGCGTAGCGAATGCCGGGAAAACAGAAGTGACTAAGCCTACTCTTCATACTATTCAACAACACCCATTGAATAGCTCACCACAAGAAATTTCTGACAGACCAGTTTTATTAAGGCCCATATAAAAAATAACACTTATGGTAGGACAGTGAAGTTGTAATAATCATAGCCTGGCCTTAAGCGATAGAAATAAATAGTAATGTTTATGTCAGTTATAGTTGAAACCCTCAAACCCACTACTACACTAGGTAAAAGCCCTAGGAGCAAAGGGTGGCTATTAAGGGGTTTAGTTGATGTCATATCCGTACCTAGGTGATCTAGTCAATCAGATATTGGGTGTCAGTTGGAATATTCCTATACCGATGTTTGGCTTGTTTGTGGCAATCGCGCTGGTTGTGTTTATTTATGTTGCAGAAAAAGAAGTGGCGAGAATAGAAAAACTGGGGCTGGTCTCTGGGGCGAAGTTCTACTCAAAAAATGATGATCAGTACGTTATTGTGCCTACATATGAGATTGTCGCCGGTCTAGTTTTGCTATCTACAATTTCCGGTATTATCGGTGCCCGAATTTTTCATATACTCGAGTATGCGGGTGAGTTTTTAAACGATCCCATGAGTATGATATTCACCCGATCTGGATTTTCTATTTATGGCGGTGTTACTTTCGGTATTATTACTGGAATAGTTTATCTTAAAAAACGGGGTGTGCCAGTAATTCCAATACTTGATGCGTTGGCACCATCAATGATATTGAGCTATGGAATAGGACGAATCGGATGTCAGGTGTCGGGCGATGGCGATTGGGGCGTTGCGGCAGATATGGCGTTAAAGCCTGGTTGGTTGCCGGATTGGTTATGGGCGCAGACCTATGAAAATAATATTGCCGGCGTTGTGATTCAACATCCAGGTGTATATCCGACGCCAATTTATGAAACCGGGGCGGCGCTAGTCATTTTTGCCTTTCTATGGGCAGTCAGAAAAGTACCCAATAATTCTGGATACTTATTTTCACTTTATCTATTATTTAGTGGATTCGAAAGGTTATTGATTGAAAAAGTAAGAACGAATAGTGAATATCATTTGGGTGGGTTTGTTTTTACACAAGCGGAGCTTATTTCCACAATAATAATTTTCGCCGGACTTATTGGTGTTATAAAAACCAGCAATTCTAAATACCTGCTCAGAATTTCATATTTTTTAGTAGTGATTGGCGCACTATCTGCCTGTACAATACTCTAGAATATTAGTAATGAAAGTATAAAAAAATGAAAATATGGGTAGATGCAGATGCATGTCCGGTTGTCATTAAGGAAATTTTATTTCGCGCCGCTGAGCGAACAGAAATACAGTTAACGCTGGTAGCCAATCAAACTATTCGCATACCAAAGTCACGTTATATTCAATTTCTGCGAGTTGCCTCTGGATTTGATGTTGCTGACAATGAGATTGTAAAAAAATTGAGTGTTAATGATCTGGTTATCACCAGTGACATACCCTTAGCAGATGAAGTCATTGAAAAAGGTGGTCATGTGCTTAGTCCCCGGGGAGAACTTTTTACCGCTGAGAATATTAAAGCGCGTCTTAATGTTAGAGATTTTATGGATACGCTGCGCGCAAGTGGAATAAATACTGGCGGCCCGCCTGCACTTAGCCAAGGTGATCGAAAACTGTTTGCCAATCATTTGGATAAATTACTCACTGCCTATAAAAATAACCAATCTGGCTAGTAACAAGAATGAAAAAAAGTTATGCCTTCGTGATCAACAGCGCTTAAGTTTAAACGGATAATTTCGGTCGCTATGTTAGTCTATATATACATTGTATAAATAATTATACATTCGGTTTTTATAGATTTGGACATTGACTTGGCCTTCCAATACAATATTTTATAAATAATTACGATGACTGGAAGGACCTATGGCTGATCTAGAACTTATTATTGGGAATAAAAATTACTCATCTTGGTCGTTAAGGCCATGGGTGTTTATGAAGCATTATCAAATAAATTTCAAAGAAAAACGAGTGCCATTATTCACGGCAGATACCAAGGAAGCGCTTCGCGAATATGATTCAGATTTTAAAGTGCCTGTACTCAAAGATGGCGGTTTATTGATATGGGATACTTTATCAATTCTTGAGTATTTATCAGAGCAATATTTGAATTCAAAAGGCTGGCCAAGCGATAAAAATGCACGAGCGGTCGCAAGATCTGTGAGCGCTGAAATGCATTCCAGCTTTATCAATGTCAGAAATGAATTGCCAATGAACTGCCGGAAAATATTTAGGAACATACCGTTATCGTCTCCAGCTAAACGTGAAATTGAGAGAATTAAACAGCTTTGGGAAAAGTGTTTGACTAAATTTTCTGGAGACGGGGACTGGTTATTTGGAGAGTATTCGATAGCCGACGCGATGTTTTCGCCGATCGCGCTGCGCTTGACTGGATATTCGATTCCACTCGAACCACTGATACAGCAATATGTTACCCGTGTATTGGCACAGCCGTGTATCATAGAATGGATAAATGCGGGGAAGTTGGAGATCGAGGTAATAGAAGAAGATGAAATAAAAACCTAAATCAGTTCGCAAATAAGCGAGTAGCCCGGACTACTTTTGTGGACTCGTGTTGTTCTGGAACGATAGCGATGCTCATAAGGCTTGGATATCTAAGGTATGCGACTATGCGTCGAGTATTTTGCGTACGGTTACTAATAATGTCTGCAAATGATAAGGTTTATGGAGTAGATTGAAAAATTCATTGTCATGGCTTGATTTCACTTGAAGGTCATCCTGGAACCCACTAACCATTTGGATTTTAACGTTCGGGTATTTTTTTCTCACGTCTGTAGCCAGTTGGTATCCATCAATATCAGGCATAATAACATCAGATAGCAACAAGTCAATGGTATTGGTTTCAAGGATTTTCATTGTTTGCGCAGCGTTGTCGGCACAAAAAATACGATACCCATGTGCTTCCAGTATTTCGCGAGCCAACTCCCGTAATGCCCGTTCATCATCGATGACAAGAATGGTCTCACTGCCTTTTAGATTAGTTAACTTATCGGTCTTAATAAGACTTTTTTCGATAATACTTTTTTTGTCGAGTTGTAGGTTGTCATGCATGGGGAAATAAAGTGAAAATCGAGTACCTTGTCCGAGTTCGGAAGAAACCTGTATTGAACCGTTACATCGTTCTATAAATCGATAAACTTGACTTAAACCCAAGCCGGTGCCTTTATCGCCTTTTGTTGTGTAGAACGGGTCAAATATCTTTTCCTTAGTTTTAGCGTTCATACCACATCCCGTATCGGAGACGTTGAGGAGGATATAATCTCCCGGTGTTAATTGTAATATACGTGCATCGGATTTGTATATTTTTTTTATCGATGTTTGAATCGTTAGTTGACCGCGTTTGTCGATAGCGTGCATTGCATTAATACATAAATTAAGAATTGCGTCAGCTAATTCAGCACCGTCTAACCAGACTGGCGGCAGGTTTTTCTCTAAATCCAACACCAATTTTACTCGTGCAGTCAGTGTTTTTTCCAGCATGTTTTGCTCGTCAAGAATCGTTGAATTTATATCTATTTTTTGTATGTCGACAGATTTACGGCAGGAGATAGCTAATATTTTTTGTGTTAATTTTGTGCCACGTTCACTGGCACGCTCGATTTCATTAGCATAAGATTTTAATTTAGGCTGATTATCCAGTTCGTTAGACAATAAATTGGCATACCCCAATACAACCCCGAGCATATTATTATAGTCGTGTGCAATACCGCCAGTCATTTTACCAATCGCGTCCATTTTTTGGCTGCGTTGAATTTGCTCGTCCTGTAGCTTTCGAGCGGTAATATCAGTTGAAATACCGCAAATAGCGTAAATTTCCTTTGACTCATTCAACAATGGGAACTTGATAGAAAAATAAGTATGCAGGCCATCTTCGAGTGGCGTGACTTCTTCGGATTCCATTAATTTAGCAGTCCGCAGAATGGATTGCTCGTCGTTATGCATGCGCGCCGCAATATCCTTCGGAAAAAAGTCATAAGCGGTTTTGCCGATAATATTATCACGTGATAGCTTAAATAGTGCGGCAAATTTCTTATTAATAAATAGGTAGCAGCCATTAAGGTCTTTTACATAGACCGTCGCTGGGAAGTGGTCCATGATAGCTTCCAGGTCGCGCTTACTATTAGCAGCGGTCTCGCGTAATAAATATTGAGAGGAAACGTCATTAAAGACCAAAACCATACCTAATATTTTTTCATTGCCATTACGAATAGGCGCGGCAGAATCCGCGATCTGGTACTCAGTATTATCTTTGGCAATCAAGGTTGTATTATTACTAAAAAAAACTATTTGGCCTGAGGAGATTACTTTCTCGATCGGATTTTTAATCGGTTCACGAGTATCCGCTTGGATAATGGTAAATACTGATTTTACTGATTTTCCGAGTGCTTCTTGTAAGGACCACCCTGTTAAGGATTGAGCAACTGGGTTCATCCGTGTCACCAAGCCTTCAGCGTCTGTCACTATGACGGCATCGCCAATACTGTTCAACGTGATGGCAAGGTTTTGCTCGCGTTCTTGTAAAGCACCCATACTATTTTGTAAATTCTGTGTAGCGCGCATTAGATTTTTTTGCATATGGCTTACCGCATTTTTAAGTAAATCCAGTTCGTCTGGGCGCCCACGAGGATTTTTTTTGCGGTCAAATTCGAATTGACTTTGCAGTGTGTCTATATTCAATTGCTCGGCAAACTTGGAAAATTTGTTTAGATGTCGAGCAACCATGTAATAAAAAATTATCAAGATTAGTCCGGCAACAATAAATGTCTTAAAAGCGTTGCTTATGATAATAATGGTCGCCCTGTCAATGATACGCTGGTAAGCATCATCCAGAGTTATCTTGACAACTAGTTTACCAATATTTACTATTTTTCCGCCATGTTTGTGAGTTAGCGGGTACTGTTTTTCAATAACATTGCTAGTTATATCTTTTCCTATACTTATCGATAATATTTTATTATCGTATACGGTAATATAACGAACCGATCGAAAACTTAGCAGGCTATTGAGCGTTGTCCGTAGTTCCTTGGTATCCAGTACCCAGACGCGCGCAGAAATGTTAGTGAGGTGAGTGTTTTTTATGTGCTCAAATTCGGCATGGAGTTTTCGAATGTCGTGTTGGTATTCTGAATAGATTTGGAAGATAGAAGTAAAAATAGTGATCAGGGTGCTTGCTAAAATAACATAGATGCTCAAACGACGAGCAAGGCGACCATAAATAAATTGGTGGTTTCTAGCCATCGTTTAGAATATTATTGTTTGCGAGCTTTTGAGATGTTTTTTAATTAGCAGTCTATAGCGGCCATCTTTTTTCATATCGGCCAGTGCCTGAGCGAGACGTGGTACTAACGCGCTATGTTTTTTATGTAAATAAATAAATATCTCCTTAGTGGCCAGACAAGGGCGCTGCAATTTTATGTTATTATTTTTCAGGGTTTTAAGGATATAGTTTCCGCCCCAACGTTCATAAATAGCTAAGCTAACACGGTCTTTGTTGATTAGCATAAATAGCTGTTGTGCATCTCTTGATTTGGTGATTAATGCCGATGTAGGAACATTTTTTTCCAGTATTTTCCAGCCGGTAATAAAGGCGACATTTTTATTTGCAAGGCTTTTCCAACCTTGCTGTAAGTTTATTTCCTTTTTTGAAAATACACAAAATTCCCAGTTCATTATTTTCTCTGGTACGCGGATCAAGTTAGGATAGAGTTTATCGATACCTTTTACACGGCCCATGTCCCCATCAATCAATCCGGCATTAGCATTGCGTAACCCGCGCTCGGCTGGAAAACGCTCTATCACCAATTGGTAGCCTACATTTTTAAAAGCCATGCGGGAAATTTCATCCATAAAGCCATCGTGTGTTTGTCTGTGAAGAGGTGGTTGGCTGGTAACATTAAGCACGAGGGTTTTATTCTCACGCGCAAGTATTGGAAATGAAGTGAGAACCATAATCAGGATCGTTGATACTAATAAACAAAACATCCAGCGTCGATTACTTGTTGTAACGCACTCAACTGAGTTTTTATTCACAGAGATTTCCTTATTATTGCTGTGCCATGTTCTATCAGTATAAATCATTATTGCTAAATGGATAATGCGCACGTGCGTCCTATTATCATTTTGCTGTTTTGACTAAAAGGCCATCCTGGTTTGTAAGATTTATCACAATAAACTGCGAAACTCAAGTATTAACGTGAAGGTTTTTGCTGTGTGTATTGTTAGTGTTTTAATTTAGCGAAAGAAGCATTAAGGTTAAGTAAAGCATAACAAATTTAACCGTTCAGCATTACTATAGTAGGTGAATTTGTAGGGTTATTGGTTGGTGTCGGGTAGAAAAATGTAGGAAATTATTGTACCCAGATTCTTTGTCATCCTGCTAATACATTTGCTCGCATTGGTCCTGCAATAAAATAATTTTGTGTGATGTCACAATCCAGGGTTTGTGATTTACTCTCAAATGCCGAGTATCTGTCCGAGCAAGACACCTATTTTTACTATCATCATTTCCATTTCATTATCGAGCATGTTCATAATAAATTGTTGGTCAAAAATTAGTAGCTGATGTTGTTGCAATGCGAGTTAAAATTCTGTGACTGCAACAAAATTTCATTGAGTTCACCTTTCTCTGATGGAACAGGACGCTTTACCATAGCGACTAAAAAGTTTGCAGAAGTCTTTGACTGATATTGGAATTGATATTGGGATTGATATCGGCTTGCTCAGTGTTCTAAGTACTTTTATATTGAAATAACGCCACTGGAGTCCGTATAATATACAGTTGATGTAACTTGCTTGGGGATTATAAAATTGCTTAAGGTATTACGTGCTTTTATTCAGGGTGAGTTCTAATGAAATCTTTTGTACACGGTTTGCACTATCAGAACATTCGTGGCGATATTTATGGGGGTTTAACGGCCGGTATAGTCGCCTTGCCGCTGGCATTGGCATTTGGTGTTTCATCCGGTGCAGGTCCGATAGCGGGTATCTACGGAGCGATTTTTGTTGGATTTTTTGCCGCGATGTTTGGCGGCACACCTGCACAGGTATCAGGTCCCACTGGCCCAATGACCGTTGTTATGGCGGCTGTTTTTACTCACTATACCAGCTTGTATCCAAATGATCCTGCTACCGGCGCAGCACTAGCCTTTACCGTGGTGATGATGGGCGGTGTATTGCAGATATTGTTTGGGATATTTAAGGTGGGTAAATATATAAATCTGGTTCCACATCCGGTGACGTCCGGGTTTATGAGTGGGATTGGTGTCATAATTATACTGCTGCAACTAGGTCCTTTATTGGGTCATGCGTCAGCGGGGACGCCGTTAAAATCGATTACTCAATTTCCGGATTTTATAAACGGTGCGCTAAGCCAGGCACTGTATCTAGGTGTAATCGCGTTGCTGGTAGTCTACTTGTTACCAAAAAAAATTAACAAATATATTCCATCGCCGTTATTAGCGCTAGTAGTGGGTACACTGGCCTATCTGATTTTTTTTAAAGACAGTCCAGTCAGGATTCTAGGTGATATTCCGAGTGGATTACCCAAGCCACAGCTACCGGCTTTTGAATGGTCACTGATCATCGATATGTTTAAGTCGGCGATGGTATTGGCATTACTTGGGACAATTGATTCTCTATTAACGTCTTTAGTCGCAGACAACATTACCCGAACGCAACACGATTCAGACAAAGAATTGATCGGGCAGGGTATCGGCAATACATTTGCTGGTCTGTTTGGCGGTTTACCAGGCGCGGGTGCGACCATGCGCACCGTGGTGAATGTACGCGCGGGCGGGGCGACACCGATATCAGGTATGTTACATGCGTTGGTGTTATTGGCGATAGTATTGGGAGCAGGTGGTCTGGCCAAGTATATTCCCGAAGCGGTTCTCGCCGGTATTTTGATTAAAGTGGGTACCGATATTATTGACTGGGGGTATCTAAAAAAATTGCATCGGGCGCCAATCACGGGCGTGGTCATCATGTTTACGGTGTTTTTTATTACTGTATTTATTGATTTAATTACTGCGGTTGGCGTGGGTATGGTGATGGCCAGCTTTCTATTTTTAAAACGCATGACAGATATGCAAATAGACAGTATTACGGCGATTACAGAGCCAAATGAAGAAGCGCCGTTAAATTACGATGAATCAAAGATCATAAAACAGGCCAAGGGTCGAATTTTATTGTTTCATTTAAAGGGACCGCTTAGCTTTGGCGCTGCAAAAGGCATGGTAAAAATGTTGGCGGCATTTAAGGAGTATGATGTGCTGGTTTTGGATTTAAGCGACATTACCACAGTAGATTTTACCTCATCACATGCGTTAAATGATATGATCAGTGATACGCAATATGCCCAACGTCATGTCTGCCTAGTTGGTGCACAGCCAACAGTAAAACAGTTCTTTGATAAGCAGGGAATACTGTGTCAATTAGATGTTGAAAATATTTTCGATAATCGATTGAACGCACTTAAGCAAGCTGCAAAGCTACTAAAAGAGACGGTAATCAACGACGACCGGTAGACGGGTACAAGGCATACGCCAGTCGGCCAAGGGTAAGCAAACCGCTATCAAGCTTGTCCCCCCACGGTTGCGCACAACTGATACGGATAAAATTTCTATATTTTTGCGACGCAGAGAATATCGGACCAGGGGCAATACTGATATTTTCTTTGAGTGCGGATTCGTATAATGCCATAGCGTCAATACTTTTTGGTAATTCGATCCATAAAACAAATGCGCCTTTTGGTTGTGTGATTCGGGTGCCTTGTGGGAAGTATTTGACGATCGCCTGAGTCACAATGGCGATATGATTTTTATAAGTCTCTCTAACCTGGCGTAAATAGCGTTCATAGCCTCCATGCACAAGAAAATCGGCGATGGCCATTTGTGACAGCGTTGGTGTCGCTAGGTTGGTGACGTATTTTTTAAACTCGATCTGATTATAGTATCGACCAGGAACAATCCAGCCAACGCGTAATCCCGGTAAGATAGTTTTTGAAAATGAGGAACAGGAAATAACAGTATCGCTGCGGTCATATTTTTTTAAGACCGATGGACGCACCTGATCAAATCCAAGATCGCCATAGACATCATCTTCAATAATCGGGATATTGTACGCTGACAATATCTTGACCAGTTTTTTCTTGCGTTTTTCCGGCATACAGTAACCTAAAGGATTGCTAAAATTAGGTACAATAACGACTGAGCGTATGTTCCATTTTTCGATCGCCAATTCCAGCGCCGATAAACTGATACCCCGCTCAGGGTCGGTTGGTATCTCCAGCGCTTTCATTCCCAGCGCATCGATAACTTGCAATAACCCATAAAAAGCGGGTGACTCAATAGCAATAATATCGCCAGGTTTGGCTATCGTTTGTAACGATAAGGTCAATGATTCCTGACAACCATTGGTAATGATAATGTCGTCGGCCAAACATTGTACGCCGGCCATTAACATGCGTTTGGCAATTTGTGTTCGCAAGGATAAATGACCGGGTGGAAATTCGTATGCCGCATAGTCCAAAGCCTGTTGTCGCGCTACCTTGCTGATAGAACGTTGAATTGCCTTCGTAGGTAAAAAGCTGTGATGTGGCACAGCGGCACCCAGTTGGAGTATATCCGGGTGATTGCTTGCCTTTACCAGATTCAGTACCAGTTCCTGGCCTTTTACCAAGACCGGTCTCGATGAAGGGCGTGAGACCCTTGGAATATTGATTTTGGGTTGGACATGGGTACTGATATAAAACCCGGATCTTGGTTTTGCTTTAATCGCACCGCGGTCTTCAAGCAATTGGTGGGCGAGCAGAATCGTAGAAATACTGACGCTAAACTCTCGGCTAAGTTGGCGAACCCCAGGTAGGCGGTCACCGGGTTTATAGATCCCTTGTTCGATATGCAAGGCAAGATCATTGGCAATTTTTCTATATAGGCTGGTCACTTAGTCGATATACCTGTTATTTAGGTGTGTGTTCGTCCTGATACAGTTTCAGTCGCCGCAATAGGCACAGTTAGTCAACAAGTAGAACTGTGATGGTTCAAATTTATAATATCTGTATCTGTATTGGTTTTAGTATGTGGGTTAAGCTGGCCTTGGTCAAGTAAAGGATATAATAATGACAATTCCAATTTATCAGGTAGATGCTTTTGCCCATGAATATTTCTCCGGTAACCCAGCGGCAGTTTGCTTATTGAGATCCCAAAATTATAGCGAATCATGGATGCAGTCGGTTGCGGCAGAAATGAATCTTGCTGAAACCGCGTTTGTCACCGCCACTGACAATGGCTTTTTGTTGCGATGGTTTACACCCGAAGTCGAAGTAGACTTGTGTGGACACGCAACACTTGCCAGTGCACACGTATTGTGGAACGAAGAAGGTTTTCAGGCTGAACAGCCGATTATTTTTCATAGCAAAAGCGGTGTACTGCAAGTTAATAAGCGCGGGAATGAAATTGAGATGGATTTTCCTGCCATAGATACCTGGTCAATCGATATCCCGATCGGATTGAGTGATGCATTAGGCATTGGTTCAATAGACGTTTTTGCGAGTAAACATGATTATCTAGTGGTATTGGCAAGCGAGGATAGTGTAAGAAGCCTAACGCCCGATAATGCCAAACTAAAACTATTACCGATGCACGGGGTCATCGTCACCGCGTCCGCAGATAGTCGGCAATACGATTTTGTCAGCCGATACTTCGCACCAGCGCTTGGTGTCGATGAAGATCCTGCTACTGGCTCGGCCCATTGCGCATTGATGCCTTACTGGTCTTCCAGGAAAAACAAATCGGAACTGGTTGCCCATCAAGTTTCCAGTCGAGGTGGGGTGCTTAAGCTTAAGCTGTTACCGGAAAAATCTGGACAACACCGTGTTCTTATTTGCGGTGAAGCAAAAACGGTATTCAAAGGGGAGCTTTATGCCATCGAGTAAAAAAACCTGTTGGATCAATGGAAAGATGTTGGCAGCAGACGAGGCAAAGATATCGGTTTTTGATCATGGTTTGCTTTATGGTGATGGTGTCTTTGAAGGCTTGCGTTATTATAATAGAAATGTATTTAAAATGCCCGAGCACCTACAGCGGTTAAAATTATCGGCTGACGTATTGATGATCCCCATCCCGTGGCCGGATGAACTTCTGCAACAGGCGATCCTAAATGTAATTGATGCGAGTGGGACGGCTAACGGCTATATTCGTTTAATTGTAACGCGAGGCTCGGGATCATTGGGTATTGACCCCCGCCATTGCACTTCGCCGACGGTGATTATTATTGCATCAGAGTTTACGCTGGTTGATGAGCGTAAAAAACGCGAGGGCATCAGGCTTTTGATTGCGGCCCACAGGCGTACACCAGCGGATGTACTCGATTCTAGAATCAAAAGCTTAAACTACCTAAACAATATAATGGCAAAAATACAAGCCAATATCGCCGGTATGGATGAGGCATTACTATTAAACGAATTGGGCTATATTGCCGAAGGCAGTACTGACAATATTTTTATCGTCAAGGATGATATTCTTTATACGCCGTGCGTGAGCGATGGGGCGTTGCAAGGGATTACCAGAAGCACTGTGATAAAAATAGCAACTGATTT
>QILK01000044.1 GCA_003233345.1 Gammaproteobacteria bacterium | reverse complement strand
TACGCGGTTTGCATTATCAGATAAAGCAGCCTCAAGATAAACTAGTCAGGGTAATCGTCGGCGAAATATTTGATGTGGCGGTCGATATCCGTGAGTCTTCGGCGTCATTTGGTCAATGGGTTGGCGAGTATCTAAGTGCTGAGAATAAACGCCAATTATGGGTGCCCGCAGGATTTGCCCACGGTTTTTGTGTTTGCTCAGATTATGCTGAAGTGCTCTATAAAACCACCGATTATTATGCGCCTGAGTATGAAAGAAGCATTCTTTGGAATGACCCGACTTTAAAAATTGACTGGCCAGAGGGGATTAAACCCATTCTATCCGATAAAGATTTGGCGGGTGCTTTGTTTCAAGATGCGGACAAATTTGTATGACCAGGGTTATGTTGATAGGTTCGAACGGTCAAGTCGGTGTTGCGATAAGGCATCACATTGGCGAATCAACTGATTTAGTTGCCTGTGACCGGTCGGCACTGGATTTAGAGCAGCCAGAACAGATCGTCGAAAAAATCAAAGCGGTTCGGCCCGATGTTATTATTAATGCGGGTGCCTATACGGCAGTCGATAATGCTGAAGAGGATGAGGAGCGTTGTTTTGCAATTAATGCCAGAGCACCTGGCATTATTGCGGAACAGGCAAAAGAACTGGGTTCGGCGCTGATCCACTATTCTACGGATTATGTTTACGATGGCAGGCAACGTGAACCCTATTGCGAGTCTAATAGCACAAATCCATTAGGGGTCTATGGTAAGAGCAAACTGCTCGGTGACAGTGCCATTCAACAATCTGGCGTTGCTTTTCTGATATTTAGGACGAGCTGGGTCTATAGTTCGATCGGACATAATTTCTATTTAACAATAAAGCGTCTGCTAATCGAAAAAGAAAAAATAAAAGTGGTCGATGATCAAAAAGGTGCGCCAACGTCGGCAGATTCAATTGCTGCCGCCACGGTTGATATTATTAATAGTGCCACCAAGACCGGATCTATCTATAACGCTGTTAGAGAAAACGCTGGAACATATCATATGACTTGTGGTGGTGAGACCAGCTGGTATGGGTTTGCTCAAGCTATAAAATTGAACTTGGCCCGCACTCACGACAATCTGGCGGAGATCATTCCGGTTACATCAACGGAGTTTCCGGTTAAAGCACAACGGCCAATGTATAGTGTTTTGGATAATAGCCAACTTAAGAAGACCTTCAAAGTCGAACTTCCCCATTGGACGCACGCGCTGGATGAAATCAGTGCATGAGTTTAGCCTTGATTCCCGGTTGCAAAGTGATTGCCACACGTTAGGTGAGCTGGGTGAAAATTTATTATTGTTAATGGATAATTCGTTGTTACCCTGGTTTGTGATTGTTCCCAAAGAAAATGTGACGGAAATTTATGAGTTAACGCAGGAAAAGCAATTGGAAGTTCTCGATTTGATCAATAGAATGTCAGTATTTGTAAAACAACATTTTATTATTGATAAACTAAATATCGCGGCTATCGGAAATATTGTCAGTCAATTACATATTCACTTGGTTGGCAGACGCCGTGACGATTATTGTTGGCCCGGTGTGGTTTGGGGAGTCGCGCAAAAACAGGTTTATAGAAAAGAAGAAGTCAGTCGCATTAAAACGCTCCTGGTATCGAATATTTCACTATTCGACCCTGTTTGATTTTTTTGCAAGATGTCCGGTTTAATCAACTTTGCTCGTTATCAATTTTGCTCGCACCCAATATATACTTTAAAAACAACAGCTTATGAGTTTGGAGCCGGTTGCTTTAGGTGTTAGAATACGTGATTTATAGCGGTGTTATTGATACGTGAAAAAAGTCTTTGTTAAAACCTATGGTTGTCAGATGAACGAATACGATTCCAGTAAAATGGTGGATGTATTGTGGGCGTCTAAAGGTTATACCAGAACGACAAATATTAACGAAGCCGATTTATTGTTGTTAAACACGTGTTCTATCCGCGAAAAAGCGCAGGAAAAGGTCTTTTCCGAACTCGGCCGTTGGCGTGAGTTAAAGGAATCTAACCCAAATATTCTAATCGGTGTCGGCGGTTGCGTTGCCAGTCAGGAGGGTGAATTGCTGCGCCAAAGAGCGCCCTTTGTCGATATCGTATTCGGTCCGCAGACTTTACATCGATTGCCGCAATTACTGGATGAAGTCGGACAAAAACACAAAGCCGTTGTTGATATTGAGTTTACGGCTATTGAGAAATTTGACAATCTGCCTGAACCCCGGGCCGACGGCCCTTCGGCCTATGTTTCGATCATGGAAGGCTGTAGCAAATATTGTACTTTTTGTGTTGTGCCCTATACCCGTGGCGAGGAAATCAGCCGGCCATTGGATGATGTTATTGCCGAGGTGGTTTTGCTGGTCGCCAAGGGGGTTCGGGAAATTATATTATTGGGTCAAAATGTTAATGCCTATCAGGGAGAATTGTTTGGTGGCGGCGATGCGGATCTGGCGTTACTACTTAATTATGTTGCCGCAATTGATGGCGTTGATAGAATTCGCTATACCACTTCACATCCGGTGGAGATGACGGCGAGCCTGATCCAGGCACATGCCGAGGTCGATCAACTGGTGGAACATTTGCATTTACCCGTTCAAAGTGGGTCTGACAGGATTCTTTCTTTGATGAAAAGGGGGCATTCCGTTGCTGAGTATGTCGAAAAAATAAAAGCGCTGAAAAAAGTCAAACCGGCTATTTCAATATCCTCGGATTTTATTGTGGGTTATCCCGGCGAAACAGAAGACGATTTTAATGCGACCATGGCATTGATTGATGAAATAGGTTTTGACCATTCCTACAGTTTTGTTTATAGTGCTCGCCCCGGGACACCTGCGGCTTCTGCCATAGACGATGTGTCGATGGAAACTAAGAAACAGCGGTTGGCGCTATTGCAAAAAAAGATAAGCAATCTAAGTGCGCAGATAAGCCGACGCATGGTTGGAACGGATCAAATTATTTTAGTCAGTCGTGTATCGACAAAACAGGCTGAGCAAATGGCGGGGCGTACTGAAAATAACCGCGTAGTCAATTTCACCGGGGACAAAAATTTAATTGGACAATTTGTTACGGTAAAAATAACAAGTGCATTACCGAATAGCTTACAGGGCGAACTGGTTGAGCAAGAACAATTAGAAAATTCATCAACCGGCTAAATTTTTCGCTTAGTTAAGAGAACCCGTAGCCCGGACTTCGCGCAGCGAACGCCGGGGAAAAGGAATAGGGTTCAAAATTCAATTAAAACAGGAATATGCGTAAGGTAGCCGGTAGCTGATTAAGACAGGAAAATAGGATGTTCGTTCTCCCGGCGTTCGCTGCGCGAAGTCCGGGCTACCTATATATAATATACAAATAAATTACAGATAAATTAAAAATGAATAGCATACATTTCGTAGAGGATATACATGGATTGTCACTTGCTGATACCGGTAACATGAACCATACTTTGACCATGAGACTTGTTTCCGTGGTCAGTTTCATATTCGGTATTTGTGCCAACTTTATTTGTGGATTTATCTTCCGATATATTTGCAGGGCAGGCCGTATCCAGAATTTTATTCTTTCCAACGCTAACACGACTTTTCCCCCTGTTTTTAATACCGAATGAAACTAGAACACCCCAAGACATCAATCGAGTTGCATATGGAACCGGCGGACAATTTGCGCTTAGCCAATTTATGCGGCCAGTTCGATGAGCATATTCGCTTAATGGAAAGCAGGCTGGGTGTCGAAATCAATAATCGCGGCAGTCATTTTCAGGTGATTGGCGACGAGACCAGTGCCCAGTTGGCCAAGTTGGTTATCAGTAAACTGTATGACGCGACTGAAGCAGGCGCGCTATCTATGAAAGAAGTGCATTTGTGTTTGCAGGAGTCCGGGTTGATGGACAGTGGCGGCATTCCCGAAGCGTCTGTGGAAGAGGTCATCGTTAGTTTGCGAAAAATCCAGGTGAAGGGACGCGGACCTCACCAAGCCCAGTATCTCAAAAATATGTTACGGTACGATATCAATTTTGGAATCGGGCCAGCCGGTACGGGTAAGACTTTTTTGGCTGTCGCTTGCGCGGTCAATGCACTGGAAAAGCAAACTGTACGACGTGTGGTGTTGACTCGACCTGCGGTAGAGGCGGGGGAGCGACTGGGTTTCCTGCCTGGCGATTTGGCGCAAAAAATAGATCCCTACCTGCGTCCGCTTTATGACGCATTGTACGAAATGCTCGGATTTGAAAAAGTAGCAAAGCTGGTTGAAAGAAGTGTCATTGAAATAGCGCCACTTGCTTATATGCGTGGACGCACGTTGAATGATGCGTTTATTATTCTTGATGAAGCCCAGAATACCACTGTCGAGCAAATGAAAATGTTTCTAACGCGTATTGGCCTCGGGTCGACAGCAGTCATTACCGGCGACATATCCCAGGTGGATTTACCCAGCAATTGTAAATCCGGTTTGCGCCATGTGATTGACGTACTGAAAGATGTCGATGGCATAAGTTTTAATTTTTTTAGCGCGCGCGATGTTGTTCGGCATCCGTTAGTGCAACGTATTGTAACCGCATACGAAAAGCTTGATGAAAACCAATAGACTGAAATGAGAGACGCAGCGTTACCGATAATGGACAAACCTATATCTTGGCTGGAAATCCAATTTGCGACAGATGACGTAGATGTGCCATCCGCGTCAGATTTCGAATGTTGGGCAAGCAAGGTGTTCGACTATTTGCAAGTGCCGGTAGGCCCCGTTGTTGTTCGATTGGTGAATGAAGTGGAAATGCAGGCATTGAATCGTGAGTATCGTAATATCGATAAGCCCACCAATGTCCTTTCATTCTCCTTGTCCGACCCCGTTTCCGATTCGTTTCTGCTTGAGCCCCTTCTGGGCGATATCGTTATTTGCGTTCCCATTGTTCTCAGTGAAGCCAATAAGCAACACAAGCAATGGTTGGCTCATTGGGCTCATATGTTGGTACATGGTCTACTGCATTTACTCGGCTATGATCATGAAGATATTATACAAGCGGAAGAAATGGAAAGCCTGGAAACATCTCTGTTGCAACAATTGGGGTTCCCGTCGCCCTACCTAGATTCGACTATGTAAAGGAGACTTACGAAAAAAAAATGACAAAAGAAAGCCACAGTACCACCGGTCTTGGGACAGCATCATGGTTAGAGCGAATTAAAAACGCATTTGCTGCTGAACCCAACGACCGGAACGAACTTGTAGACCTTATAAGAGATTCTCAAAAACGCAGCCTGATCGATGCAGATGCATTAACTATGATCGAGGGTGTATTGCAAGTATCAGAATTGCATGTACGCGATATTATGATTCCTCGATCGCAAATCGTTATTCTAGAGCTCGACGCCGATGTCGATGCTATGTTAAGTGTCATTGTTAATTCAGGACACTCACGATTTCCGGTAGTCGGTGACAGTCGCGATGAAGTGATAGGTATTTTATTGGCAAAAGATATGTTGAGGGTTGTTGTTGATCAGGAACAAAATAAAGTACCGATTCGCGATTTGTTGCGGCCCGCAGTATTTGTCCCGGAAAGTAAACGCCTCAATGTGCTTTTAAAAGAGTTCAGGGCCAGTCGTAATCACATGGCAATCGTTGTTGACGAATACGGTGGTGTTGCTGGCATCGTGACGATTGAAGATGTCATCGAGCAAATCGTTGGCGAGATAGCCGATGAGCATGATATCGACGAAGGAAAGTATATTCTGCGGCATAGTGACTCAAGATTTACGGTTAAGGCGCTAACGCCCGTCGAAGAATTTAATCTACAGTTTGGTACTGATTTCAATGCCGATGAATTTGATACTATTGGTGGTGTATTGCTCAGCAAATTTGGTCGTTTGCCTAAACGCAGTGAAACAATCGCAATCGGTAATTTGACTTTTCGTATTTTCAGGTCTGATGCGCGACGTATCCACTTGGTTCAAGTGACGATAAATGCACGGGATGAAGAAAGCAGTTGATGCTGTAAGTAGAGCGTCATATCAGGTATATTTATATAATAATGAAGCGTGTAGTACATTCAACGGTATTAATCAGTAAGCTTATTACGACTCACCTAGTGAACACACTGGGTGTCGCGTTGCTCGGTGCCTTGTTTATTTTTTCGTTTGCGCCTTTCTATCAAGGAATGTTGGCGATTATATTGCCTGTTATTGTTTTAATAATAACAGCGAACTTGACGTCGGGGCAGACGTTTCGGCGAAGCTGGTGGTTTTCGTTCGGGTATTTTGTGGCGGCAGTTTACTGGATCTATTTCAGTATGCATGTTTATTATCAGGTGCCTCTAATTGCAACCATTGCGATCATTGTCGGACTGGCTTCTTATCTGGCGTTATTTCCTGCGTTAGCATTCTGGTTAAGTAAAAAATATTCCTCTAAAAGTAAAAAAATATTACTAAGAGCCAGTAGTGGAGACGCGGAAGACGATTCACTCTTGAATATAACCATTTCATCATCGCCCTATTGCGAAGCTGATTATAAAGCGATAAAAACAATTGTGTCTGCTGAATTAGGTAAGAGTGGACAGAGTAAATCAAAGCAGCTATTCAAAGGACGAAAAATTTTGGTGGCGGGGGTATCAGCGGATATCACTAAATTGATCGTCGACAAACTCGAAGACAAGTTTAATCAGGATATCATCTGGAAAAAATCGTTGTTCGGAAAAGTCTCTGCGTTATCGAAAAATAGTAAATATTCGACGACCGGTATTCTATTATTATTACCGGCTTTCTGGTTGATATTTGAATGGTTGCGTAGCTGGCTTTTATCCGGTTTCCCCTGGTTAGCGATCGGCTATAGCCAATCTGAAACAATACTCGCAAATTATGCGCCGGTGGTGGGCGTTTACGGGATTGGCTGGCTAGTTGTCACCTTGGGTGCGATCGTGTATTTGCTGTTTGCAGCGCAAGCAAGAATCTTGTATGCCGTGCTGGCAGTTTTTTCAGTATCAGCACTGTTAGGCGCAGACTTGTTGTGTTGGATAATACTTGCCGGCATTCTGGTTTATGGGTTATGGCTAAAAAAAATCTATGTCATTTTCGGTGCTTTGTTAGTATTGGGTGCATTAGCGCTTTCGCAGCTTGATTGGAGCAAGCCCTCTGGCGATCCATTGTCTATTCGGCTTGTACAAGGAAATATCCATCAAGGTATTAAATGGACCAAACTGGGAAAGTCACTTTCGGCAAGCCGTTATAAAATGATGTCTGAAAATTTAGGGGATGCTGATTTGGTGATTTGGCCTGAGACGGCTATTCCTGCGTTTCTGGACGAAATTCAGGCGGGTTATATTCGTGAGCTACAGCAGGGTTTAAAAGATAAAAATGCCAGCTTGTTACTGGGTATTCCCGTAGCATCCACACGCGAGGTTCGAGGTAAAGCTAAGGTCGTTGAGTTTAATAGTATCATCAAGCTCACAGCCGATTCTTTAATTCGTTATGACAAAACACATCTGGTACCGTTTGGCGAGTTTATGCCATTTGAATCGGTATTGGGTGATTTTTACGATGTGTTTAATGTTCCCGGTAGCGATTTTGCTGCTGGCGATACGGTGCAAAAACCGATCGTGGTCAAGGGTCATACCATCGGCATTAATATCTGTTATGAAATTGCCTTTGGCCGCGAAATGGCGAAAGCATTGCCAGGCGCTGTTTTTTTTATAAATTTTAGTAATAATGCCTGGTTTTATAATCCTCCCCGAAATTTGTCTATGGGCGAGTCCCCCCTTAGTTCGATGCCAGCTTATAAACCTTGGGAGCGGCAATTAAGCGGGATGACGCTGCTCAGGCCCTGGATGGGCGATAGCCTTGAGGCCTATCAACATTTGCAAATGGCACAAATGCGTGCCCGCGAAATAGGGCGCTATATCCTCAGTTCGACTAATGATGGCGTTACCGCGGTTATCGACACCCATGGCAAAGTATTGCACTCACTTCCAAGGTTTAAAGCGGCTGTGCTTAGTGCTAATGTGCCGCCAATGACGGGTATGACCCTCTATGCAAAAACGGGTGATTGGGCGGTGTTGATACTCGCTTTGATTGTTGCTTTATTGTCCATTTTTTTCCTAAAACGCAAATCATCTAACTAATATCACATAATTGTTAACGCTTTTTGTCAGTTTTGGGTTTTCCTGTATAAAACCGAAGCATAGACCGCCTGTTATTGTTAAAATATTTGATTTTAACGATTAATCAAAATAGAAAGACGGGTATATGAACCAAAATTACAATCCGGCTAAGGTAGAAAAAAGTGCCCAGTCACATTGGGAAAAAAACAGATCGAATGAAGTCATAGAAGATCCAGCTAAGGAAAAATTCTATTGTCTTTCTATGTTTCCCTATCCCAGTGGCCGTTTACATATGGGTCATGTCAGAAACTATACGATAGGCGATGTTATCGCCCGCTATCAGCGCATGCTCGGTAAGAATGTGCTCCAGCCTATGGGCTGGGATGCGTTTGGTATGCCAGCGGAAAACGCGGCCATTAAAAACAATGTTCCACCCGCAAAATGGACTTACGAAAATATCGATTATATGCGCCAACAACTGATGCGTCTTGGATTTGCTTATGATTGGAAACGCGAAGTAACAACCTGTAAACCAGAATATTATCGTTGGGAGCAATGGTTATTTACCCGGCTTTATAAAAAGGGCCTGGTCTATAAAAAAACGGCACCGGTTAACTGGTGTCCCAACGATATGACCGTGTTGGCCAATGAGCAGGTTAAGGATGGAAAATGCTGGCGTTGTGACACCATGGTTGAGCGCAAGGAAATATCACAGTGGTTTATGAAAATAACCGATTATGCCGAAGAACTATTAAATGATATCGATACGTTGCAAGGCTGGCCAGACTCGGTTAAAACCATGCAACGCTATTGGATCGGTCGATCACAGGGTGTTGAAATTAAGTTTGAAATTGAACAAGGCGCAGAGGCATTGCTGGTTTATACCACGCGACCTGATACCTTAATGGGTGTTACCTATGTGGCGGTCGCCGCCGAACATCCATTGGCATTGTCTGCGGCAAAAAATAATGGTGACTTACAAGCTTTTATCGATAATTGCAAAAAACAGGGGACGGCAGAAGCGGTACTGGAAACAATGGAGAAAAAAGGCATGGCAACCGGTGTCAATGCCATTCACCCAGTCACCGGCGAAAGTGTTCCGGTGTGGGCGGCGAATTTTGTATTGATGGGTTACGGAACCGGTGCGGTTATGTCTGTGCCTGCGCACGATCAACGAGATTATGAATTTGCAAAAAAGTACGCTATTCCGATCAGGCAGGTAATAACCCCTGCGCCTGATAGTAAAGTCCCAGCCGATATCGCTAACCAGGCCTTTGTTGAAAAAGGGGTGTTGGAAAACTCAGGTGAATTTGATGGCATGGAATTCGAGCAAGCCTTTAACGCGATAGCAGATTGGTTAGAAAAGAAAAACAGAGGTTGTCGTCAGACTAATTATCGTTTGCGAGATTGGGGTGTATCGAGACAAAGATACTGGGGCACGCCTATCCCAATGATATATTGTGATCAGTGTGGCCCGGTACCCGTGCCGGAAAAGGATTTGCCTGTTGTGTTACCCGAAGATGTAAAATTCGATGGGGTGGGTTCGCCGATAAAAAAAATGCGCGAATTTTATCAAACCAGTTGCCCAGATTGTGGCGGCAAGGCAGAAAGGGAAACCGATACCTTTGATACTTTTTTTGAATCGTCCTGGTATTACGCGAGATATACCTGTGCTGATCAGTCTGAATCGATGCTTGACGAAAGGAGTGACTATTGGTTACCCGTCGATCAGTATATTGGGGGTATCGAACACGCAGTAATGCATTTGCTTTACGCGCGCTTTTTTCATAAATTAATGCGTGACATAGGTATCGTCAAAAAGGATGAGCCTTTTACCAACCTGCTAACACAAGGTATGGTCGTTGCCGAGACTTATTCGCGACATATTAACGGAAAAGAAGTGTTCTATGCGCCTTCGGAAGTGGATGTTGAACGCGATAAAAAGGGCCGAATTATTAGCGCAAAACTGCTCGCCGATGGTCAGGTCGTTAATTTGGCTGGCATTGAAAAAATGTCAAAATCTAAAAACAATGGCGTCGATCCGCAGACGTTAATTGATAAGTACGGTGCCGACACGGTGCGTCTATACAGCATGTTTACCGCGCCGCCAACACAGTCTTTGGAGTGGAATGATGATTCGGTCGAAGGCTCATTTCGGTTTTTAAGGAAAGTCTGGAGACTGGTGGTTGATGATGGGCATCAGGCAATCCTACAAGCAGCCTATAAAGATGAAGCATTTAAGAAATTTAATTGGGATTCAAATCCTAAAGCATTAAAAGAGTTGCGTACGGAAATTCACAATGTATTGCAACAGGTTAATCGTGATGTTAAAAAATACCAGTTTAATACAGTGGTCTCCGCCGGAATGAAAATGCTCAATATACTTTCCGGGCTGCATGGCGTCTGTGGCGACAAAAAAGCAGAAGATGCTGTTTTTGCTGAAGGTGTTGATATTTTGATAAGAATTTTATATCCCATTGTACCGCATATTTGCTTTGCACTTTGGTCTTTACTCAAATCTTCAGATGCTATTGCTGACGCAGCATGGCCGCAGCCGGACCCGGCAGCATTAGCGGTTGAACAGATTTCAATGCCAGTGATGGTTAATGGAAAACGCCGTGCGACTATCGATATTATGGTCGCATGGAATAATAGTCAGATTGAAGAGTTTGCACTCAGTGACCCTAATGTGAAAAAACATATACAGTCGTTAACTATTCGCAAGGTGGTGATCGTGCCGTCAAAGCTGGTCAATATTGTTGCTAACTAACAAATAAAATCAGGAAGAAATAATGAACAAATTTTGCAATCGTAAAGTATTACTAATAACGATATCGGTCTTATTTTTTATGGCGAGCTTATCTGGTTGTGGTTTCAAAATGCGCGGCAAAGTGTCTTTGCCCGCTGAAATGCGCAGTGTCTTCGTAAAAGCCAGTAGCTTGCCTTTTACAGATCAACTCGAAGTACAGTTATCACGATCAGGCGTCGAGATGGCAAAAAACGAAAAATCAGCCTCTGCTATCCTTAAGATTCATAAAATCACTCGAAAGAAACGCGTTCAGTCAGTCGGTAGCTTGGGTCGAGTGCGAGAGTTTAGACTTTCAATTGCTGTCACATTTGATGTAAAGACAGTCGATGGAAAAATATTAGTTAAAAGACAAACTGTCACACGTAATCGAGATTATGCGTTTGATGAAGGACAGGTTGTTGGCAAATCAGTTGAAGCGTCAATTATTCAAAGAGAATTGCTTCGGGATATTGGATCTAGTGTATTGCAAAGGATACAGTATCAATTAAAAGCGAGACAGCTCAAGCAGCAAAGCCAGTAATTTTTTGAAAATTAACGCAGACAAATTTATTGCGACGGTCGGGAAAGTTAAGCTTTCCCCAATTTATCTGGTCACTGGCGATGAAACGCTAATATGCCATCAGGTCATGGATTTGATTCGCGGCCAGCTAGATGAGTCCGGGTACCAAGAGCGTAGTAAATTTGTCTACCAGAGAGGTTTTGACTGGAGCCAGCTTACCAATGAGATTGCCAATTTATCATTGTTTGCAAATCGAAAATTGGTGGAATTACAGCTAATGTCTAGTAAAATAGGCGATAGTGGTAGCCAGATTTTGACAGCAATAGCCAGTAACCCGCTAGAAGACGTGGTTTTACTGATAAATTGCGGCAAGCTGGAACAAGCACAATGGCGTACCAAATGGATTAAGGCGATTGAAAAAGCAGGTGTGATCGTTCAAGTATGGCCTATCGACAGCAGCCAGCTGCCACAATGGATTGCTGGCCGGGCGAGACAGAGAAAGTTAAATCTGACTAGAACCGCTATTGATATTATCGCGCAAAGAGCCGAAGGCAACTTGTTAGCTGCAGCCCAGGAAGTAGAAAAACTTTGGTTGAGTTATGGTGAGGGTGCGATAGACGAGTCCGTTGTACGCGATTCAATTGGCGATAGCTGTCGGTTTAGTATTTATTCACTAGTGGATTATTGTCTTTCTGGTCACGTTGTAAAAGCGGTGCGGGTGCTGGAAAGCTTAAAATCAGAAGGCACAGAACCGATTCTGATTTTATGGGCCTTGTCACGCGAGATTCGCAATCTGGCGAAGATGGCTCAACGCATCAGCTGTGGTGAAAATAGTGAGCTGATTTTTAATGAGTATCGAATTTGGGAAAGACGAAAACCATTAATGGCGTCCGCAATCAGGCGCCATGCCTTGTCGACTTGGATAGACCTGGTAAATAAATGTGGAAATATAGATTTAACCATCAAAGGAATAAACAGTGCTAATATGTGGGATCAGCTATTGGCGGTAACCAGTGAGTTTTCAGGGCATCGTTTGTTTGGCAGGGTATAATCAAGTGTGGATGTATAAAATATATAAGCTATACAAGCTATATCAAAGTGTATAAGGTTTAATAATATGAATTCGCAAACAATTACAAAGTCTGATCAAAAAATTAGTGACATAGATTCTTATATGTCCAGTGTGGGAGCCAAGGCAAGACGGGCTGCCCGGGAAATCAGCGCGGCATCTACGGAAACGAAGAATAGAGCATTAATCGTTATAGCAGAATCATTGTTAGAAACCGAAGATTTTTTAAAATCGGAAAATGCCAAAGATATTGCACAAGGTCGAAAAAATGGTTTGAGTCAGGCGTTATTAGATCGCCTGGAACTGACTTCAGAACGGATTAGCGGTATGGCCGAAGGACTCAGGCAAATTGCGGCGCTAGCGGACCCAGTGGGTGAAATTACCGACTTGAAGTATCAACCCAGTGGTATTCAAGTTGGACAGATGCGGGTTGCCTTTGGGGTGATTGGTATTATATATGAATCAAGACCAAACGTGACAGCGGATGCAGCCGGTCTTTGTCTCAAGTCTGGAAATGCTTGTATCTTAAGAGGTGGATCAGAGGCATTGCTTTCCAACCTGGCCATAGCCAAGTGTGTACACCATGGACTGATAAAAGCCGGGCTTTCACCCGACGTGGTACAGGTGTTGGAAACAACCGACAGGAACGCGGTTGGCCGATTGATTACAATGCCCGAGTATGTGGATATTATTGTACCTCGCGGTGGAAAAGGGTTGATTGAACGCGTTTCCAATGAAGCGACTGTGCCCGTTATTAAGCACCTCGATGGTATCTGTCATGTCTATATAGATCGGTTTGCTGACAAAGAAAAAGCGGTGAATATTGCATTTAATTCAAAGACACAGCGATATGGAACCTGCAATACAATGGAAACCTTGCTCGTTCATCAGCAAGTCGCAGCGTTGATATTGCCAGTATTAGGTGATTTATTTAAAAAAGAAGGTGTTGAGTTACGTGGATGCGCAAGGTCTTGTGAAATTCTGAAGGCGATAAGTCCTGCGCAGGATGAGGACTGGGAGATAGAATACCTGGCGCCTATCTTATCCATCAGAGTGGTTGAAAGTTTTGAACAGGCGATTGATCATATTGAAGCGCATGGTTCGCATCATACCGATACTATTGTTACCGAAAATATTACCCGGGCGCGTGATTTTATTCGCCAGGTGGATTCAAGTTCAGTCATGGTCAATGCATCGACCCGGTTTGCGGATGGATTTGAATATGGCTTGGGTGCTGAAATTGGTATTAGTACGGATAAGCTGCATGTAAGAGGCCCTGTTGGTCTTGAGGGCTTAACAACAAAAAAATACGTCGTATTTGGTGATGGTCATATAAGAACATAAACACAGACTGGCGTATTTATGATTGGAATTTTTGGTGGCACATTTGATCCGGTACATTTAGGGCATCTTAGATCAGCATTGGAAATTTACTCTGCGTTAGAACTCGATCATATTCGTTTCATACCCTGTGCCAATCCGTCGCATAGGCAAAAACCTGTCGCCAGTGTCGAAATGCGCATGAAAATGGTAGCAGCAGCCATAGCGCCTTTCACCGGTTTTGTTCTTGATAGCAGAGAAGCGAATAGATCCGGCCCTTCTTATATGTATGATACACTAGTATCCTTAAAGAAAGATTTTACAGATCAACGATTGTGCTTGATAATCGGTGCCGATGCTTTTTTGATGTTTAATCAATGGAAGCAATGGGAGGAAATACTTAAGCGTTGTCATCTCCTGGTAATGGAGCGGCCCGGTACCAATAACTTGCAAGATGCTGTGACAAAATTTTCCTTAGAATTAAATTTTACCAATAATATTGCCGAGTTTAAGGAAGCGGGCCCCGGCTCAATTTTGTCATATTCAGTGACCCAGCTTGGATTTTCGTCATCGAAAATACGGCAATTTGTGCAAGCCGATATCGATGTACGCTACTGTGTTACCGATGACGTATATAAAATTATAAACCAGGAAAATTTATATAAATAAGAGATACCCGCCGCTTGCGGCGGGTATCTTATTGCTTTATATCTCGCTCCGCGCGAAGTGAATTCGCACGGGCTGTCAAAGGGGGAGAATTCCATTCTCCCCCTTTGGAATCCCCCAATGGGAAGGCTGCGGGATTTGATCAATAAATTAAATTAAAATGAAGTGGATTAGTTATGGATACTGATGAATTAAAAAAACTGGTTATTGATGCGATGGAGGATTTAAAGGCGACCGCAATAAAGATCCTGGATGTGCGCTCTGTTACCTCGATAACGGATTTGATGATAATTGCTAGCGGTACATCGACTAGGCATATCAAATCGATCGCTGATTATGTTGCCCAAAAAGCCAAAGAAAGTGGTTGGCAAGTGCTCGGTGTCGAAGGTGACATGGCGGCTGACTGGGTTCTAGTTGATATTGGCGATATCGTCGTGCATATAATGCTCCCTGACATCAGGGAATTTTATGCGTTGGAAAAACTTTGGGCAGTTGACCATGAAAATGCTGTAAATTCAAGCAAATAGTATCTTGTTTGCTTGGTTTCACTAGTCTGTATATTCAATAAATTTAAGTTTTCCAGGGTTTTGCTCCGCATTATTCCGATCGACTCTGGAATATTGACAATACCGGTTCGCGGATTGACTATAATGCATATATATATTATTTCTGTTGGACTAAAAATGCCGGCTTGGGTTTCGGAGGCGTATGAGCAATATTTGAAACGACTACCAAAAACATATCGCATTGAATTAATTGAGATTAATCCTGTAAAGAGGACAAAAACTGCTAATAAAAACAATATCCTAAAGCAGGAAAGTGAACGAATATTGGCTGCGATACCAGAAAATTCAACGGTTATTGCATTAGACGAGAAGGGTAAGGCAGTTTCAAGTAAGCATTTTTCGCAGAAGCTAGATTACTGGCAATTAGACGCGGTTAATCCGGTATTCTTAATTGGAGGTGCGGATGGATTGTCACCAGAATGTTTGCAAAGATCAGACGACATCTGGTCCCTATCGTCGCTAACATTTCCGCACGCGATGGTTCGAGTTATTATGATAGAGCAGATTTATCGTGCTTGGAGTATTTTACAAGGTCATCCTTACCATCGAGAGTAAGATGTAAGAGTAAGATGTATCAGTCAAGATTATAAATATAATAAAAATGTGATTTTTGCAGCACAAACGATGCAGGATAAACGAATATTTTGACCACTAGATCATTGCAGCCGGAATTATACCTTGCTTCAAAATCGCCTCGTCGGCAGCAACTACTTAAGCAGGTGGGGGTGACTTTTTATAAACTTTGCTTGGATTACCAAGAAAAAGTAGTACCAGGAGATTCAGCAGAAGCGACAGTATGTCGTTTGGCCGAAGAGAAAGCTGAAGCGGGTTGGAAACATAAACACCGGCAGCTTAATCTTCCCGTATTGGGCGCGGATACATTAGTGAAACATTCTGGAAGAATGCTTGGTAAACCAGAAAATTTGTCGCAAGCTAAAGAAATCCTGCGGTTACTATCAGGCTCAAAACACGAAGTAGTTTCTGCAATATGTATGATACAAGACGACAAAAAAGTAAGCATGTTATCAAGCAGTACGGTTTTTTTCCGGGAAATTAGCGGCTTAGAAATAGAACATTACTGGGCTTCGGGTGAACCAGCAGACAAAGCGGGGGCTTATGCTATTCAGGGTATCGGAGCGGTTTTTATAAAAAGGATTGAGGGTAGTTATTCCGGTGTGATGGGGCTGCCAATTTATGAGACGGGACAATTGCTCAAAAAATTTAATATAGAAATATTATAAAACCGATGTTATCCATAAGGCAAAAAAGCAAAATATGACTGAAGAAATTCTAATTAACGTAACACCGCGTGAATCACGCGTCGCGGTGATTGAAAATGGTGTCGTACAGGAGTTGTTTATAGAGCGTGAAAGGAAGCGCGGAATTGTTGGGAATATATATAAAGGCAAGGTATCAAGAGTATTACCAGGAATGCAGGCTGCGTTTGTTGATGTTGGACTTGAGAGAGCGGCATTTCTTCATGCGTCTGATATCATAAAGTGCCCGAATGAAGAGTTGGAGGCCAGTAATAATAAACCAGAGAATATTACCGAATTGTTATTTGAAGGTCAGGAGATATTGGTTCAGGTAATAAAAGACTCACTCGGTACCAAAGGCGCAAGACTGACGACCTGTCTCACTATTCCTTCAAGATATTTGGTATTGTTGCCTAATGAAAATGCCATTAATGTATCGACAAAAATTGAAGATGAAGACGAACGCCAGCGACTTATAGATATTGTGTCGGGTTTGTCAGACAGCTCGAATGGGCAAGGGTATATTATTCGTACGGCAGGCGAAGGCGTTGGTAAAGAATCTTTGGAAAAAGATCAAAAATTTTTATCCAAGTTATGGCAATCTATTTTTAATAATATTAGCGACACCCCTGCGGGGAACAGCCTGTATGAAGATTTACCGTTAGCAATACGTGTGCTGCGTGATATTGCTGACGATAAGATAGAAAAAATACGTGTGGACTCGCGGGAGACCTATCAGAAACTAATGGATTTTTCTCAACAGTTTGTCCCAAGCATGGTTGAACGACTGGAATACTATCCCGGTGAGCGACCTATTTTTGACTTGTATAGTGTAGAAGATGAAATACAAAAAGCACTACAGCGAAAAGTTAACCTGAAGTCGGGTGGTCACCTTATTTTTGATCAAACAGAGGCGATGACGACGGTCGATGTCAATACGGGCGCATTTGTTGGCCACCGCAATCTGGAAGAAACGATCTTTAAAACCAATCTTGAGGCGGCGCAAACTATCGTCAGACAGTTATGTTTAAGAAATATTGGTGGGATTATCATAATTGACTTTATTGATATGTCAGTCGAAGATCATAAGCGGCAGGTGCTACGTGCCTTGGAAAAAAATCTTGATCGCGACCATGCAAAAAGCCAGATTACCGAGGTATCGAATCTAGGCTTGGTCGAGATGACCAGAAAGCGTACCCGGGAAAGTCTCGAGCATATACTCTGTGAGCCTTGCCCGGTTTGTAGCGGGCGTGGATCAATACAAAGCGCTGAAAGTGTTTGTTATGAAATATTTCGCGAATTAATACGCGAAGCCAGGCAATATGATGCACAACAACTACTGATATTAGCGTCACAAGATGTTGTTGATTTACTCCTTGACGAGGAATCAAATAGTCTTGCACGACTAGAGGAATTTATCGGTGTCCCTATACGTTTTCAGGTTGAGACTCTTTATACACAAGAGCAGTATGACGTAGTGCCTGTATGATAAAGAAGTCCTCCCGTTTATTATTTATTTTTGCCGCCGTGCTGATTATTGTCATGGCGTTTGCGGTGAGTATTACCCGGTTGTTTTTACCTTATTTTGAAGAATATCGAGTTGATATTGAAAAGCTTGCCACCAAGGAATTAAATCGGCCGGTGAAAATTGGCGAAGTCATTGTTGACTGGGGTGGTGTGAATCCACGCATGCGCATTAAAAATGTTAAAGTCTATACGCCCGATGGTTCACAGGTGTGGATAAAGTTTGATGAAGTACAAGTCTATTTTAACGTCTTTTCATCACTTATTCACTGGCAATTGTTGCCCGGCAAAATCGATATCGTTGGCGCGGTGGTAGACATAGAGTACCGAAATGATAGTTATTATATTGGTGGTCTTAAGGTAGAAACGCATAGTGATTTGAAAGATAGTAAATTGCTAAACTGGATGATAGAAAGACAAAAATTGGTGTTAACCAAAGGCCGAATAAACTGGACCGACACGCGTATTAGCCCGAAAACACAGCGATTTACCGATGTCGATATGTTGTTGTCACTAAAAAGAGATTACTTGCATTTTAGCGGAACTTTCAAACAGAAATCAAAAAAAACAAACAAGTATCGATTTATCGTTAATTTTGAAAATTATCGAAAATTTGAAACGATGCGAACCAAATTTTTTTTAGCGGGGAATGTGCAGCTGGGCCAGTGGATTACTAAGGAACTGGTGGCTGATTTTGAATTGAAAAATGGCGATACTGTCTTTCAATTATGGGGAGAAAAATATAAAGACGTGCAAAGGTTGTATGGTGACATAAACATCAAGGACTTAAAATGGCGACGGGAGGAACGTTATTCGCTGGACGCTATATCGGCGAATTTTAATTGGGAAAAACATCAGGGGGGTTGGGCGCTCAACGTTAATAATATCGAGTGGTCAAGATTAGGCAGTGTATGGCCGGCGTCTGGAATATATCTGAAATATCTGGAAAATCCTGAAAAGAAAACCCGATCTTTATTAGGTTCCATCAAGTTTATGCGGCTTGGTGATCTTGGTCAGCTATTAATTTCGCTATTACCAAATGATGATGAAATACGAAAAAATATAGAGCGCTATTCGCTGCAGGGAGATATTTCCAATTTAGTTTTCAGCATTAAAAAATCCGAAGACGCAAAAACAGATTTTTACTATAAGTTTGATTTTAACCGGTTTACGATACAAAACTGGATCAAAAATCTCAGTATTGAGGGACTCTCCGGAAGTATTGCTGCTAACAGGCTTGGTGGGTATCTTAAGTTGGACAGTAAAAAAACCAAAGCAATATTACCGCATATATTTGCCCAGCCGATTACAACGGATATAGCGCAGGGCGTTATTCAATGGAAACAAACAGGGAAAACCTTAGAAGTTTATAGCGATAATCTTAAACTAAAAAACAGCCATGTTTCTACCTCGAGCAAGTTTAAATTGAAAATTGAGAAAGATAAACCGGATTTTTTAGACCTGAAGCTAACATTTTCGAACGGCGATATTAGCCATTATCAACATTACTTGCCTATCTATATAATAAACCCCAAAGTACAAAAATGGTTACGCTCTGCTATTTCCGGAGGACGACTGACTAAGGGGTGGGCGAGCTACAAGGGGATACTAAAAAAAGGCACCTTTAACAAAGGCGATAATATTTTAGTGGTTGATTTTGATGTGACTGGGGTAAAGCTAAAATATCATCAAAATTGGCCAGCCATCAAAAATTTGGCCGCGAATATTCGTTTTTATGGAAAATCTTTAACAGTACAATTACAGGAGGGTGTGGTCAGTGGCATGGAGATGTTATCAACCAATGTGTCTATCCCGCGCCTTGGTAAAAAGTCAACATTATCAGTCCAAGGAAACTTGTTGGGGAAAACCAAAGACCTTATTAAATTTTTTGCAGCGATACCTTCTAAGTCACATAAAAATGATTTTCTTGATCGCTTTAAGGCTTCTGGAAATGCCGCAATCGGTGCGTATATCGTCTTGCCGTTATATGACTTGGCGCAAGACGAATTGGCGAAGCGAAAATTTTTTGGTAAAATTGAACTCTATAAAAGTAGCCTTAAGCATACGCATTGGAAATCGGAGCTAAGCAATATTGACGGAAAATTAAATTTTGAAAGTGAGGGTAGTTTTGTAAAACTGCACTCTGAACAGATGACGGGTAAGTACAGAGAAAAAAAAATTGGTATAAATATATCTACCTCGGGTTCTAAACAAGAAAATTTATTTGAAACGATAATAGTATTTACTGCTAAGACGAGCTTCGATAAGCTGGCAGGAGAATTTTCGGATATTTTCCGTGGAATAATTTCCGGCTCGTCGATATGGAAAGTAGGTTTTAAAATAAAGCAATACGTTAATCGTCCATTAAAAGTTAGTTTTAAATTTCTGAGTGACTTAAAAGGCAGTTTGGTCAAACTGCCAGAAGGGTTTAACAAGAAAAAAGACGAGGAGAGAATATTTTCAGTTGAAGCGGATATCACCGGCGAAAAACTGGGTGAGATAAGTATTGCCTACGGCAATATATTAAGTGGTGCTTTGCTGGTGAAACAGAAAAACGGGGTCGGCAAACTGGAGCGTGGTGAAATCAGGTTTGGCGGTAATAAGGCGGTGCTCCCGAAAAGAAAAGAAGTGCGTATCATAGGGGAAATACCCTCTTTTTCAGTGACGCAATGGGTAGATTGGGTGCAGAAACGCAAAAGTATAAAAGGCAATGGTCAAGCATTACTAGACTCCGTTCATATTCTGGATCTTACATTCGGTAAGCTTGAACTGTTGGGAAATGATATTCACGAGGTGACTATCAAAGCGCGGCGCAAACCGATTCACTGGTTAGCCTATGTGAGCGGAAGAGAAATTAGAGGCGAAATAAGAATACCGCTTCGGGTCGATCAGTATGATCCATTGATAATCAAGTTGGATAAATTGATTTTGTCTGCGAAAGAAGATGACGACGATAAAATCGAGGTCGCCGACCCGAGAAAATTTCCGCCATTAAAAATCAGCAGTAAAGAATTTATATTCAATGATATGGAAAGCTAAATATTTCTGCTAGTAAAGTTGCTGAGGGTTTAAAATTTGATACCTTTAGCATGGATTCTGAGCATTTAAAAATCAGTGCAAAAGGAATCTGGTACTTTAAAGGTAATAAACATAATTCGCAATTCAATATCGATATCGAAAGTGACAATATCGGTAAAGCTATTGCCAGGCTTAAATATGGTACTGGAATAAAGGGCGGGAAAACTAAAGCGATTATGCGCGCATTTTGGTATGGACCACCTAATTGGTTCAAAATGAAAAATGTGGACGGCGTGATGACCGTATCGATTCGCAAGGGGCGAATTGTTGACATAAAGCCTGGGACAGGACGCGTATTGGGAATGCTGAGTTTGCAGGCACTACCGAGAAGGTTAACACTTGATTTTAGCGACCTATTCAAGAAAGGTTTTAGTTTTGATTATATTACTGGACGATTTGATATTGCTAAAGGCGATGCCTATACCAAAGATCTGACCATGGAAGGACCGGCTATCAAGCTAAAGATTAATGGCCGTATCGGTCTGGCGCATCAAGATTATGACCAGGAAGTTGTGGTGACCCCTAAAGTAATGGCCAATTTACCGGTGATGGGTGGCCTGGCTGCCGGGCCACATGTTGGGGTGGGGTTATGGGTCGCCAATAAAGTGTTAGGAAAGCAAATTGGCAAGATATCAGTCTCAAAGTATAGTTTAAAAGGGACATGGCAAAAGCCAATAATCAAACGTTTAAAAATTAAAAGAAAGATTGGTCCGAATTATGATCTCAACTGGGCCGATTCTGTCGAAGGTCAGTAAATGAAAGCAGCTGTTATTCAATTAGTTTCTGGTATAGATGTTGATGGAAATTTGCAGGCAAGCAGGCGATTGATAAAGCAGGCCGCAAGTCAGGGCGCAGAATTAGTGGTACTCCCTGAAAATTTTGCGTCGATGGAAAAAGTAGATAATGATAAGCTTGATATCATGGAATCGTTAGGTAAAGGAAAAATCCAGTCTTTTTTGTCAGATATATCTCGAGAGTTTTCGATATGGATCGTCGCCGGCACGATTCCAACTAAAAGCAGGGTAGACGAAAAAGTGTATGCTAGTAGTTTACTCTATGATTCTTTAGGGAATTGTGTGGCAGTTTATAATAAAATTTACTTGTTTGATGTTCAGATTCCCGGCACGACGGAAAAATATCTGGAGTCCGAATTTACGCTGGCTGGGACAGAAATAATTACTCACGATACCCCACTAGGAAAAATTGGACTCTCTGTTTGCTACGATATTCGTTTTCCAGAATTGTACAGAAAATTGCTCGAATCAGGCGTAGCGTTAATAGCGGTTCCTTCGGCGTTTACAAAACGAACCGGAAATGCGCATTGGAAGTTGCTATTGCGTGCACGGGCAGTTGAAAACAGTTGTTTTGTTTTAGCGGCTAATCAGGGTGGACTCCATGAAAATGGTAGAGAAACGTTTGGGCATAGTATGATCATCGATCCTTGGGGGGAAGTGTTGGCGCAGGTGAAAACAGGGGAAGGCTATGCCATTGCCGAGATTGATTTAGAACATCAGAAAAAAATAAGAGAAAATTTTCCCGCCATCTCTCATAGAAAACGCCTATAGAGCCGCTTGACACATGAAACTACCACGCTATTTTTTCTTTTTATTGTCGGAAAGCTGGTATTTATCCCAGAAAATATAATCAAAAATAATCCATCCCCGCTTGGTCTGAGCCGCATGGCTTAATCTTAGCGTATATTTTTTCTTTTTATGTTTAAAAATAATATAGATGTGTTGCGATTTATACTCAGCTAAATTGTAGACAGACTGTTCCATTCCAACTCGGATATTTACAAATCTAGCCTTTGACCAGACGATACCTTTTTGTAAACCGCGGTTGTAAATTGAGTGAAAATTATCTTTTAGTTTTGATTGCTGCTTTAAAACGACAGCGTCAAGATTGTTACTAATATTAATAACGCGTTGTTTTTTAGCTTGGTCATAGTGTGAAAACGTTTCGCTTTTTTTAAGTGAATCGATAATTTGACCGAGGTCTTCTGTACGCAAGTTAAGTTTTAAATAGCCGTCGTAATTATTATTTTTCAAGTGGTTAAATACTTGTCGCCCGAGTTTTTCCTGGCTGATGCTGCTATTGCATGATACCAATGACAATGCGATCAGTAATTGTAAAAATATTTTTATAGTTTTCATAATAATTAATATCTATCCTAAAACAAATATAGAGTTGCCATACCCAAAAAAGTGACGTAGCCCAATATATCTGTAATGGTTGTGACGATAACAGACCCGGCAAGTGCTGGATCTATGCCTATTTTTTTAAGAATAAACGGTATTGTAAATCCCACGACCGCAGCACATAAAAGATTTACCATTAAAGCGATTCCTAGAAAAACACCGATGTACCATTGTGAAAATACAAAAATAGCAACAAAAGCGACTATCACTGCCCAGACAATGCCGTTGAGCGTGGCAACCGCAACTTCCTTTAAGATTAACCATCGCGCATTTGACTTTCCTATTTGTCCGAGCGCTAGTCCGCGAATGACCAAGGTCAAAGTTTGTGTGCCGGCAATACCGCCCATGCTGGCAGGAATAGGCATCAGTACAGCTAACGCGACTTCTTTAGATAAGACGTCCGTAAACATGCCCACCGCATAGACGGCCAGTAAAACGGTTAGTAAATTAACACCCAGCCAGATACCACGGCGTATTGCGCTGGAGAATACCGGTGCAAACATATCTGTGTTTTCATTGAGTCCGGCCATGCTCATGATGGAGTGGTCTGCTTCATCACGAATGACGTCAACAATGTCGTCAATTGTTATTCGGCCAATGAGCTTATTCTGCTCGTCAATAACAGGTGCTGACACTAAGTCATGTTGTTCAAAAAGTTTAGCAACTTCTTTCGAGTTTGTCTTTACCTTAATCGGATCCAGTTCATAGTCCATTACGTCAGCTACCGTACATATAGGGTCATTGGTGAGTAATGTTGAAAGCGACAAGGCCCCTAGGTATTTGTCAACACGGTTAACAACAAGCAGTTTATCGGTTAGTTCAGGTAATTTTCCGATTAATTGCAGATACCGGTGAACCAGTTCGAGGGTGATATCGGCGCGCACAGTGACCGTATCGGTATTCATTAGACCGCCAGCACTGTCATCCGGATAAGAAAGCACGGTTTCCAGTCTTTGGCGATTTTGGTTGTCCATCGACCGTAGTACTTCTTTCTTTACCTGTTCAGGCAGGTCTTCGAGGATATCGGCCAGATCATCCATATCCAGCTTTTCAACAACCGAAACAAGTTCGTTTGTTTCCATGTCCTCAATGAGTCCCGCGCGGACATCGTCGTTTACATGAAGGAGAACTTTACCTTCATTTTCAGAGTCAACCAAACTCCAGGCAATTTGTCGTTCTGTTGGCGGTAGTGATGAAAGCAGTTGAGCAATTTCGGCCCCGCGTAAATGATTGAGCATATTCCATACTTTTGGGCGCGTGCCTTCTTCAAGTGCCTTGGTCAGTTCGTCAAGACGGGCTTCATTGGTATTGTCAATATGACTATTGCTCATGCGTGCTTAGCGATTATTGAGATCTGTGATTGCTAAAATAATTTCATCTGAGGTGGACATTTTTAAGATTGCATTTGCAGCTGTTTTACATTGTTGGTAATTAGATTGCATAATGATTTCTTTGACTTCAAGCATGCTTGCAGATTGCATGCTAAATTGAGTTAGTCCAACGCCAAGTAAAAAGCGGGTAGCGAAGGTGTCGCTTGCTAATTCACCGCATAATGAAACCGGTTTTTGGTGTTCATGTCCACAGCGTATGATGTCATTAATTAGTTTGAGCACCGCTGGGTGCATTGGTTCGTATAGGTGATTGACTATATCATCGGTACGATCAATGGCTAGGGTATATTGAATTAGATCGTTAGTGCCTATTGATAGAAAATCCAACGCAGATATAAATTGTGAGACGCAGATTGCTGCAGCCGGTACCTCAATCATGACGCCTATTTTAATATTTTCATCAAATGCGATGGCATTTTTTCGTAGGTCTTTTTTAATTTCCTCAAGCAAATATCTGAATTGAAGTATTTCCTGCATACAGGAAACCATGGGGATCATTATTTGTACTTTCCCCAAAGCAGATGCCCTTAGTATTGCTCGAAGATGGGGTTTAAACAGTGCTAAGTTTTGCAGGCATAGCCGAATACCTCTAAGACCCAGCGCAGGGTTAGAGGGTTGGCTGTGGTTATTGATAGCCTTATCGCTGCCAAGATCCAGGGTGCGAATGGTAATCGGGAGGCCGTGAAGACTCTCCATTATTTTTTGAAAATAGGCAAATTGTGCTTTCTCGTCAGGATAGGCATCTTGCTGAAGAAATAACAATTCTGTTCGCAATAAGCCGATTCCATTAGCACCGGCGTCTGTGGTGGCGGTAACATCTTCCCACTGGTCGATATTGGACAGAATAGTGATCTGCCGGTTATCAAGGGTAATCGCAGGCCCGGCTTTGATTTTATTCAGAGAACTTGATCGTTTGTTAATTTGCTTTATTTTCGACTGATAATGTTTTGTAAGTTGCTTGTCCGCATCGAGCAGGATAGCGCCGTTGGCGATATCCAATATTATTTCTTCTGCCTGGCGAACATAGTCCAGGCAGTATTGGGCACCAAACACAGCGGGAATAGATAAATTCCTGGTCATAATTGCGGCGTGAGACAGGGCACCCCCTACCTCAGTCACTAGTCCTAGAATGCCTTTATGGTGCAACATCAAAATTTCGGCGGGTGAAAGTGTGTGTGCGAATACGATGGTGTCTTTAAACGCCGGTTCCTCTAAGTCTGAATTTTCATGCTTGTCGTTCAGGTATCTAAGTATTTGGCTGGCCACCTGATAGATGTCATCTTTTCGAGCTTGTAAGTAGTCATCTTCCATTGCATCAAACAGTTTGGCGAGTTCGTTGCGTTTAAGTAAAAGCGCCCATTCGGCGTTACACTGTTTTGCTTTAATGGTCGAAATAATATCGACAGAAAAGGGCGTATCGTTTAGCATTAAAATATGGCTATCGATAATTGATCGGATATTGCGGTTATTGCTGATACTGTCCCGGTCACGCAACGATTCGAGCAGGTTCACCGCCTGTTTCAATGCGCGATGGTATCTCGAAACTTCTTCGCCTATCAGTGTTAGCTGAATTTGCTTTCGGTAAAGATTGCTTTCCTTGTATCCGATTATTGATGACTTGCCAATCGCAATGCCGCGTGAAATACCCGTCCCGTATAGCGATAGTGTCATAATTTATACTGCTTCATCAAATCGGTTGTTTATCAGTTTTGCCAATGCTTCAATCGCTTGGTTTTCATCTATGCCATCAGTGATTATTGAAATAATAGAGCCTTTGCCTGCTGCCAGCATCATAACACCCATAATACTTTTACCATTGGCTTTTTTGTTTTTATATAATATTTTGATATCGCAGTCATAGTGGGCCGCTAATGTCACTAGTTTCGATGCGGCTCTGGCGTGTAAGCCGAGTTTGTTAATAATGGTGATCTGAAGTGATTTCATTGCTAATCTTTAGTATCCGGATTAATTTGTCGGGCCGGTCGCGTCGAAAGTTGTAACGCCATCCAGTCCGCCACTAAGTGCTTTCTTGGACAGCGCTTCCAAGGGAAGTTCTGAATAGTTTAAAACACGTATTAACATTGGCAGGTTTAATCCCGAGACCGCAATGGCGTGAAAAGCATAAACCAATTTCATCGCAATATTACTCGGCGTAGATCCATAGGCATCAGTGAGAATTAATACACCGCTGCCATTATCGGCTTTTTTAAAGGCTGCTTCCGCCTGAGAAATCGTTATATCCAGATCACATTCCAATTCTATTTCGATCACTTGGATCGATTGTGTTTTTTTGGCTAACATAGATTGGGCTACATCGACAAAAGCCTTACCGATATGCTGGTGGGTAATGAGTAATATCCCTGTATTCATGACAATTCCCGGTGGCGTACAATAATATTTTTGTGCTCTAATTTTAGATATTTTTCGATTGCGTTTACCAGATATACCGATCTGTGTTGGCCACCAGTGCAACCGATGGCAATACTCAAATATTTTCGATTAGTCTTTGCGTACTTAGGCATCCAGGTCGTAAGAAAATCGACAAGATTTTTCTCCATCAACTGAACTTCATCATGTTTTTCTAAAAATGCGATAACGCCTTGGTCAAACCCCGTCAGGTTTCTTAGCTCTAATTCCCAGTGGGGGTTTGGTAAACACCGGGCGTCAAAAACGAGGTCAACATCAATTGGGACGCCATATTTAAAACCAAATGATTGCAGTTGCACCGACATTTTTTCGTGCTGATCCGGACTCAAATAACCCTGTATCACGTCACGTAACTGGTGGATATTTGTTCGTGATGTATCGATTAAATAATTTGCCTGTTGCATTAACGGTTTTAGTAATTTTTTTTCCAGTGTTAGTGCTTCGATTAGTGAAGTCGAATCACTGCTTAGAGGGTGTTTCCTTCTGGTCAGATGAAAGCGTTGCAATAGCGTGTTTTCATCCGAGTGAAGGAAGAAAATAGTATAAACGATACCTCTTTTTCTTAACTTTTCCAGGCACAGCGGGAGTTCGTTTAGTCCATATTCGTTACTACGTGCGTCAATGCCTACCGCAATTTTTGCTTTATCCTTTCCCCATTCACCTAATATTTGTTCGGTGAATGAGGTCAGTAAGGCGACGGGAAGGTTATCGATACAGTAGTGATTTAAGTCTTCAAGAACATTGAGCGCGATGCTCTTTCCAGACCCGGAAAATCCAGTGACGATAACGAGGTTCATTCCTTGTTTTCTTCCATATGCAATCTTTGGCGTTTAATAAATTCGGTGGCGGCGTTATAACCTTTTGTCTGTAAGTGGTAATGTCGCACTGCAGACTCGACCAGCACTGCTAAATTACGCCCGGGCGCGACTGGCAGGCTGATGCAATCTACTTCGGTATCGAACATTTCTTTTTTCTCGATATTACCATGTAAGCGATGGTCTGCATCAATATCATTTCCAGACTTTCCCTCAAGATGTATGATTAATTTGAGTATAACTGAATTTTTGACAGCATTATCACCGAACATCGCCCGTACGTTAAGAATTCCAAGTCCTCTTACTTCGAGGAATTCGTACAGTGTTCGCGGTGATTTGCCCATTATTATCGATTCCCCGGTTTTAAAAAACTCAGGGGAGTCATCAGCGACGAGGCTATGACCGCGACTGATGAGGTCTAGAGCCAGTTCGCTTTTGCCAATATTGTGTGTGCCTGTCAGTAAAACGCCCAATCCTAGCACGTCCATAAACACGCCGTGTAGATTTTGACCCAGTTCATCCGTCGTTGCCAGCGTTTGGTTGACCATGTCAATAAAACGATTGGCCGACAAACGGCTTGACGAAAGTGGTATTGCGCGGTGTTGTAAGGTCAGCTGCAAAAACAAATCAGGAATTTCGATGTTTCCGCAAAATACAATCCATTTTGGTTTGTTATTAATAAGCATACTAACCAGTTTTTCTTGGAAAGGATCTTTATGATTGCTTAGAAAGGCTATTTCCTCTGGTCCGAAAACTTCGATTTGTACAGGCATTACCGGGTTATATTTTGCTGCAATCTGTTGCTGATTGGTATTAAGCGATAGCCTGATGGTTTCTAGTAGCTGTTGATGATTTGTAACCGCAGTTGTTAACTGTAGCTTATCACCCAGTCGATGAATAAGTGTTGCAAGGCTTGTATCCGTAATTTGCATATTTCATAAACAGTTCGGGTTTAGCGCAAAGCAGGCTTTGCAGAACAGGGAAAATCAGCCCAACCTATTTAACGATATCAATCAAATGCGTGCGTTAATTGCTGATAAATTTGGCCTTCGTCACAACAGTCCCGTAGCCGGTCACGAAAATCATCACTTTCAAAACGTTCAGCCAATTCAGAAATGATTTCCAGGTGATCGTCCGTATAGTGATCTGGAACCAAGAGTGCGTAGAGTAAATCTACCGGTTTATTATCGATTGCACCATACTCAATACCGTTTTCCAGCTTAAGAAAAGCACCGATTGCCTGCTCTCGACCATGAAGACGCCCATGAGGCAGCGCTACTCCATGACCTAGTGCGGTACTACCGAGTTTTTCTCTATCAAACAAACTGTCGAAAATTTCTTCAGGGGTTAGATTAGGCGTACTCGCGGCAAGCAAGTTACTTAGCTGTTGTAAGGCAACTTTTTTACTCGTAGCCTGTGAATCACAGCTTATACGGTCAGGCTGAATCAAATCACGGATATTCATACCAAAAGCGATGCTCCAGAGTTAATTTAGATAAATTGGATATTAACTGACTATCGTCGATGATGATTAGTCAATTTTTCTTTATGTTTTACTACTTGTCTATCCAGTTTGTCAATAAGCCCGTCGATGGCAGAATACATATCTTCTTCGACTGCATCTGCGTACATATTTCCACCACTAACATGTAAGGTAGCTTCCGCTTTATGTCTTAGCTTTTCGACGCTTAGAATAACATGTACATCGGATACCTGGTCAAAATGGCGTTCAAGTTTAACAAATTTGTCGTTTATATAATCTCTTATGGAAGTGGTAATGTCTAAATGATGCCCAGTGAGATTGATTTGCATTGTAGACTCCTTTACAGATTTATATTTTAGTTAACCGTTTTCGTTCATTTGATGGGGGGATCATCATGGATTCTCTGTATTTGGCGACGGTACGTCTGGCAACCTTTATTCCTTGTTTCATAAGTAACTCTGCTATTTTACTATCACTAAGGGGTTTCCCTGGATTTTCCGCAGCCAAGAATTTTTTAATGATAGCACGAATTGCTGTTGCAGAACATTCACCGCCATCAGCGGTGCCAACATGACTGGAAAAAAAGTATTTAAACTCAAATATGCCCATCGGTGTATGCATAAATTTCTGCGTTGTTACCCGCGATACGGTTGATTCGTGCATTTCTACCGATTCGGCAACATCGCGCAAAACCAATGGTTTCATGGCCTCATCGCCATAGTCTAAAAAGCCTCGTTGACGTTCGACGATACAGCTAGCCACTTTTAACAGCGTTTCGTTGCGACTATGCAGGCTTTTAAGAAACCAACGCGCTTCTTGTAGATGATTTTTTAAATAGGTATTATCTTTGCTGTTATCCGCCCGTTTAATTAAACCCGAATATAGATTATTAATACGCAGTTTTGGCAAGGTATCTGGATTTAGTTCCACCCGCCAGCGACCTTTTATTTTTTTGACGAGAACATCGGGTACTATATATTCAGGTTCCTTATTTGATATTTGCGAGCCAGGGCGTGGATTCAGTGATTGGATCAGATTGATAATTTGATTTAGATCCTGATCAGAGATTTTCATTTGGCGCATTATCAGCGGAAATTCTCGATTGGCAAGATTTCCTAAATGCGATTGCACTAGATCTATTGCGCTTAGGCGGTAAGGTGTATTTTTATCGAGTTGGGTAAGCTGGGCAAGCATGCACTCAGATAAATCGCGAGAGCCGACTCCCGGTGGATCAAAACGTTGTATTCGCCCCAGCGTGTATTCGACATCTTCAACTGTAAACTTGTGTTCCGCATCGAGACCTTGAAGGATTTCATCGATCGAGCTGCCGAGGTAACCATCATCGTTAATCGAGTCAATAATCGCGACAGCGATTAACCGGTCTTTCTCTAAGAGTTTTGACATTTCCAGTTGCCAAAATAAATATTCTCTTAAACTTTTACTTTGGTTTTGCGCAGGCTCAAGATAATCACTGTCGTTTTCTTTTGATTGTGAATAGCTGGTTGCGCCATCGTACACATCTTCCCAAACACTATCGACCGGTAATTCGTCTGGAATCTCATTCTTGTTTAGCATCTCATTAGACAGTTCACTGGATGCGGTGATTTCTGTGGATTCAGTGGTACCTGAGTCTTCGTTAGCGGTGCCTGATTTTTGTTCTGGATTTTCGTTCGCTGTGCCAGCTTCATCACTATTTTCATCGGCCAGTTCCAGCATTAAGTTAGATTCAAGCGCAGACTGGATTTCCAGCTTCAATTCCAACGTGGATAATTGCAACAGTCGTATTGCCTGCTGCAGCTGCGGGGTCATTGTTAAATTCTGACCCATCCGAAGTTGAATAGATTGCTTCATATAGTTAGGTAGTATCTTTAAGTTAGGTAATATCTAATTAAATTAAGTCAGGACTTCTATAGTTTTATTTTAGTGCATTTACTATGCCACTGCACTGAATTTATAATATTTGTTTTATAGCTTAGATGGCGATATATTGGTATCGCTAAAACAGAAAAACACAAATTATTTCAGCGGTTTAATGCGAGTGTTATAAACCTGACGCAAAATTGGCAGTCAGCTTGGAGTAAAGTGAGTAAAATTATCAGGAGAAAAAATCAGGTTGTTTACATGCGAAATCCTTCGCCCAGATAGACCTCGCGTACTTTTTGGTTGCTCATTATCGTATCGGGGTTTCCGCAGGATATGATCTCGCCTTCATTGACAATATAGGCACGACTACATATATCCAGGGTTTCACGTACATTATGATCCGTTATCAAGACACCAATATTACGCTGCGCTAAATGTTGAATAATCGACTTAATATCATCAATGGCAATAGGATCGACGCCTGCAAAAGGTTCATCCAAAAGAATATACTGCGGTTCCATCGCCAGGGCGCGGGCGATTTCAACGCGGCGACGCTCACCGCCTGAGAGTGAAATACCGTGGTTATCTCTTATATGCCCAATGTTTAGATCATTCAGCAGCGAATTGACGATTGCAATTTGTTGTTTTTTTGAAAGCCCTTTTCTTGTTTGCAGAATTGCCAGTATATTTTCATAGACAGAAAGTTTTCGAAATATGGATGCTTCCTGAGGCAAATAACCTAGACCGGCTTTCGCGCGAGCATGCATGGGGTGATTGCCGATTTCGATATTGTTAAGAATGATACGCCCACCTTCACTTTTTACCAGTCCAACGATCATATAGAAACAAGTGGTTTTTCCAGCGCCATTCGGCCCGAGTAAACCAACAATTTCACCTGGAAAAACATGCAGTGATATGTTGTTTACCACCGTGCGTTTTTTATAGCGTTTGACCAGTTTAGAGGCGATTAGTGCTTTTCGATTCGAGGATGTTGCGTTATTTTTTTTCATTTTTTTTATCTTTTTGAATCTTATTATCGGTTGCCGAGTCAAATATAATGTTAACTCTGCCTTTAGAGTCAGAACCTGATTTTTGACGGGACGATTTATTACTCGAGGCTTCAACGTAATCGGTTTTAATATTGTAGCGTATTTTGTGGCCTTTAAAGACACTAACGCCCTGGGTGAAACTGGCATTTTTTCTCATTAGTAATTCATTTTTTTTTGCGAAATAATCCATTCGATTAGCGCGTGCATAGACTTCCTTTTTTCTAATGTTAGGGCGTTGTTTATAGGTGCTGGGTCTGCCGAAAGCAATGATTTTTTCCAGCTGCTTATTTTTATCGTAAATCACTTTTAGCCGGTCAGCAGTAATTTTCATTGAGCCCTGGACGATCACAACACGCCCGGAATATTTGCTGACACCGCTTTTATCATTGATGGTAACGCTGTTGGCACGAATGCGCATGATTTTGCTACGGTCTGATTCCAAAGAAATACCCGGTATAGGCAAAAAAACAGTGGCTAAGAATACGATTGACACCCGCCAATCGACCCGCTTACTTTTTTTTACGTTGTGCGTTTTTTTCGGGTACATAACTGGCTTTGGCTCTACGCTTTAATGTGATTATTTGCCTGGACAAGTCTGCCTCTAAACCAACACCACGAGCAAAATTATTTTTAGAGGTGTAGACGACTTTTTGGTCTGTTTTTACCAGGTTGGTTAATGGTGAAAACGAAATATCCCTGGTATCGATGGTCACAGGTGGATTTAGTGTCGACGCTCTACGTAATATCGTTACTTTACCATAAAGCGTAATAAGTTCGCCTTTTTTATCAATTCTTCCGGTTTGCGCGCTGACTAACCATGGCGCACTTTGGTCATCCGGGTAAAATTTCATTTTCGGTTCAATCAGATCCGCATGATTATCGGCGGCAATGTGTTCCATTCGTTTAGCGGATAATCGATATTTGGGGTTGCCGAATTTATCAGCACCAAGGATATAAAAGTCATTAACATAGTAGTCAGGAAGCGATTGGGAATTATTTTGTTTTTCCACCCGCGTACGGGTTTCGATAATATTGTTAAACCAAAGTACAGCGAAAAATCCCAAGATGGCTATCAAAAAGGCGACTATTTTGGTATTCATAGATATAAATATAGACTCTAATTCAAATATTCCTGCATCGCGTCATCCAGCGTTCCTTGAGCTTCCATAATCAATTCGCAGATTTCCCGGGCAGCGCCTTTGCCGCCTTCGCTAGGGGTAATCCAATGAGAATGCATTTTTACCAGTTTGTGTGCATTCTGGACAGCAATCGCTAGACCAATCTTCAGCATGACCGGCAAATCGACAACATCGTCGCCAACATAAGCGACCACATCCGGTTCCAGTTTTAAGGTAGACAGGAGGTCCTTCATCGCAATCACCTTGTCAAGCTGTCCTTGATAGACATATTTTATTCCAAGATCTTTAACGCGATGTTTTACCACCTCCGAGGTGCGGCCAGTAATAATGGCAATATCAACGCCTGAACGTTGTAACATTTTCATACCGTGTCCGTCCCGGGAGTTAAAGGCTTTATACTCCTGGCCATCGTCACCAATAAACAAACTGCCGTCAGTCAGCACACCATCAACATCAAAGATAATCAATTTAATTTGCTTTGCTTTTTCCAGTACATCTAGCATTTTCTGTCTCCGCGAAATTTTTCTCTAGTACGCATAATGGTTAAACGACGCCTGCCTTAAGCAGATCATGCATGTTGAGTGCGCCGATAATTTTTTGGTTATTGTCAGTCACCAGCAAGTCACTGATTTTCCCGGAATCCATAATATTCAGCGCTTCGGCAGCCAGGGCAGATTCAGAAACAGTCTTGCAATTTCGTGTCATCACTTCAGTCACTTGGGTTTGGTGAATATCGAGATTTTTTTCGAATGCTCGACGTAAATCGCCATCGGTGAAAATCCCGGAAAGCCGGTGCTCATCGTTAATGATGGCGGTCATCCCCATGCCTTTTTGGGAAATTTCCAGCAGTGCATCGCCAAGACTGGCATTTTGATCGACCACCGGGATATCGGTGCCTGTTCTCATGACATCGCTGACCAGCAGTAACAAACGTCGCCCAAGACTGCCACCCGGGTGTGAGCGTGCAAAATCTTCTTCGGTAAACCCACGTGCTTCCAGCAGTGCGATTGCCAGTGCGTCGCCCATGACCAGCGTGGCGGTGGTGCTTGAGGTGGGAGCCAGACCTAACGGGCAGGCTTCCTGTTTGACGCTAATATCCAGGTTGACATTGGCTTCTTTGGCGAGCGTGGACTGCGGGTTCCCGGTCATCGATACCAGGGGTACCTGCAAGCGCTTTAGCAGTGGAACGATTGTCATTATTTCGTTAGTTTCACCGGAATTGGAAATGGCCAGCACCACATCGGTGGGTGTGATCATTCCCAGGTCGCCATGGCTGGCTTCTCCGGGATGGACAAAAAACGCTGGGCTACCGGTACTGGCGAGTGTGGCTGCAATTTTTCCACCAATATGGCCCGACTTACCCATGCCGGTCACGACAATCCTACCTTTGCAGCTAAAGCAAAGTTTGCAGGCTTCGGCAAAATCGAGATTAATGCGTTTCTCAAGGTCGATAATGGCTTCACTTTCAGTTTTAATCACAGCGCGGCCAAGGGTGATAAAAAGTTCTTTTGTCATATTGAGTCAATTCTTGATAAGTTGCTCACCCAGTCGCTGGGCCCGATGATTCATGAATATAGAGTAATACCTGATAGCCAATAAAGATAAATAACAAGACGAAACCTTCCACGCGGTTAATCTGGCCTGGTCCGCGGAACCCGAATGCCATTGCAAATAAAAGCAGGGTGACAATCGTCATAATAATATAGTCGCGGGACAAAACCATTGCCGGGACAGCACCTGGATGAAGCAGGCCTGGAACGGCCATGACCGCTAATAAATTAAACATATTAGAGCCAATGATATTGCCAATGGCAATATCAGGTTCATTGCGTTTGGCACTGATAACCGACGCGGCCAGTTCCGGTAGACTGGTACCAATAGCAATGATCGTTAATCCGATAACCAGTTGTGAAATCCCCATCAATTCTGCGATGCCGACCGCGCCCCAAACCAGCAGTTTTGAACTGATAATTAATAGAATCATCCCGAAAATAAGCCAGAATAGTGCCATAAGATTGGAAATATCTTTGGGGATTTCAGCCTCGTATTCGGCATCAATGGGATCGCCCCTGCGGCCCAATGCCACATTAACGATCCAGTACATGATGACACATAGGCCAATAATCATTAATATTCCATCGAGCTTACTCAGCTCACCATCGCTAATCAAAATAATCACCACAAGCATTGCGGCGAACAGAATTGGAAACTCTCTCCTTAAAATTTCGGATTTAACGACTAACGGTACAGTGATGGCGGTAATGCCCAGTATCAGGGTAATATTGGTAATATTGGAACCAATCGCGTTGCCCATTGCCAGTCCGGTATTGCCGCCGATTGATGCCTCAATAGCAATTAATATTTCGGGTGCTGATGTTCCTAAGCCGACAATGGTTAAGCCGATAATGAGTGGCGGTATTCCAAAATTACGTGCCGTGGCCGATGCGCCAACGACAAAGCGGTCGGCACCGTATACGATTATGATAAATCCGCCAATCAAAGCGAGTGTAAATTCTAATATGTCCATATCATTATTTTATAAGCGATGTGTTTTAAAGGGTGTTTGCATTAAGCCCTTATTCTACCTTATAACGGTTGCTTACTGCTAATGGCGCGATCGGTGATAAAACGCTTATGAAACACTCCCGACTAGTGATCGATATTGGTGCCTATGGTTGGTGTCACGAGCAATGGCGCGGTGGGTTTTATCCAGAGGAATTGCCTGGGCACTGGCAGTTTAACTACTATAGCAATTGCTTTAGGACGGCGGTCATCCCGGCCAGTGAGTCGTTGGATATGAGTGTGCGCCAGATAGATCAGTTGCTTGAGGATATCGATGATCAATTTGAATTTTCTGTAGCGATACCTGAGAGTTTGCTGATCGCTGGAGAGAATCTGGCGGAAGCTTGGCGCCAGAAGTGGATGCGTCTCGAAAAAAAACTTATTGGTTTTATTCTGGAGGTGGAGGTGGGTAAAAATGCTGTAAGCAAAATCGACAGAGCGATTAAACTGTGTTTACCAGCGGGTGACGTGCATATATTTTATGATGACCCGCATGCGGCCGCCAAAGATAATGATGACAATGCGTTGTTTAAAAACAAAAGCATTTGTTTTTGCGCAACACCTGCAAATATTGATAACATCAACAACGCCCAAATAGCGATTGTAAATAATTGTTTTTCTGTTAAAAACTTAAAAGAACTGGCAGGGTTTGTTAAGAAATTTATCGATCAAAACAAAAGCCATCGCATATTATATCTATATTTTAGCGGGTTTCCGCCATCAGCCCGCCTAATGATGCAGGCAGAAACCATTGTCAGCCTAAGCATTCCTGAAAATTAAATTTAACCTTATTAGGATTAGTTTTAAATTGTGTGTAACGAGCAAGTGAAAAAATAAATTCGTGATGGACGTCACAAAAATGTTATTTCTGTTATAATTTAGGGTAGATATTATTATCATATGGATGATTAAACGTTAAAATAAGTGTAGCTATTTAAAGTGTAGGCATTAACAAGTAGTTTTTGCATTGTTGTTTTAACATAGGGAATAGAGATGACGGATCAAATTGAAATACAAAAAGCAGCCGATGGTCTTATTCGCATACGTGGTGAATTGAGCTATGTCAATGTGTCTGACGTGCATCAAAGGGCTGTCAATTTTTTTAAAAATCAAAACGACGTAAAAATCGATTTGGGTGGCGTTACTCATTCCGACAGCGCGGGTATCGCCTTGTTGGTTGAGTGGTTAAGCGATGCCCGAAACCGAAATCAGGTCATTCACTTCATTAATTTACCCAAGCAAATGTTAAAGATGGTTCGTGTTAGTAACTTGGATCAAGTTCTTCCAATCGTATAATTCTTTCTACCGCCTAAACTAATTTGAAAACGCTACTGTGGGCTGCATTATTTGCGGTTTATTCTCTGGTAACCGAATTCAGTGTTTATCTGTTATACTGCTATACTGCGCAAGTTCACTTGCTTTGCATGCTCTGACAAGTCGGGGATGACCTGTTTTGAGCTTCCATTAGGTAAAACCATAGAGCGACAGCAAATGACAAAAGAATCGATTAAACAATTAATTGAAGAAAATCTTGAAGCCCGGCATATTAATGTTAATGGTGATGATGGTGAGCATTTTGATGCCACTGTCGTCAGTGATAATTTTATCGGATTAAATACAGTCAAACAACATCAGTTGGTCTACGCCGCGTTAGGGAACCGGATTCAGTCTGGTGAAATACACGCATTGGCGCTTAAGACTTTTACCCCGGAGGAGTGGGCAAAACTAAATGGATAAACTGAAAGTTTCTGGCGGTGGCCCGCTCGATGGTGAGGTTACCATATCGGGTGCAAAAAATGCCTCTTTACCTATTATCGCCGCAACCTTGCTGACCAATGACAAAGTAGATCTTAGTAACGTGCCGCGACTCAAGGACGTCAATACAATGATTGCCCTACTCGAAGGAATGGGGGTGAAATTATCAGTTGATAAGTCGATGGGTATTCATGTGGACCCAGCGAATGTCGATATGTTTAACGCGCCCTACGAGTTGGTAAAAACCATGCGTGCGTCAATTCTGGTGTTAGGGCCGTTGCTAGCGCGTTATGGTAAAGCCGATGTCTCATTGCCTGGCGGTTGTGCCATTGGCTCGCGGCCGGTTAATTTACATATAGACGGTTTACGGCGTATGGGAGCCGATATTAATGTTGATCACGGCTATTTACGTGCACGGGCCAGTCGATTAAAGGGGTGCACGATAAACCTGGATGTTGTGACGGTCACTGGAACAGAGAATTTGTTGATGGCAGCAACGCTGGCAGAAGGCAAAACGGTTATTGAAAATGCCGCACGCGAGCCGGAAGTTGTCGACTTGGCCGACTGTCTGATAAAAATGGGTGCAAAAATCACCGGGGCGGGATCCGGTACGATTATGATTGAAGGCGTCGATCGATTGCATGGTGCGTCACACACGATACTGGCCGACCGGATCGAAACCGGAACGTTCCTGGTTGCTGCTGCCATGACGGGTGGTCGAGTCAGGGCATTAAACACATTAAACAATACACTCGATGCAGTACTGATAAAACTGGAAGAGGCGGGGGCGGCAATCACCACCGGGCCTGATTGGATCGAGTTGGACATGTGCGGCAAACGACCCAAGGCAGTGGATATTCATACCGCGCCCTATCCTGGATTCCCAACCGATATGCAGGCCCAGTTTACAGCGATGAATGCGGTGGCGGAGGGTGTTAGCACCATTACCGAAACGATTTTTGAAAACCGGTTTATGCATGTGCAGGAACTGGAACGCATGGGCGCAAAAATCACGCTGGAAGGAAATACAGTGATTATCAAAGGTGAAAAAAGGCTAGTGGCGGCACCCGTGATGGCAACAGACTTGCGCGCATCAGCAAGCCTGGTGATTGCGGGTCTGGTGACCGACGGCGATACCATCATCGATCGAATATATCATTTGGATAGAGGCTATGAGCGAATCGAAGAGAAACTTAAGGGTTTAGGTGCAACGATTACCCGGGTGCATTAAACTTATGGAAACTCTGATCAATTCATTCCTGAATTGTCAGAGCACGCAAAGCAAAAAACGTGGTTTTTGCTTTGCTCACAAAATCAATCGCTTACAGCGATTGATTTTGGCGACACTTCCCTGTGTCGCAGGAACCTCTGAATAAATCAGAGGTTCCTTAAAGCATTTAATCAGGAAAACGGACAGGTTATGAGTGAGATATTAACAATTGCGCTTTCGAAAGGCAGAATTCTAAAAGACACGCTACCGTTATTGGCCTATGCCGGTGTGACGCCGATCGATGATCCGGACACCAGTCGCAAGCTTATTCTGGATACTAACCAGGCCGATATAAAATTATTGGTGATTCGGGCATCCGATGTGCCGACGTATGTTGAATATGGTGCCGCGCAAATAGGGGTTGCCGGGAAAGATGTATTATTAGAGCATGATGGAACTGGATTATATGAGCCAGTTGACCTGAAAATAGCGGTTTGCAAGATCATGGTGGCAGCGGAAAACGGAAAATCCATCGATCAGCCGCGAATTAAGGTAGCGACTAAATATGTCAAAACCGCGCGCAATTATTTTGCCAGCAAAGGGCAACAGGCAGAAATTATAAAATTATATGGCTCCATGGAACTGGCGCCAATCGCTGGTTTGGCTGATTGTATTGTTGACCTGGTCGATACCGGCAACACGTTAAAGGCTAACGGCTTGTCACCGGTCGCACATATTGCTGACATCAGTTCTCGATTAGTGGTTAACAAGGCGGCCATGAAGATACGACACGTGCAAATCAAACAGTTTATTCGACAGATAGAGACCGCAGTGGCAAAGAAAAAATAGAGATTATATTGGGGATGAAACCGTGGTAAACATTAAGCGGCTGGACAGCCAGTCAAATAGTTTTAAAGCCGAAGTGGATGCATTAATTCGTTGGGAGAGCGTCTCTAATACCGATGTCGTCAAGGTGGTCGACGAGATATTGCATCAAGTTAAAACCCGGGGTGACGACGCCGTACTGGAATACACTAACAAGTTTGATCGACGTAATGAGACCTCCATGCAAGCCTTGACGATAGATGACTGTCATCTGGATTCAGGTCCTTTGTCGGCGTATGTAAAAAAAATTACCGGTGATCAGCACGCCGCATTATTACTGGCAGCAGAGCGTATTAAAGCCTATGCCGAGCGTCAGAAAATGGAGTCCTGGTCGTTTACCGAGGCCGATGGAACCGTCCTCGGGCAACAGGTTACCTCGCTGGATCGAGTCGGGTTATACGTGCCTGGTGGTAAGGCTGCCTATCCATCTTCAGTGTTGATGAGCGCCATTCCTGCTAAAGTCGCCGAGGTTTCCGAGATTATCATGGTGGTGCCTGCGCCTGGAGGCGAGATCAATGCGCTGGTGATGGCTGCCGCCGCTATCGCTGGTGTATCAAAGGTGATTATGATTGGCGGTGCGCAGGCGGTTGCCGCGTTGGCCTACGGCACCGAATCGGTACCCCGGGTGGATAAGATCGTTGGGCCGGGTAATATCTATGTCGCAACAGCAAAACGAACGGTGTTCGGTGCTGTTGGTATCGATATGGTTGCCGGACCATCAGAGATCCTGATTGTCTGCGACGGTAACACCGATCCGGATTGGATTGCCATGGATCTGTTTTCCCAGGCCGAGCATGATGAAGATGCGCAGGCGATTCTGATTTCTCCTGATAAAGGTTTTCTCGATAAGGTGCAAACCAGCATCGAAAAGTTGTTGCCGGAGATGGAACGTGCGGAAATAATTACGCAGTCATTAAAAAATCGAGGTGCACTGATAAGTGTCGAAAATATCCAGCAGGCAATTGAACTGGTAAACCATATTGCCCCCGAGCATTTAGAGCTTTCCGTCGACAACCCGGATGCGTTGATTGATCAGGTTAAACATGCGGGTGCCATCTTTATGGGCCGACACACCGCAGAGGCTTTGGGAGACTATTGTGCCGGGCCCAATCACGTTTTACCGACTGCTCAGACAGCACGCTTTTCTTCTCCGCTAGGCGTCTATGATTTTCAAAAGCGTACCAGCCTGATTAACTGTTCTGCGGTTGGCGCATCGGTGTTGGGAGAGACCGCGTCAATCCTGGCGCGTGGTGAAGGTTTGACGGCACACGCAAGATCGGCAGAAAATCGAATCGATAAAAAGATACTAAAAGATTAACACCATGAAAAATCCTATTCGCCCTGATATTCAGGCGCTTTCTGCGTATTATGTTCCGGATGCCAGTGGGCTTATAAAACTGGATGCAATGGAAAATCCTTATACCTGGCCGGAATCAATGACACAGGCGTGGTTACAGACCTTGTCGAAGGTATCGCTAAACCGTTATCCAGATCCAGGTGCCAGTGCGCTAAACACAATGATCAGGCGGTCATTTGATTTGCCCGAAGCCTGCCAGGTTATTTTGGGAAACGGATCGGATGAACTTATTCAGATAATATTAATGGCAATTGCGGCGGACAACGCCACGGTTATGTCAGTTGAACCCAGCTTTGTCATGTATCAGATGATAAGCAAATATTGTCGCCTGCATTACCAGGGCATTCCGTTAACGCCTGATTTCGAACTAGATAAAGCAGCGATATTAAAGGCAATAAAACGGCGGTCGCCGGAGGTGATATTTATTGCCTATCCGAATAATCCGACCGGTAATTTATTTGATCCGGCGTTAATCGCTGAGATTATTCAAACGACGCAAGGCCTGGTTGTGATCGATGAAGCTTATGCGGCGTTTTCCGATCATTCGTTTAAAGATGATCTGCAAAAGTACGATAATCTATTGTTAATGCGTACCGTTTCGAAAATGGGATTAGCGGGTCTGCGGTTGGGCTATTTGTGTGGACCGGCCGCGCTGGTGAGTGAACTCGACAAGCTTAGACTGCCCTACAATATTAATTCGTTAACGCAGGCCAGCGCCGAATTTGCCTTGCTTAATCGAGACGAAATAGACAAGCAGACCCATGAAATTTGCATTCAGCGGGAAAATTTATTTAAAAAAATGTTAGCAATCGACAGTTTGAAAGTCTATCCGAGTCAGGCCAATTTTATTCTTTTTCGATGTCCAGCCGATAGCGGCGACCGGGTTTTTAAATCGATTCTCGATGAGGGTGTATTAATTAAAAACCTCTCTAAAGCCGGCCCGGCACTTAAAGATTGCTTGCGGGTAACTGTTGGTACCCCGGAACAGAACGCTGCTTTTATTAATTCGTTAATAAAAGCTATTTAACCTTTTTATGAAATATAAAAATTAAGCTGTGGCTTGGGCTACTATCCTTTTTTAGAACGCCCCTCTTTCTACGGTCTACGGTCAGTCAGAAGTTTTTTTTTCGCGCAGACAACTGGGGTTGTAATGACGCGAAAAAAAATCTTCTGACTGACCGTAGAGGGGCTTCCAGTGAATTTGATATTGTTATTCTTTTTTATAAGATATTTCACTGCCCAGACTTGCTCCGGCATTCAGGAAGTTGTTGAAAACACCGGATTCAGGAACAAGTCCGGAATGATGGGACAGCAGTGAAGCTATTTAGGTTTCCCCTAAATTCACGCGAGTCAGAAGTTTTTTTCAGCGTCATTACAACCCCAGTTGTCTGCGCTGAAAAAAATCTTGTGGCTCGCGGATGTAAAGGGCGCTGCTAAATAGGATAATAACCCCAAATTCAAATAGCCTAAAATACAACAGCTAATAGCACTTAAAATTGTTAAATTAGTCAGTTCAAATTTATGAAATATTCGGGCTCGAATGAATATTTTATCGATAGGGGCTAACGGCGGATAAAGTTGAATGCCGGTTGCATGGTGACCGATGCCTTGGTTTTGTAGCCTTTGCCCTCGCGAAGAATATAAATATCCACTTCCGTACCCGGTTCAAGTTGGGCGACAAAGTTAGTGAAATGTTTTGAATCGAAGATCTTGGTATCATTTATTTGCATGATAATGTCATAGGGCATCAGCCCGGCAATTTGACCAGGGCCATGGGCGATTATCTGTGTTATCAGAACACCATTGGAGTCGGATTTTAGCGAGAATGAATCTCTTGCTCGCTGGTTAACATTCATGACGCCAACGCCTAGCCAGCCGCGCATAACATAACCATGTTTGAGGATGCTGGTCATCACCTGTTTTGCATCGTTGACTGGAATTGCAAATCCGATTCCTTGTGAACCGCCGCTTTTTGAATAGATAGCCGTGCTGATGCCAATCAGCTCGCCTTTAGGATTAATTAAAGCACCGCCAGAGTTGCCAGGGTTAATGGCGGCATCCGTTTGTAGAAAATTTTCGTATGTTGTCAGACCCAGCCGGTTTCGACCTTTGGCGCTGATAATGCCTTGCGTGACCGTTTGGCCTACGCCGTATGGATTGCCAATGGCTAGAACAACATCACCGACTAGCAGCTTTTCTGAGGAACCAAATTTAATCGAAGGTAAATTTGGCAAGTCTATTTTTAGCACGGCGATGTCAGTGCCAGGGTCATTACCAATTAATTTAGCCGTGGCGGTACGACCGTCATAGAGCAGTACCTGGATTTTATCCGCGCCTTTGACCAGATGGTTGTTGGTGAGGATATAACCCTTGTTGTCAAAAATTACCCCGGAACCGAGACTTTTTAACTTATACTTGGGCTTTGACTGAGCTTGTTCTGGGGGCAAAATCGTGTTGAACCGGGGGTCAATATAGCGATAAACCAGCGGCATGCTTTGCTTGGCCGAATAGATATTAACGACAGCAGGGGCTGCCGCTTTTACTGCCGCCGCGTAGGAATACATCATTACCGGTGGTGATGGTTTGCTGCTCGCCGCATCTTTCTGGTTATTAGCAGAAAGGGTATTGCGATTGCCTAGTAATAAATTAGGTTTAATCAAAATAACAATAAATGCGATCGCCAGACCCAGCAGTACACTTTGTAAAATAAATTTCAGTTGTTTACCCATTTGCATATTTTTACTATCAACTGTGATTAAACGTTTATGCCGACTAATTTATTCCATAATCATATTATTTTATCGTCATATAATTTCATGTAATTAGCTCTATGCCTATTGTAGTATATCAAGTGATTGATAATCAGGAAAAACAATATAACAGCAGTGCTCTGTACCGCTCCTCAAAAGACCAACTTTTATAGTATGTGAAAATGTATTCATATTCTGATAGAATCAGCGCGCCGTAAAGGTACGGATAGGGTATATATTTCAAAATTTTTGTTAGTAGCTATTTATTCAGGAGAACACCTCATGAATGACGAGGGCGTAGATCTAAAAAGGCGTCGGTTTTTAACCGCAAGCACATCGGTCGTTGGGGCAGTAGGTGCCGGAGCGGCGACCCTTATGATGATCAATTACATGACAATCAGCGAAAAGGATAAGGCTCAGGGTGCCCCGATCGAAGTTGATATCAGCAAGTTACCCCCCGGAAAATTACTGGTTGTCGAATGGCGAAACAAGCCAGTCTGGATTATGAAGCGGACACCAGACGTGATTAAAGCGATTGAGGCGGTCGACGATGACAAGCTACGCGATCCCAATTCCGAGGTGGCAGAACAACAGCCGGATTATGCTAAAAATAAATATCGCTCAAAAACAAAAGATATGATGGTGGTTATTGGTCTTTGCACACACCTGGGGTGTTCTCCAAGAGAAGAACAGGCAGGCGGCGACCTCGGCGCAGACTGGCCTGGTGGTTACCTGTGTGCTTGCCACGGATCAACTTTTGACTACGCCGGGCGCGTTTATAAACATGTTCCTGCGCCGACCAATCTAGTGGTGCCGAATCACCGGTTTACCGATAACAATGCTAAAGTTATTATTGGTGGTGTTGTTAAAAAAGAGAAAAAAGGAGCCGCATCATGAGTAGCGCGCTTGCGAATTTGCGAATTTGGATAGATGACCGTTTCCCCATGACCAAGATGTGGGACGATCATATGGCCAAATATTATGCACCAAAGAATTTTAATTTTTGGTACTATTTTGGTTCGTTGGCGCTACTGGTACTGGTTAATCAGATAATTACCGGTATCTTACTGACAATGAATTACAAGCCCGGTGCGGCGACCGCATTTGCCTCGGTTGAATATATCATGCGCGAAGTGCCAAACGGCTATATTATACGTTACTTGCATGCCGTGGGCGCGTCAGCTTTTTTTATTGTCGTTTATTTGCATATGTTTCGCGGCTTAATGTACGGGTCTTACAAAAAACCGCGTGAACTGATCTGGATTTTAGGCATGCTAATTTATGTTTGCCTGATGGCAGAGGCCTTTCTTGGCTATTTGTTACCTTGGGGGAATATGTCTCTGTGGGGTGGCAAGGTCATTATCAACCTTTTTAGTGCCATTCCCTGGATCGGGGATGATATTTCCCAGTGGATTCGTGGCGATTTCTCTATTTCCGACACCACCTTAAACCGGTTTTTTGCTTTCCATGTCATTGCTGTACCCTTGATTTTGATGGTTTTAGTGGTCATGCACATATTGGCGCTACATGAAGTGGGTTCCAATAACCCGGACGGTGTGGAGATCAAGAAAAAGAAAGGAGCAGACGGTATTCCACTGGATGGCATACCCTTCCACCCTTATTACACCGTCAAGGATATTTTTGGTGTCGGCGTCTTTATGACGATTTTTCTGGCGGTGGTATTTTTTATTCCCGATTTTTTCGGTTTGTTTATTGAGCACGATAACAATGTGCCGGCCAGTCATCTGGCGACCCCGGAACATATCAAGCCATTATGGTATTTTACCCCGTTTTACGCGATTCTACGTGCAGTAGACTGGAAACTGGGGGGTGTCATGGTTATGGCGGCATCCATCATTGTTTTATTTTTTGTTCCCTGGCTCGATCGAAACCCGATTAAGTCAATACGCTATCGAAGTACATTATTTAAAATTAACCTGATGACATTTGCGTTGGTTTTTATCGTATTGGGATACTTGGGAATGCAAAAACCAACACCGGTTTTTAAGATGGCAACACAGGTTTTGACCATCGCTTATTTTGGCTTTTTTGTGATCTTGTTTTTGACTAGTTTAAAAGAAAAAACCAAGCCAGTGCCAGATAGGGTGACAAAATGAAAAGACTAGCAATACTATTATCATTATTATGTTCGCCAGTAATGCTGTATGCGTCTGGTAGCAATGTGCCTTTATTAAAAGTTAAAACTGACATCGGCGATATGAATTCCTTACAGCGCGGTGCTAAGTATTTTGTAAATTATTGCATGGGTTGTCACTCACTAAAATATAGCTCGTATGGGCGAATTGCAAAAGACCTGGAACTGCAAGAGGATCAGGTGCAAAAAGATCTAATTGTCTCCTGGGAACGGGAAAAAAGACTGAGTAGTTATATGACCACCGCCATGACTAAAAAGCAATCGGAGGTCATGTTGGGTAAAGCGCCGCCCGATCTATCGCTAATTGTGAAATCGAAAAGCACGCGTTGGTTATATACTTTTCTGAAGTCTTTTTATAGTGATCCTAGCGGGGATTACGGTGTCGGCAATGCGCTCTATCCGACCGGTATGGGCATGCCACATGCGCTTGTTGGTTTACAAGGATTACAGGAAGCCGTGTTTATCGAGAAATGTGAAGGTGGCGAGTTGGTCGTGAATGCAAAGACGAAAAAGAAAGAGTGCAAAGGCGGCAATATGGCTAGCCGATTTTCACATTTCAAGAAAAAAACGATCGGGCCAAAAGGGTCTATGACGGCAAGCCAGTATGACCTGATGGTAAGAGATCTGGTGACTTTTCTGGAATATGTCAGTGAACCGGCCAAGCTGGAGAGACAGCGAATTGGTGTCTGGGTGATGTTGTTTATGATTCTGTTTACCGCGATGGCGTATTTGTTGAAAAAAGAATACTGGCGCGACGTTCATTGATTCGGGCCGTTAGGCCCACTTACAATTAAAATAGCATGCTGAATTATCTCAAGTGGCGAAATTGCCTATATTATGATCAATATAGGGGCTTGACATATGGGGTATACTATTTGTTTTGACCTTAGGAGTTGTATATGGCGCATATCGCCAACCGTCGGTCTGTAATGACCCTGTTTTCAACACCGACTTGTTCCCATTGTCACCGTACGCGAATCGTACTGGCGGAAAAGGGAATTACTTATGAAGTCATTGATGTTGAGCCGAATAATCTGCCAGAAGACCTGGTTGATCTGAATCCTTACAATACCACGCCGACACTGGTAGACCGGGAACTGGTTTTATACGAGGGCCGGGTCATTAATGAGTACCTTGACGAGCGCTTTCCGCATCCCCCCTTAATGCCTGTCGATCCAGTGTCACGCGCAAAAACAAAAATTGCGTTGTACCGTATGGACCGGGACTGGTACGGGCTGGTTAGTGAGATAGAAAGCGGGAGTCCAGAGGTGCAAGACAAGGCGCGCCGATTGCTCACTGAAAGTATAACTGCCAGTGCCGAGGTATTTGCATTTAAGCCGTTTTATTTAAGTGATGAACTGTCTTTATTGGACTGTGCAGTTGCTCCGCTGCTTTGGCGATTGGGTCTATACGGTATCACTTTACCGTTGCAGGCAAAACCGGTAACCGATTATGCCGAGAGAGTCTTTGCGCTTGATTCATTTCAAAAAAGTTTATCAGAAGATGAAAAAGAATTGAATCCGGTTTACGTCAAGAATGTATAACCGGAAGAGAGCCTATGTCTGATAATGTCACCCCATTACAGCCCTATTTGCTGCGGGCACTGTATCAGTGGATGGAAGATAACAGCTTAACGCCGCAAATTCTGGTTGATGTTAGCGTACCGGGCGTGCTTGCGCCTGTTGAGTTGGCTAAGGATAATATCATTCAGTTTAATATCGCCAGCCGGGCAGTTCGAGACTTGCTTCTAGATGACGATGGGGTGAGTTTTAATGCCAGATTTTCAGGTGTCCCTCAGGAAGTACACGCACCTATTGTTGCTGTCTTAGGAATATTTGCCAAGGAAAACGGGCAAGGTATGATTTTCAATGACAGTGTGCAAGATACGCTAATAGCGAGTGGAGAAAAAAGTAGTAGCGATGTCGCAGATCGTTCCGTTGAGCGAACAAATAAACCTTCAGGTAAACCGACCCTAAAGATCATCAAGTAAATATTGGTCCATCAGTAGAATTTTTATCAGCTGCAACCCGGACTGCGCCAAAAGAACGAACATCCTCAAAATTTTTATCAACCTGTAGCCCGGACTTCGCGTAGCGAACGCCGGGAGAGCGAACATCCTGTTTCTCCCTGTTTTAGTCAGTTACCGACTACCTAGCACAGTCGCCTGTTTTAATTGAATTTCGAATCCTATTTCTTTCCCCCGGCGTTCGCTACGCGAAGTCCGGGCTACTTTCGTGGGCTACTTTCGTGGGAAAATCTTGTCTGGATTGAGTATGCCTTTTGGATCAAATGACGATTTTATTTGACGCATCAGGTTTAATGCGACGGGCAAGATTTCCCGGTCGATATAATCGCGCTTTTCTATACCAACACCGTGCTCTCCCGACAGGGTTCCCTCCAGTGCCAGTACCTTATCAAATAAGTCGCTAAGGCATTTGGTTTCGTTTTCCATTTGTATCTTGTTGCTTGGATCGATGAGTAAATTTACATGGATATTGCCGTTGCCAGCATGTCCAAAATTAACGATTGGTATTTGATAATGCAGGCTCAGGTTTTCGATGTATTCAATTAAAGCAGGGATATTGGCAACGGGTACGACAACATCCTCATTAATTTTTTTTGGGGCAATCCGCCGTAGTGCCGGTGAAAGCTGCTTTCTCGCAGCCCAGAGCGAGTTAATCTCTGCTGGGGTTGTGGCGCTCTGGGATGAAATTAGCCCAGGGCTGGTAGCCGCTGCTGTTTTAATCATAGTGATGCTTTCAGTTAATTCAGACTTAAAACCATCTATTTCAACGATTAACATCGCGCCGGCCTGCTCAGGAATATTAAGATCTGGGTTATTTTTGACCAGATCTAGTGAATGCTTGTCCATAAACTCTAGCGCACACGGTGTAGCGGGTTGCTTCATTATTGCTGAAACAGCTGTCGCTGCATTATGAATATTGTCGAAGATAAATTGAAGTGTTACCACACAATCGGGGAGTGGTGTTAGTTTTAAAGTCGCTTCAGTGATAATGGCTAAAGTGCCTTCTGAGCCAATGAGAAGCCTTGTCAAGTCATAACCGACAACACCTTTTGTAGTTCTTACCCCAGTAACTAATGTATCTCCAGTGCCGGTTACTGCTTTTAGGCCGAGGGTATTATCGCGAGTGCTACCGTATTTTACCGTTTTCGGGCCGGCGGCATTAAAGCCAAGGTTTCCACCAATTGAGCAGTATTCGGCACTGGTCGGATCTGGCGGCCAGAAAAACCCGCAATCAGCCGCCGCGCGCTGCACTTCGGCATTGGTCACACCGGGTTCGACAATCATCATCCGGTTGTCAGGATCAACTTTTAGAATCCGGTTCATTCTTTCCAGGCTTAAGACGATCGCTTTTTTCAGCGGTATCGATCCACCGGTAGTACCAGTACCGCGGCCTCTGGCGACTATAGGAACACTATACTCGTAGCAGATTTTAATAATATCTTGTATCTGTTGATGGTTTTCTGCAAATATAACCGCATTCGGCATACTGTGTTTACGACTATTATCGTAACCATAGGCATAGCGTTCAGACTCATCAACAGAAAATCCATTGGCACAGATTTTTTTGAGCTTTTTTTCAACTATTTTGGGTAAAGATGATGAGGTATATGTGGTCACGCTAGTAACTTCCAAAATCGTAAAGTGATATTAACAGTGTAGCCCGGACTTCGTGCAGCGAACGCCGGGGAAAAGAATAGTGCTCATAAATTCAATAGAAGCCCTCGGCTATCGAACAATAAATATTCCACGAGAAAGCGGGTTAATATCATGTTCTTTCCCCGGCGTTCGCTGCGCGAAGTCCGGGCTACCTGCTGGCAAAAAATTAAATGACAGGCTGTTGGGATAAAATGCTATTTTTTGATGTACTCAAATACTTTGATTACCCGCTTGACGCCACTAATATGGCGGACATGACTAACCACTTCATCAGCTTCTTCCCGCGTTACCAATCCCATTAAGTAAACATTGCCATTGCGAGTGACAATTTTGACGCGCAGTGGGTCAAATCCTTGTTTTTTGATTTGGAACAGACTGGATTTTGCTTTGGTTGTGACAAACCCATCTTGAGTGCGTGACAGTAAGCTAACAGGCTGTTTAATCTGCAATTCATTTTGCACGTGTCTTACATTGGGAATACCTTTTATGATTTTTTCAGCGCGTGATTTCATTTCTTCTGTTGGTGTTTCACCGGTCATAAGCACGACGTGGTTATAACTGGTGACGTGAATTTTTACATTTCCTCTCAATAGCGAGTCCCTGGAAAAGCGTTGCGCTGCCTTGAATTCTATGGCTTGGTCATCGACCACCGTATTGACGCTACGACGATCGTGAACGGCAGCTCCGACGCCGGCAGCCCCCCCCAGAATCAGCATGCCCGCGCAACCGCTTAAAATAAGACTAGCCACAATAGCTGCGAAAATGCTTGGCAGAGATGACGGACAGACTAATCGATTCATTATTTACTCCATACTAACAATCAAAATGACTATCTTACCCGATTACGCAGGTGATTTCATGGGTGTTTTTGGGCGCTCAAGTTTATAGCACAGAGTCAAATAGTATAATTCAGTGAAAGTGGCAGTAACTGACTAGCAACCATTCACAAAGGCATTTTTGATCCAGTGAATATCGGGGTGTGCGGCGCGGGCATTGGTAACACAAATAACATCAAACCGGCAAGCAACGGATCCGAGCTTGTGCTCAAGTAAATAATACTGCGCTGTGCGTATGATTTTTCGTTGTTTTTTCCAGGTAACCGATTCGGCGGCAGCCATTAGGTCATGGTCGTGTCTCGATTTGACCTCAATAAAAACCAGCCACTCATTTTTTTCGGCGATCAGGTCAATTTCACCTACGTGACTGTAATAGTTTCGTTCACAGACACGATATCCATTAGAGACTAGTGTTTTTGATACCAGATATTCAGCCTGGGACCCTAATAATCTTTTGTTCAAATACTGATCGCCTGCGGTATTTTATTATGCCTAATAGCTTGGGCATGCCCTTGGGTTGCCGATGTGAATTTAGCGTGCTTGGTGGTGGTAAACAGAGTAAAAGATACCTTGCTGCCTGCAGCAGGGTATCTTTCAAGTTTGTATTTTACCGGGCGAGCTAATTTTTTACCTGGTTTTCTAAAGGGGTGCCAAGACGTTCCTGTATAACGGTTGCTTTACCTTTAATTATTTTTGCCCATTGCAATGTGCGATGAACATTATTATTTTTATCTATTGATAATTTACCAGTATAACCGGCGAAGCGTTCATAAGGTCTGTCTTTTAACCATTTAAGATACGGGATTAGATTGTAAGCATCTATACCAATGGCATAAAGACGAATGGAATTGCTGATTTTATTCGGCCACTGTTTGACGATTTCCGCTTTGATACTCCCGGTTTGCTTCTGATCACCGAGTACCAGTGGTATATCGCAAAACAGGAGTCCATTGATATCGACATTCTGTCGCGTATTTTCGGTGCCGCCGTAGACGTGTGAGGTAGAATAAATAGGTAGATCCTTAGCGTGATAATAGCGTAGCTGGGGGGCGATTAGACGTGCCGTGCGTGGTGATGCCACCACGAATATAAACTCGGCATCAGATCGTCTGCGGGTGACAAAATGCATTTTGGTATCGATGACTGAGCGCAGGTTGTTGTGTCGGGTTTTTGATTCATCAAGATTTAACAGGTGTTTTAGCTGGCGACCAAAATCGGTCTGTGATTTTTTATAGGTGGTATATTTTAACAATTTGCCACCGAGTTGTTGATATCGACTTAAAAATGCTTTTAGTACTTTGCCACCCCAGCGTGAATGCGGAACAATAGCGATGGCATTTGTGCGGTTGTCGAAAATTGCTTTTTCGGCCACCTGTTTTGCTTCGTCGCGATAAGAGAGACCAAAAAAGTACATGTTTTCCGGTGCGGTACCTTCGTCGCGAGCGAGTATATTTAGTGCCAAGATAGGGGTGCTTACCGACCCATGCTGACTTAGCTTTTTTACATTTTTACGTTTTAATGGTCCGATAACCAGTTGAGCGCCATTCTGCACCGCTTCGTCGTAGACCTTTGTTACATCTTTTCCCGACGTATTGTAAATGCGAAGTTCGATTTTTTTCCGATCGTTGGTAGTGGCAAAGTGGGCGGCAATAAATCCGTCTCGAATGGCTTTACTTGAGCGGCTGATACGGCCGTCAAGTGGCACCAGCAGTGCCAGTTTTTCTGGACGTGATTGTATGCTCTCGAGTTCTTTGGTGAGTGTGCCGATAATCTGCTTTTGCGCAGGATGATCACTGTATTTATTACGCCAGCTCTCTATATTTGCTTTCAAAGCATCCGGTGATAATTTTGATTTTTTATAAACTAAAACAAGTGCGACCCAGCCAGCCATTTGCTTGGAGTCTGATTGCCCGGTCAGGGATTTCAAACCTTCATTAGGGATTTGTTGCAAGGTTTGCCAGATTGCTTTGTTGATCTTGTCCTGTTCATCAGCGGGTGCCAGTTGCGCTGCAATTAACAACTCCTGAAAACTTTGCAGTCGATTACCTAATTGCAAGAACGCGGCTGCGCGGGTTTTATGCGCTTGAAGCTGAAGCGGTTGTGGCGCTGAGCGTGGTGGTTTGGTTGCCAGTGACAGGGCTTTATTGGGATCCTGTTTTGACATGGCAATTTCAGCTGCCAGTAGCTTGTAGGGATACTGCAATGATTCGCTAAGCCGGCTTGCATCCAACCCAGCTAGAATACTGTCTGCCTGTTCGTAATATTTGCCTTTGATATATTCTTTAGCTGCTTGCAGTTGCAATGCCGCGCGTTTTTCCGGATCTGAACTGGATTGCGCCTGGTCAAGATAACTTTGTGCGTTTAGCGCAATATCTCGTGGCTCGTTGCTGCCACCTTTTTTACTATCCGGGGATTTACCCATGCGTTTTTTATGATCGGGTGATTTTCCCATACGTGCGCCAGTCGACTGCGCTCCCGCCCAGGGTACCAACACCAGGTTCAGGCAGACAATAAATAGCAGGCTTTTGATATTCAGCATATTTTTAGTTACTCTATTAGGATAAAAATAGGATTAAAAAGCAGTGCCACAATGCTAAATGGATTGTGTTAGTGCCCTATTTACAGGATAGTGTGTCATAGTTCTTTTGTCATATCCAGTTGGAAACGTTTATAAATGTCTGGGATTTTGTACATAGTTGCAACGCCGATTGGTAACCTTGATGATATAAGTGTGCGTGTCAGCAAGGTGTTGTCCGAGGTAGATATTATCGCTGCTGAAGATACCCGGCATAGTCATTTTATGCTAAAAAAGTTAAACATAAGTACAACACTGGTATCGTGTCATGAACATAATGAGCAATCACGGCTAGACGAGTTGCTCGCCCGTTTAAAATCAGGTAAGTCCATTGCGTTGATTTGTGATGCGGGCACCCCTTTAATTAATGATCCGGGTTACCGTCTCGTTGATTTGGCACATAGTGAAAAAATCACAGTGTGCCCGGTTCCAGGTCCCAGTGCAGTGATTACGGCGCTAAGTTGCTCGGGTTTGCCAACACATCGATTTTTATTTGAAGGGTTTCTGCCGGCAAAAAAAAATTCACGTTTAAAACGTTTACAGGAATTGTCGCGCGTTCCCTATACCCTTGTTGTCTATGAGTCCAGCCACCGAATTGTTGATGCGTTAGCAGATATGCAAGCGGTTTTTAATCCAGACCGATTACTGACCATTGCCAGAGAAATGACCAAGAAATTTGAGCACATCGAACGCTTGTCAATCGGCATGTGCTTGTCTTGGATCGAAGCAGACAGCCATCGTCAAAAAGGGGAATTTGTCCTGGTGATCGAAGGTGACGATAGCGCAGGAAAGGAACGCGAGCAGTTATCAATCGAGGGTGAGAAAATAGAGCAATTTATAAGAAATTTATTAGTAGAATTACCATTAAAGACGGTGGTCTCTATGTGTGTTGATTTAACCGGGTTACCAAAAAATACAATTTACAAAATGGCTAAGCAACAAAAAATCAGCTAATGCCAACGAACAAAAAGCAAAGCCGAAAGATTAGTATGTTATAATTTTTACGGGAGTTGATCAAAGCAGTCGCTGCTCAAATGTTTGACCCTGGTTGGTTAAACCTTTGGGGAGAGGAAAGTCCGGACTCCATAGGGCAAGGTGCCAGGTAACGCCTGGGAGACGCGAGTCCACGGCCAGTGCCGCAGAAAATATACCGCCAGGTTAGATTTTATAACCTGGTAAGGGTGAAATGGTGCGGTAAGAGCGCACCGCACTGGTGGTAACATCAGTGGCAGGGTAAACCCCACCTGGAGCAAGACCAAATAGGGGAACGTTAATGCGGCCCGTATAGTTCCCGGGTAGGTTGCTAGATCTATATGGCGACATATAGACTAGATGAATGACTGTTCTCGACAAAATCCGGCTTATCGATTAACTCCCACCCGTTACTTGTTGTTTTTTTCTAACAGAAATAATTGTTGGTAATAGCGAACAGCAAACTTAAGCCATTCGCGCGTAAAAAAGGCCCTATCTGCGATTACCTCACCTTTTGTTTAGGCTTTTTTAACGAACTATTTTTTTACAAATTTTTTATAATCTGTATATCACCTACATTTTCCTCATGGTCGAGTTAAGAAACGCAACTAAGCCTATGTTTCTACATGATTAGGAATTGTGATCCGTGTCTAAAAAGCTTACCTAAGTTGTTGTCTAACGTTAAAAAAGGGCACTTCGATAACTTGACAACCTATTAAATCAATACCAGAATGGTGGTGGAATCTGGATAATATTGGAGAGATTTGGAAAAAAATGGAGTCGAGTGGTTTAGTTTCAATATTTTTAAATTCAACATCAGGGGTAAATGTAAGTGATTCGCGGCATGATCGAAATTTCAATTGATCCCAAGGGACGAATTGCAATCCCGACGCGATACCGTGAGCAAATAAATAAGGTTTGTGCTGGCTCGTTTGTCGTCACTATCGATCCCAGTAGTTTTAAGTGTCTTCTTATCTATCCCACACCTGAATTTGAAGAGAGCCAACGCAAGGTGGAAAAGCTGCCAAATATGCTTCCTGAGGCCAGGGAGCTGCAACGGGTTTTTATAGGACATGCCAGTGATGTCGATCTTGACTCTCAAGGACGATTGCTGATTCCGGGTCCTTTGCGAAAACTAGCCGGACTGGATAAAAGTGCGACCTTGGTCGGACAAGGTAACAAGTTTGAATTATGGGACCAGGAGCGTTGGAATGAGATGACCAACTCTTGGGTTAACGGTGGGGTATTAGGCGGAAAAGAAGGCGAAGAGCAATTCGCAGACTTGTCATTATGACTCCATTGATATGAAACACGGACTTACACCGGGTGATCATCAGCCGGTATTGTTAAACGAAGCAGTAGCAGGATTAAATATTCAACAGGATGGACTCTATGTCGATGCCACATTTGGTCGTGGCGGTCATAGCCAACAAATATTGTCGTTGTTAGCAGACCAGGGGCAGTTGATCGCCATAGACAAGGATCCTGAAGCTGTCGTGGTCGGGCATCAACTAGCAGAGAAAGATTCACGTTTTAGAATATGGCATGGCAGTTATTGTGAAATTGTCAATTGCCTGGCTGAACTTAAAGTAGACAGGGCGGTTAACGGAATTTTACTCGACCTTGGGCTTTCGTCGCCGCAACTGGATAGTCCGGCGCGTGGATTCAGCTTTATGAATGATGGCCCGCTGGACATGCGTTTTGATCCTGGCAAAGGTATTCCAGCATCAGCATGGTTGGCCCAAATCGACGAAGAGGCGTTGGCTAAAATTTTAAGAGAGTATGGCGATGAACGTTTTTCTGGCCGTATTGCTCGCGTGCTGATCGCGCAAGCCAAAGGCCAGGGAATTGCGACCACAGCGCAACTCGCCAGTCTTATTGAAGAGGTCGTTCCCAGACGGGAAAAGCATAAACACCCGGCTACGAGAACGTTTCAGGCAATACGAATAGCGCTGAATCAGGAATTAGAGGATTTGAAGCGGTTTTTGCAAGTACTACTGGATGTACTTGAAATTGGAGGGAGAATGGTGGTTATCAGTTTTCAGAGCATTGAAGATCGCCTTGTAAAACAGTTTGTTCGGTTAAATTACCGTGGGCCGGGAGAGGATTTTCCACGGGGATTGCCGGTAATAACGCAACCATTTTTGCCGCAGGTGAAACCGGTCGGAAAAATTATACGGCCTGGAGAAGAGGAGCTTGGCAATAACCCCAGAGCCAGAAGTGCTGTTATGCGTATTGCCGAGAAGCTGCGATGAAGACCTACAGGATAACGTCTGTGGTTTTATATGTTTTTATCATTATCAGTGCACTGGCGCTGGTATATGTGAAGCATAAAAGCCGGGAAGTCGTAGTTGGATTGCAGATCTTGCAGTATCAACAACAGGCGATGGAGTCCGAGGCATCGCATCTAATCCTGGAACAAAGTGCTTTGCTAAGTCATAGCAAAGTGGATCGAGTGGCACGTACGCGGTTACATATGTATATGCCAGAACAGAAGGATATTGTGATACTAAAATGACCCGTGAGAGTAACAGACTTATAAAAGAATTAGGCCGACGTCGTCAGGTTGTCTTGTTTGTGTTATCGATACTGTTCGTGGCACTATTTGCGCGTGCAACATTTTTACAAGTCTATCAGTATGAATTTCTCAGCAAGCAAAGTGCTGCCAGGCATCTTCGTATTATACCAACACACGCTTATCGTGGCATGGTTGTCGATAGGCGAGGTCAGCCACTGGCTGTCAGTACGCCTATTCAGTCGGTATGGCTGAACCCGCAAAAGGCTGATTTAAAGGACCCGAAGTGGCGAGTACTGGCAAAGACCTTGGGCATCAAACATAAAACGTTAACCAAGCGTATTAAAATCCATGCCCGGCGTAAATCGCAATTTATGTATGTAAAACGCCAGGTACGCCCGGGTTTGATTAAGAAAACCAAAAAACTGGGTTTGGGTGGTGTGCACTTGTTAAAAGAATATAAAAGGCATTATCCTGCGGGAGAAGTCGCGGCGCATATTGTCGGTTTTACCAATGTTGATGATGTTGGACAGGAAGGTGTTGAGCTGGCCTATAACAGTGATCTGTCCGGGTTAGCCGGATCGCGCAAAGTGACTAGAGACGGTGTTGGACATATTGTTGAAACGATTGAGAATATTCGACCAACCCTGCACGGGAAGTTAGTTAAGTTAAGTATTGATAAACGCTTGCAGTATATCGCTTATCGCGCATTGAAGGGTGCTGTTCAAAAAGCACAAGCAAAATCAGGATCGCTTATTATTCTTGATGTGCAGACTGGCGAAGTGTTAGCGATGGTTAACAGGCCTTCCTATAATCCCAATGATCGCAAGCAGTATCATGGCGATAAATACCGAAACCGGGCGGTTACCGATATTTTTGAGCCGGGTTCGACGATCAAGCCATTTCTTATTGCGGCCGCATTGCAAAGCGGAAAGGTTACATCGCGTACGTTGATTAACACCCATCCAGGGGAGTTACAGCTGGCTGGGCTAAAGGTAAAGGACAGCAAAGATTATGGCATCTTGAATGTAGCCAATATTCTAAGCAAGTCCAGTAATGTCGGAACCAGTAAGCTGGCACTGAAAATCGGGTCCAGTACGGTTTGGAAATATTATAAAGCACTGGGCCTGGGTCAATCGACAAAGAGTGGATTTCCGGGCGAGAGTAGTGGAACGCTAAATCATTACAAGCACTGGAATCAGGCTGAAACTGCTACGCATTCATATGGTTATGGACTTTCTATGACAGCGCTCAAGCTCGTGCAAGCCTATTCGATAATTGCCAATGGCGGGATTTCCAGGCCAGTATCGATTCTCAAGGTTGAGAAAAATGTTCCCGGAAAACGGGTAATGACACCGCGGGCGGCGTATCAGATCAAACGTATGCTCGAAAAAGTGGTTGTTACTGGAACCGGCCAACTGGCGTCAGTTTCTGGTTACCGGGTTGCCGGCAAAACCGGAACAGTCCGGGTATTGACATCGAAAGGCTATTCAAATAAAAGGCACATTGCTTTATTTGCCGGTTTAGCCCCGGTCAGTAAACCGAAACTGGCTATTGTCGTGATTGTTAACGAGCCCGGAAATAATGTTTATTATGGCGGTAAAGTCGCGGCCCCCGTTTTTGCTGAAGTCATGCGTGATTCGTTACGGATTTTGAATATTTCACCGGATAAGTTATCCTTGGTGCAGTCTAAAATTATCCCTTTAAATAAGGCGTCAACCGGTAAAGCGGTCAAGACGCGACAGATAGCCAAGCAGGGTGTCAACAGGCGCTTATGAATATGGCAGCACATAAATCTAACGCGTTTATGCTAAGTAAGTTGCTCGATGGTTTGGCAGAATTGCAGCCGGGTAACGATCGGCCTATAGAAGGGCTGTGTATCGATAGCCGACAGGCACTTCCAGGCGATATATTTTTTGCACTGGCCGGTTCCAGTACCCATGGTCTTCGATTTTTGAAAGAGGTAATTGATCGCGGCGTAGCCGTGGTATTGTGGGAACCGGACGAGCAGTTTACCGAGGACGTGATCCCGTTAAATAATGCAGCTGTGCCCATCGTCGCGGTAGAGAATCTGACGCAAAAACTCGGCGTTATCGCCAGCCGGTTTTATGGTGAGCCATCTAAACATCTGTCAGTCGTAGGTATAACCGGTACCGATGGTAAAACTTCCTGTAGCTTGTTTATGATGGAAGCATTAAATCAGGCGGGCATCAAAACCGGGGTCATCGGCACCCTAGGTTATGGTTTGCCGGGATCAATGCAGACCGCGACCCATACCACACCCGATGCTATTCGCGTGCATAAGCTATTACAGGAAATGCTTGCGCAAGGCAGCCAAAGTGTGGTGATGGAAACGTCCTCGCATGGTCTGGATCAGGGCAGGGTCAACGGTGTCGATTTTGATATTGCGGTATTGACCAACCTGACCCGTGATCATCTCGACTATCACGGCGATCTGAAATCATATAAACAGGCAAAAGAAATATTGTTCAATTTTCCAAATTTGAATTATGCCGTACTAAACCTGGATGATGAATTTGGAAAGCAGATCGCAAAAAATATTGATTCGAGAGAAAAAGTGCTTGGCTTTGCCATGGAGTCTGTGGATGTTGACAACCAGGATATTCCGGTTATTTTTTGTGAGCAACTGGCGATGCGACCCCAGGGCATGCAGTTATCGATTATAGCCCCTTGGGGTAGAGCAAAAATTGAGACGTCGTTATTAGGAAAGTTTAACGCCAGCAACTTACTGGCAACGGTGTCAGTACTGGTTGCCAGCGGGATCGGGTTCAAGCAAGCCTGTGAATTGGCGTCCACACTAAAAACGGCGCCAGGTCGTATGGAAGTCTTTAACGGCCGGATCGATCGACCCCGTGTTATTGTTGATTACGCCCATACTCCCAGTGCATTGGCGCAGGTGTTATCGGCGACCCGACAGCATGCGGCTGGCAAGGTGTGGTGTATATTTGGATGTGGAGGAGACCGAGATAAAGGTAAACGGGCGTTGATGGGCGAAGTCGCCAGTCGGCTGGCGGATCAGGTGATTATTACCAATGATAATCCTCGTAATGAAGCACCTGACGCCATTGTCAATGATATTTTGTCAGGGTTAAAAGACAGGTCGAATGTCAGTGTAGAATATGACCGGGCAACGGCGATACGGGCGACGATAGGTGCAGCCGACCCCGCTGATCTCGTTCTGGTCGCTGGAAAAGGGCATGAAACTTACCAGTTGATCGGCGATGATGTGAAAGATTTTAGCGACCGGGAATTTGTTACTTTGTGTTTACAGGGAGAGGATACATGAAAGCTGTTTCTCTGAGTGAAATCGCAGGGGCAGTGCAGGGACGTTTAATAAACAGTTCGGAAAATCTTATCAAAAACGTTTCTACCGACACCCGAAAACTAACAGCCGATTCATTGTTTGTTGCGTTAAAAGGCGAGCGTTTTGATGCCCATGACTTTGTTGATCAAGGCGACGCTGATAGTGCTGCGGCATTGTTGCTGGATCGCGAGCTCAATGCGACGTTGCCAATGATTATTGTCAAGGATACCCGACTGGCATTGGGTGCATTAGCGCGGCATTGTCGAAAAAATTTTAATGGCAAACTGGTGGCGGTAACTGGTAGCAATGGTAAAACAACCGTTAAGGAAATGACCGCGTCCATCATGCGCCAAAAAGGTGAAACGCTATATACCCAAGGAAATTTAAACAATGATATTGGACTGCCATTGACCTTGTTTAACCTGCAGGATCAAGACTTTGCAGTAGTAGAATTGGGTGCCAATCACCACGGCGAAATTCAATACTTGACCGATATCGCCTTGCCGGACGCAGCGGCAATCACCCATGCGGGTAATGCACATCTGGAAGGATTTGGATCAATAGAAGGTGTTGCGCACGCCAAAGGTGAAATTTTTGAAGGACTAACAAATACGGGCACGGCCATTATCAATATTGACGACCAGTATAAAGATATCTGGTTAAGCAAGGCTGAGGATAAAAAAATTTTTACTTTTTCGATAAAACATGAGGCTGACTTTACCGCGACATGGAAAGTCGTTACGCAGGGTAGTCAGATAAGTATGAATATTTGCGGGTCAAATATCGATTTCTGTTTGCGTCTGCCGGGTGCTCATAATGTCATGAACGCGTTGGTGGCCGCCGCCTTGGCTACCGCCATTGGATTCACACCTGCGGAAATTAAATTGGGCCTCGATGCCATGCAGTCAGTCAAGGGCAGATTGCAATGGAACACCGGGGAACATGGCATGAGAATACTGGATGATACCTATAACGCTAACCCGACATCACTAAGCGCCGCCCTGGCGGTATTGGCTAATACCGCCGGTGAGCATTGGGTTATTTTGGGGGATATGGGTGAGTTGGGTACGCAATCCGTGGAAATGCATGAAGATGCCGGCCGACTTGCCCGGCGTGCAGGGGTAAGCCGGCTTTTTACATTGGGTGAGAGCAGTCGATTTGCCAGTGAAAATTTTGGTGAAGGTGGACAACATTTTAGCGATCCGGCGGAATTATTAAAGCGTGTTCAGAACGAATGGCACGGTGAGGGCAGCGTGTTGATAAAAGGTTCGCGAGCAATGCGAATGGAACGTTTTGTCGAAGCATTAATAACTAGAAATGGCGTCAGCCAGCAGGAGAAATAAGTTGCTTTACGAATTGGCAGAATATTTGAAATCACAGGGCGGTGCATTTAGTGCATTTGATGTTTTTCGCTATTTGACCCTTCGATCTGTTTTAGCCGTTATTACAGCGTTGATTATTTCTTTTATCATTGGTCCATGGATGATTCGTAAACTGAGTTTTAAAGGTAAAGGCCAGCCCGTTAGAACAGATGGTCCGGAAACGCATTTAAAAAAACAAGGTACGCCCACCATGGGCGGTGCCTTAATTTTAGTGGCAATATCGGTAACGACGTTACTGTGGGGGGATCTTTCCAATCACTATATTTGGATAGTATTGTTAACCACCTTGGCCTTTGGTGTCATTGGTTGGGTCGATGATTATAAGAAGTTGGTTTTACAAGACCCAAAAGGGCTGGCGGCAAAATACAAGTATTTTTGGCAGTCAGTTTTTGGACTGGCAGTCGCGTTTGTACTTTATTATTCGGCAGATGCTGCCAGTCGCGATGCCGTCAGGGTAATCGAAACGATTGGCACTACGATCGGTAACGCTATTTTTATTAACCCCGGTGTCGCATCTATCGCGATTGTAATGAATCCGGTGGAGACGCAATTGGTGATACCCTTTTTTGCTAATTATCATCCGCAATTAGGCTGGTTGTTTATTCCATTGGTTTACTTTGTCGTCGTTGGTGCCAGCAACGCCGTTAATATGACCGATGGGCTCGATGGCTTGGCAATTCTACCCACGGTACTGGTCGGAGGTGCGTTGGGTATATTTGCCTATGTATCCGGTCATAATGAATTTGCCCAGTATTTACGTATCCCCGCCATCGATGATGTCGGGGAAATTGTTGTCTTTTGCGGCGCACTGGTTGGCGCCGGATTAGGTTTCCTCTGGTTTAATACGTATCCGGCAACCGTGTTTATGGGTGATATCGGTGCGTTGGCGTTAGGGGCCGCTTTAGGTGTTATTGCGGTCATAGTGAGGCAGGAATTGATCCTGTTTATCATGGGCGGTGTTTTTGTAATCGAAACGGTCTCGGTGATCTTACAGGTAGCGTCATTCAAGTTGACAGGAAAAAGAATTTTTCGCATGGCGCCGTTGCACCATCATTTTGAATTAAAGGGTTGGCCTGAACCGCGCGTGATTGTGCGTTTCTGGATAATTACGGTCATCCTCGTGTTAATTGGTTTGGCTACCTTAAAGCTCAGGTAATGACGATGGAGGCACTTGATTTAATGAATTCACGTACGACAACCGCACAATTCTATATGATTGTTGGCTTGGGTAAGTCGGGTGAATCGTGTGTCCGGTATTTACTGGAATCAGGCCAACAGGTCATGGCGGTTGATAGTCGCGAAAATCCACCGGCACTGGCAGCGTTACGCAGGGACTATCCGCAATTGGATATACGCCTAGGGCCATTTAAAGACAGTGACTTTGTCGGTCAAAAAGAAATAATTGTTAGCCCGGGTGTGGCGATGTCAACGCCCGCATTGCGATTGGCACAACAAAATGGGGCTGAGTGTTACGGTGATATTGAATTGTTTGTCCGTTTTGCCAATGCGCCAATAATCGCGATCACCGGTTCCAATGGCAAGAGCACCGTGGTGACCATGTTAGCCGAGATGTTTAACGCGACGGGTAAACGCGCCATTGCTGCGGGCAATATTGGCAAACCCGTGGTGGATATTTTACGTGAAGGCGATGCTTCGCCACCCGACTATTATGTTCTGGAGCTATCGAGTTTTCAACTGGAGACGACACACAGTTTGGATGCCGCTGTTTCGCTTATATTGAATATCAGTCCTGATCATATGGATCGTTATGATTCTTATGAGGCTTATCGAACAGCCAAAGCGAGTATTTACAGTGGTCATGGAAAAATAGTAGTCGCGGTTGATGAAGTGGAACTCGCTGGTTTATTGCCGGCCGATCGAGACAAGATTAACTTTGGTGAAACCGCTAAAGGTGAAAACGATATACGCATAGCCAATAGCGACGGCGACGCTTGTATTTTTTATCGAAAGCAGAAATTGTTGAGTCAGCGCGGGTTAAAAGTTCCCGGCAGACATAATCTGGTCAATGCAGCCGCAGCGTTAGCGGTCGCGGTTGCTGTCGATGTACCCATAGAGCCGATGGCCAAGGCATTGAAACAATTTAAGGGCCTTGCCCATCGTCTGCAGTTTATCATCGAGTGCAATCACATTCGCTGGTATAACGATTCCAAAGGTACCAACGTTGGCGCAACGGTTGCCGCTGTTGAAGGACTGGATAGGAAAGTGGTATTGATCGCTGGCGGCGAAGGTAAAGATGCTGATTTTACTAAACTCGCGCCGGTGCTCAAAAGTAATGGCCGGGCACTGGTCTTAATAGGACAGGACGCAAACAAGATAGAACAGGCCGTCAGCGGTGTGGTAAAGACAGTGCATGCAGTTGATTTAGATGACGCGGTCGCCAAAGCCGCCAAAATGGCCGAGGACGGCGACGCGATTATGTTATCGCCGGCTTGCGCCAGTTTCGATATGTTTCGAAATTATGAAGATCGCGGTGAAAAGTTTATCACCGCAGTCAAGCAATATGTGAATTGAGATAATGGATTATATAAAACCACAAAGAAAATCAAAATCGTTAGTAGAAGCCGATATTAATTTCGATTTACCGTTGGTATTGGTATTACTGGCGATGCTGGGGTTTGGCTTTGTCATGGTGGCCTCCGCGTCAATACCCGTTGCGGAACGGTTGTCGCTGGAACCGTCTTATTTCGTTTTTAGACAAGGTGTATTTTTGCTAATAGGAATATTGATTGGGATGTTTGTATTCAGGACACCCACCGATATTTGGCAGAAATGGGCACCGCTATTGCTCTTTCTCGGGTTCCTGTTGTTGGTTTTGGTATTGATCCCGGGTGTCGGTAAAGTCATCAATGGTAGCCGACGCTGGATTTCGCTTGGATTTTTTAGCATTCAGGCATCTGAACTGGCGAAGCTTTTCTTATATATATACTTGGCGGATTACTTGCTCAGGCACGGTGAACAGGCGCGCAACGAATTGATGGGTTTTGTACGACCAATGATCATCGTGATGTTAATGTGCTTGCTGTTAATCGCGGAACCGGATTTTGGTGCCACCGTGGTTTTGTTGACGACCAGTTTAACCATTATGTTTTTATCAGGAATCAGGTTTAAATATATCGCCAGCACGTTTATCGCCTTGGGTTTGCTGGTGACATTACTGGCAGTTGTAAAACCTTACTTACAGGATAAAACGCCTTACGTGTTTGATCGTGTATCGGTGTTGCTGAACCCTTGGGGTGATCCTTTTGACAAGGGGTATCAGGCCACTAATTCGCTGATGGCATTTGGTCGTGGCGGAATAGACGGCGTGGGTTTGGGTGGCAGTATTCAGAAGCTTCATTATTTACCTGAACCACATAATGATTATATTTTCTCGATTATTGGCGAGGAGCTCGGATTGATTGGCGCGACCCTGGTAATGCTGATGTTTGTGGTGCTAGTGTGGCGGGCATTTTCGATTGCTACTGAGGCAATCAATAGAAAATCCTATTTTTCAGCCTATCTCGCTTACGGTATTGCCACCTGGATTGCAATGCAGGCCATGATCAATATGGGCGTTAGCATGGTTATTTTACCAGCCAAAGGCTTGAACCTACCTTTGATCAGTTATGGAGGCAGTAACCTGATAGTGACGCTAATAGCAATCGCAATGCTATTACGCATTGATTATGAAAACCGGCACGATAAAAAAAACAAGCCAAATTATGTGAGGAAACGTTAGGGTGGCAAAATTAAGACCTGTTTTAATCATGGCTGGTGGTACCGGAGGACATATTTATCCTGCGCTGGCAGTTGCGCGGGAGTTAATGGCGCGCGGCATTCCGGTCGTCTGGTTGGGAACCCGTAAAGGCATGGAGTCACGTATTATTCCGTCCGAAGGGATCGATATTAAATGGTTGTCGGTATCGGGAATGCGCGGTAAAAAATTTAGCAAATTGTTGCTGGCACCGTTTTTATTGCTACTTTCCGGTTTGCAGGCACTATGGGTTGTGATTTCTTTGCGACCCAGAGCGGTATTGGGAATGGGAGGTTTTGTCACCGGCCCCGGTGGTGTTGCTGCGCGGTTGTTGTTTAGACCCTTGTGCATACACGAGCAGAATGCGATTGCGGGTATGACCAATAAAATGTTGTCAAAAATCGCCAACTTTGTGTGCTCAGCTTTCCCGGCTGTTTTTGATCGAGAAAAAAATTATACCGTGACGGGTAATCCGGTCCGCGCCGATATTGTGGCATTGCCGGAGCCGGCAGTAAGACTGCAAAGCCACACAGGTAGGCTTCGACTACTGGTGATAGGCGGCAGCCTCGGCGCACAAGCCATCAATGAGGCATTACCAAAAGCGTTAGCGATGATGCCGGAAGAGCAAAGACCGCAGGTGCGACACCAGGCTGGCGAACGTAATTTTGTCGCAGCGCAATCGTGTTATACAGAAGCTGGAATTGAAGTTGCGCTAAGTGCTTTTATTGAGGATATGGCAGAAGCCTATTCGTGGGCGGATCTGGTACTGTGTCGATCAGGCGCATTAACCGTATCAGAACTGGCGGCAGCGGGCGTGGGCGCAATTTTGGTGCCTTATCCACATGCGGTCGATGATCACCAGACCGCAAATGCAGAGTTTCTTACCAAAGACGGTGCGGCCAGGTTGCTACCACAGACAGAGTTGACACCAGCAGTATTGGTCAGTTTATTGACTGAGTTTAATCAGGACAAAAGCAAATTGATAGAGATGGCGGTCGCCGCACGCGCATTGGCGATCACGGATTCTGCCAAGCAGGTTGCTGACATTTGCTTGTCGCTAGGCAAAAGCTAGTGTTATTAAAGGATCACGAAATGACAGGAAGTAAAATCAGTTCATCACAGTTGCCCGTGCAACATCGATTTGGCTCTATGCAGCGGTTGCATTTTGTCGGCATTGGTGGTTCCGGTATGAGTGGTATTGCTGAGGTGTTTTTAAATCTGGGTTATACCGTGAGTGGCTGTGATACCCAGCGAAACAAGACCATCGAAAGGCTGGAATCGCTTGGGGCCACGATATCGATCGGGCACGATGTCAAGCATGTCGAGGCTTGTGATGTTTTGGTCGTCTCCAGTGCAATTGATAAAAACAATGATGAACTCTGTGCGGCACATAGCGCGCGGATTCCAGTATTGCCGAGAGCTGAAATGCTTGCAGAGCTGATGCGTTACCGGTACGGAATTGCCGTCGCGGGTACGCATGGAAAAACAACGACCACCAGTTTAGTGGCCCATTTGCTCGCGGTTGCCGATATGGACCCGACATTTGTTATCGGTGGAATATTAAATAGCGCGGGTACCAATGCGCGGTTGGGAACAGGCGAATACCTGGTCGCGGAAGCCGATGAATCTGATGCATCATTTTTGTACCTCAATGCAATGATTTCTATCGTGACCAACATCGATGCTGATCATTTGTCGACTTATCAGGGTGACTTTTCCAGGTTAAAGGAAACGTTTAAAGAGTTTTTGCATCACTTGCCCTTTTATGGCCTGGCTATCTTATGTGTTGATGATCCCGAAGTTGCCATGATTGTTGATGATATTGCCAGAACCGTTGTCACCTATGGTGTCGAGAAAGACGCTGACTTTCAGGCTAAAAATGTTGTGCAGCATGAAAAAATAACCGAATTTGATGTGATTAGCAAAGAAGCAGGCGACCCGTACCGGGTGAAATTGAATATGCCGGGTGTGCACAATGTTTCCAATGCGATGGCGGCCATTACCGTTGCTCACCACTTGGGTATCAGTCCTGCCAAAATTCAGGAAGGGATTGAGACTTTTCAGGGAATCGCACGGCGTTTTCAAGTGCATGGAACGGTGGTGACCCCGGGTGGCAAAGCGTTATTAATAGACGACTATGCGCATCATCCACGTGAAATTGCGGCAACGATTACCGGCGCACGTGAGGGCTGGCCGAAGGCAAGATTGGTGGTGGTGTTTCAACCGCACCGCTATTCGCGTACCAGTGACTTGTTTGACGATTTTGTGCAGGTGCTTTCCGATGCAGATGTTCTAGTGTTATCGGAAGTTTTTCCAGCAGGTGAGTTACCGATTCAAGGGGCCGATGGACATGCGATGGCACGGGCGATTCGAGCCCGGGGTAAAGTTGATCCAGTATTGATCAACGATATTGATGATTTGGGTATGACACTGGAAAACATTATTAAGGAGGGTGATCTGGTGTTGACGATGGGTGCTGGAAATATTGGTAAGATTTCAGCAGGTTTGCCGGCTTGGTTTAATAAAGAAATGAATACAGAAAGATGATGACAATCACTGACAATAAAAAACTACGCGGTAAACTACGTTTTGATGAGCCCATGTCAAAACATACAACCTGGCGGGCGGGTGGTTTGGCTAAATGCTATTTTCGCCCGGCAGATATCGAAGACCTCGTAGAATTTCTTGCACAGACTTCAGTGGATGAAGAATTGGTTTGGTTGGGTTTGGGTAGTAACCTGCTGGTCAGAGATGGCGGAATATCTGGGTCAGTAATATCCATGCAGGGTGTCAATCAGAACCTTGAAATGAACTCAACAAACAGGGTGCTTGTAGACGCCGGTGTTACCTGCGCCAAGATGGCAAGATTTTGTGCCCGTAACGGATTGCTGGGGTCAGAATTTCTGGCGGGTATCCCTGGAACGGTCGGGGGTGCATTAGCCATGAATGCGGGTGCGTTTGGTGGCGAAACCTGGGACTATGTTGTCGAAGTCGAAACCATCGATCGGCAGGGTAATCGAGTTAAGCGCAAACCAGAAGAGTATGCGATCGCCTATCGGTCTATTAAGGCAAAAACACAAGCTGAAAACCATGAGTGGTTTATTTCTGCGCTATTCTGCTTCGGCAAAAGCACGGATAAAACCGGTGTCATTGATATTAAAGCGTTACTCGATAAACGCGGAAAATCACAGCCAATCGGGCTACCCAGTTGTGGGTCGGTGTTTACCAACCCGGAAGGGGATCATGCGGCACGATTAATAGAAGCATCCGGATTAAAAGGCTATTGCCATGGAAAAGCCTGTGTTTCGGAGAAACATGCAAACTTTATCATTAATACCGGCGGGGCAACGGCGAGCGATATCGAATCGTTAATATTGGAAGTAAAGAGGGTGGTAAAGCAAAAGCAGGGTGTCGAATTATCACCCGAGGTTCGAATTATCGGACAGGAGAAAGAAGCGTGAAAGCCGATTATAGAAATGTCTCATACGATCAAGATCGCCGACGACCTTTGAGCTTTAAGGCGCTGTTTGTTATTACGGTATCAATACTGTTAGTTACATTTTTTGTACTCAAGGTACTAAACAACAACACTTTGCCAATACGCTCGGTGCAAATAGGCGGGGCTTTTCACTATGTCGAATCAACGGCTATCCGCAAGCAGATTGCGCCGTTAATAAAGGGTAACTTTTTAACGATCGATATAAAAAAGATTCACCAAGCCCTGGAAAAAAACACCTGGCTTGAACATGTCAGTATACGCCGTATCTGGCCGGATACGTTGCGGGTATATGTTATTGAACGTACACCGATTGCGAGATGGTCAAAGAATAAATTGTTGAGCGACAAGGGGGTGATCTTTGCCGGAAAGGCTAACCCCAAAATACCAAAACTACCGTTATTTATAGGGCCAAAAGATCAGGTGCGCTTGATGGTCAGGCAGTATAAAGCGATTAACAAATTTCTTAGCGCACATAATTTAAAAGTGCGAAAGTTAGTCGTCAATGCCCGACGTGCATGGACCCTTGAGCTAAGAAACGGTGTGTCAATAAAATTGGGGCGAGCGGAGTTAGAGTTGCGTATTAAGCGCCTCAAAACAGTCTATTCAAGTGTGTTGGCAAGTAAGATAAAAGTGATCAAAGTAATCGATTTACGTTATACAAATGGCTTCGCCGTAAAATGGCGAAATAATAACAAGCCGAAAAAAGTAGCGTTCGGGGGTTAGGCTGTATGTCGAAAAGACCGGATTCAAATATGGTGGTGGGGTTGGACATTGGTACATCCAAGGTCGCAGCTTTGGTAGCCCAGATTGGTCTGGATGGTGAAATTGAACTTATTGGTATCGGCTCACATCCGTCCCGGGGGTTGAGAAAAGGTGTTGTCGTTAATATTGACTCGACCGTGATGTCGATTCGACGGGCGATAGAAGAAGCGGAATTGATGGCAGGCTGTCAGATCAATTCGGTCTATGCCGGAATAGCGGGTAACCATATTCGCAGTATTAACTCGCATGGTATCGTCGCCATCCGGGATAAGGAAGTGGGTCAATCCGATGTCGATCGGGTGATCGATGCCGCACGTGCAGTCGCCATACCTGCGGACCAGAAAATATTGCACATCATTCCCCAGGAATTTGTGATTGACGAGCAGGATGGTATCCAGGAACCGGTCGGCATGTCGGGTGTCAGGCTCGAAGTCAAGGTGCATATTATTACCGGCGCTGTCAGCGCCGCGCAAAATATTGTCAAGTGTGTCAGACGTTGTGGGCTTGAGGTCGATGATATTATTCTTGAGCAACTGGCATCGAGCTATGCGGTATTGACCGAAGACGAAAAAGAACTGGGTGTTTGTTTAGTCGATATCGGTGGTGGCACGACTGATATCGCGGTTTTTACCCAAGGGGCAATCCGGCATACGGCGGTGATTCCATTGGCGGGTGATCAGGTAACCAATGATATTGCCGTGGCGTTGCGAACACCGACAAAAAATGCAGAAGAAATAAAAATTAAATTTGCCTGTGCCTTGGCGCAGTTGGCGAGCCCGGAAGAAATGATACATGTACCCATGGTAGGCGATCGTCCGCCAAGAAGTATGGCAAGACAAACATTGGCTGAGGTCATCGAGCCGAGATATGAAGAATTGCTAACGCTGGTACAAGCAGAACTTCGGCAACGGGGGTTTGAAGATATTATCGCGGCCGGGGTGGTATTAACCGGCGGCAGTGCAAAAATGGAAGGCGTGATTGACCTGGCTGAAGAGGTTTTTCATATGCCCGTACGTTTAGGTTTACCCTTAACCGTTTCGGGCCTGTCTGATGCCGTCCGCAATCCGATCTATGCTACGGGTGTTGGTTTATTGAAATACAGTATCAATTCCCGACATACGGGCCATAAAGACTCTTCCGGTGGAGGATTCTTGAATGTTTTCGAGCGAATGAAAAAATGGGTAAAAGGTAATTTTTAACCGACCTGTATTTTTGTTCAAGTAGTTAAATGTAATGTAACATTGAGTAATGGAGGGTGTCGCATGTTTCAAGTAGTCGATCAATTTACAGAAAATCCAATTATGAAAGTAATTGGTGTTGGTGGTGGCGGCGGTAATGCTGTACAGCATATGGTGCGAGCGGGTATTGATGGTGTAGATTTTGTTTGCGTCAATACTGATTCACAGGCACTGCGCAGTACAGAAGCCAAAACCGTATTACAAATCGGTAGTAACATAACCAAAGGCTTGGGTGCGGGTGCCAACCCGGAAGTCGGACGTCAGGCCGCGCTAGAAGATCGTGAACGTATTGAGGAGCTGATTAAAGGCGCCAATATGGTTTTTATCACTGCAGGAATGGGCGGAGGTAC
>QILK01000024.1 GCA_003233345.1 Gammaproteobacteria bacterium | reverse complement strand
GGAAGCCCGTCATCCGCGAGTCAGAAGTTTTTTTCAGCGTCATTACAACCCCAGTTGTCTGCGCTGAAAAAAATCTTGTGGCTCGCGGATGGTAAGGGCGCTGCTAAAAAAAGATAATAGCCGCAAATCTAAATAACCTAAAATGCAACGGCTAATAACACTTAAAATCACAAAGAAATCTATGCTTAAACGTTATTATTTTTGATAGTTGGTTTGCATTTAAAACATAAGCGGGCTAGTGCTCGGTTCGTGCCACACACCAGATTTGAATAGTTTTAACACCGTATTTTCTCAATAGTTTGCTCAATTCATTAACAGTCTGCCTGCTAGTAACAACATCGTCGATAACGGCTACATGTTGATAATCGATATTTTTTCGACAAGAGAATGCATTGACAATATTTCTAATGCGCTGTTTTGCATTAAGCTGGGATTGAGATTGCGTTTTTTTATGGCGAATAATACTGGTGCTGTCGAGATGTATATTCAGGTACTTAGCGATTGGTTTTGCTATTTCCACCGATTGATTAAAGCCGCGTTCGCGTTGTCGGGATCTATGCAGGGGGACGGGAATGATACAGTCAGGTAGGTTGAAATTATTTTGTGTGCAAAGTTTTTCCAATAGTAGCTGGCTAAGGATACGGGCGAAGTATAGTTTTTTTGAATATTTAAACTGATGAATAATATGTGTCAGTGGGCTTTTATATAAACATGGGCAGATAAGCGTATCAAAAAATGGCTTCTGCTTAAGACAAGCGCCACAAATAGTGGCATGGACAATCGGGATAGCACAAATAGAGCAGGCTTTATCGATGAAGCTTAATTCCTGATAGCAGTAGTTGCACAGTAGCGGTTCAACTGTTATCGCGTCGCAAAGCGGACAAACTGGCGGAAAAAGTATTTTTTGTATAATATTCATACATGTGTAAACATTATTTGAATTTTGAGTTGACAAATAAATATTTTAGAGACACTATGTTAAGCCATTTTTCCGGTGGTAAGGCGGCGATAAATTGGTGTGCCCCATAAATAACCCACGGTCTATTATAAGTTGGAGTTTGTTGGAAAGCTTGGCTTTAACAGACAATAAACAGGTGACAAGATGATGACTAAACTGGACTCGGGTTTAAGACACGATTGGCAGGTAGAAGAAATAGAAGCGTTAATGGATTTGCCTTTTAACGATATTTTATACCAAGCGCATACCGTCTATCGTCAATATTTTGATACCAATAGCATTCAAATTAGCACACTTCTTAATATTAAAACCGGTGGTTGCCCTGAGGATTGCGGATATTGCTCGCAAAGCGCACATCACCAGTCAGGATTAGAAAAAGAAAAGTTGATGCAAAAAGATGAGATTCTGGCGGCAGCGAAAAAAGCTAAAGAAAAGGGCGCCAGTCGATTTTGCATGGGTGCTGCCTGGCGTAGCCCACAGCAAAGAGATATGCCTGGGTTATGTGAAATTATTACCGAAGTAAATAATCTCGGATTAGAGACTTGTATGACATTGGGAATGCTTGACCAGGATAAAGCCAAGCAATTAAAAGCTGCCGGATTAGATTACTATAATCATAATTTAGATACATCACCCGAGTATTATGACAAGGTTATTACCACAAGAGCTTACCAGGATAGACTGGATACATTGCAGGTTGTTCGTGACTCTGGAATGAAAGTTTGCTGCGGTGGCATACTTGGCTTAGGAGAGAATCGTCGTGACCGTGCAAGGTTACTGCAAACATTGGCCAATCTTGCCGAGCACCCGGAAAGTGTACCGATCAATATGCTGATAAAAGTGGAAGGCACGCCGTTGGAAAACGTGGCACCTGTGGATTCGTTAGAATTTATTCGGGTTATTGCTGTTGCTAGGATTTTGATGCCCAAATCGATGGTTCGACTTTCGGCCGGGAGGCTGGAAATGAATGACGAGATGCAGGCGCTATGTTTTTTTGCGGGTGCCAATTCCATTTTTTATGGTGAACGTCTATTGACAGCTGATAACCCAGAGCCTGAGCATGATCATCAATTATTTTCACGTTTAGGATTACGCACTAATCATTGACGACGAGTAAGCCATGCGTCATTTGCGCGAAAAAATTGAACAACGAAAAAAACAGTCTCTCTATCGGCACCGTCGTTTTTTGGAAAGTGCCCAGTCTACCCAGCCTGTTATCAACGGAAAGTCCTTTCTTGCGTTTTGCAGTAATGACTATCTTGGCCTCGCCAATGACCACAGAATTAAAGCAGCGTTTAAATCAGCAGTCGACCGAGTGGGTGTTGGTATGGGCGCATCGGCGCTCATGCTTGGCTATCACGCTTCGCATAAAAAACTTGAAGAAGCGTTAGCAGAATTTTTAGGTCGTTCAAGCGCGATTCTGTTTTCCAGCGGATATATGGCTAACCTGGGTGTATTATCGTCTTTATTGTCACGTCATGATTCGCTTTACCAGGATCGCTTGAATCATGCATCGTTAATCGATGCCGGACGCTTGTCGAGGGCAAAGGTGAAGCGCTATCAACATTGCGATTACCAGGATCTGCAACGATTAATGTCCGCAGACCAGTCTGAGTATAAGCTGCTGGTGACCGACGGGCTGTTTAGTATGGACGGCGATTTAGCACCGATGGCTGAACTGGTAGCGGTGGCTGCTTCCATGTCTGCGGAGGTGATGGTTGATGATGCCCATGGCATTGGTGTGCTGGGTAAAAAGGGCAAGGGCAGTCTTGAATTAGCCGGTCTTGATCAGCAACAGGTGCCGGTTTTGGTTGGAACTTTTGGGAAAGCATTTGGTACTTTTGGTGCCTTTGTTGCTGGAAGTGATGAGTTGATAGAAATGATTGTGCAATACTCACGCTCCTATATTTATACAACCGCGCCACCGCCAGCGATTGCAGAAGCAACGCTGATGGCACTAAATTTAATCCAGACAGAAAGCTGGCGAAGAGAAAAGTTGCAGTTGCTAGTGCAGCGCTTTATTCAAGGTGCAAAACAGTTGGGTTTATCGGGTAGCAATTCCGTGGGTCCTATTCAAGCGGTGATGCTCGGTTCGGCAGAGAAAGCGGTGGAGGTCAGCGAGGCGCTTTGGCAATTAGGCATTGTTATTCCTGCTATACGACCGCCAACCGTCCCGGAAAACAGTGCAAGATTAAGAGTCAGTATTAGCGCCACTCATACTGAACAGCAAATTGATCGCTTATTGGATGCCCTGGCAGATATCTGTAAGCGAGTAGATAATGAGACATAGCTTTTGATGAGTAACCGCGCTGGACTTAATACCGGAGCAGGTAGTGACTCTGAAGTGATATTTGTGCACGGATGGGGGTTGGGCGCAGAAGTTTGGGCGACTACCGCAGCGCAAATAAGCAAAAAGACAAAAACCAGGTGCCTGGATTTGCCTGGATTTGGGGGTAGAAAGTTGCAGCAGCCGTTTACACTGGATCACCTGATTGTCGATCTGGAAAAATCAACCAATCCTGGCGCGGTATGGATAGCCTGGTCAATGGGGGGGTTACTGGCGATCGCGCTGGCGCACAAAAAACCCGGGTGGATAAAAAAATTACTATTGGTCAGCAGTACGCCTTGTTTTATTGAAAAGAACGATTGGCCTCATGGGCTTAAAAAATCTGTACTTGATGACTTTTCCAGGGAATTGGATAGTGACTATGACGCGACCATTAAAAGATTTCTGGCGTTACAGGCCCGAGGTAGCCTTGATTCCCGTAATACCTTAAAAAAATTGCGAAAGAATTGCTTGAATCAATCTCCGCCGGATCAAAACGCGTTAAAAGGTGGGCTGGGTATTCTTAAAACAGCGGATATGCGCTCGCAGTTATTAGCATTAACGATACCGATTACAATGGTACTAGGCGAGAGAGATTCAATTGTCGATAGCCGTATTGGTAATGTGCTAGATGAGTGTATGAATAATTTACAATTATGCATGATCCCACAAGCGGGTCACGCGCCTTTTCTATCGCATCCCGAGCAGTTTCAAAGAACAGCTCAAGATTTTATTTCGAACTAGAAATACGATAAAAGAAAATAATATGGCGGATAACGAATATAGTTTAGATAAGAAACAGGTTCGACGAAATTTTGATTGTGCCGCCAATACCTATGATAAATATGCGGTATTACAACAGGAAATCGCCGGTAGATTGGACGAACGATTTGAGTTTATTAAAATTAATCCGCAAAGAATCGTTGATTTAGGGGTCGGCACCGGGCAGGTTAGTTTTGCATTGGCAAAAAGATTCAGAAAATCGCAGATAATCGGCATGGATATTTCATTGGAAATGGCGAAAGCGTTTTTCCGTCGCGTACCGTGGCACAAAAGGTTTAGTGGCAAAATCAGTTCGATTTGCGCTGATATCGAAGTATTGCCATTGTTGAACGATTCATGTGAGTTGCTGGTATCGAGTTTAACGCTGCAGTGGTGTAATGATCTTGAGCAGGTATTTGCCGAAGCAAAGCGTATTCTGAAACCCGGTGGACTATTTATGTTTACCAGCTTTGGGCCAGATTCACTTAAAGAATTAAGAAGTTGCTGGGGAAAGTTGGACTCAGATACCCATGTCAGTGCTTTTTATGATATGCATGACTTGGGTGATGCCATGCTACGTCATGGTTTTCTTGATCCTGTTATGGATATTGAGAGAATTACTTCCTATTATGATTCGGTAAAAGAGTTGATGGTCGAACTGAAAATGATTGGCGCATCCAATGTCACTTCAGGTCGTCCTCGAGGTCTTTTAAATAAATCGAAATGGAAGGCCTTGCAAGAAAACTATGAGTTGTATCGCAGTGATAAAGGATTGCCTGCGAGCTATGAAATTGTTTACGGGCACGCATGGGTGCCGTCTATCGAAAGCAGAGGTGTTTGTGAGTAAAGGATTTTTTATAACGGGTACTGATACCGGCGTCGGTAAAACTGAAATTACCTTGGCACTAATGAAAGGTTTACAGGATAAAGGCCATCGGGTAAATGCGATGAAGCCGATTGCCACCGGAGGCAAAAAAAGCAGTCAAGGACTGGTCAATGATGATGCGTTGCGACTACGTTCACAATCGTCATCGGATATAGAATACAAATATATTAATCCTTATATTTATGAACCGGCGATTGCACCCCATATCGCCGCGCAGTGTGCGGGTGATACTATCGAAGTCGGTCGGGTAAAAGAAAACTTTGGCAAGCTTTGCTCTTCTTCAGACTATACCTTAGTCGAAGGAATTGGTGGTTGGCATGTCCCTATTAATAAACATCAGTCGACGGTCGATATAGCCAAGCAAATAAACCTGCCAATTATAATGGTTGTCGGATTTCGCCTTGGATGTCTGAATCATGCTTTGTTAACCTACCAGGCCATCAAACTGGCCAGATTGCGTTGTGTAGGCTGGGTAGCCAATACGATTGATCCTAACCTTGAATGTATGCAGGAAAATTATACGGCGCTTAAGGAACGGCTGGATTGCCCGTGTATTGGTGCCGTTCCTTATATCAATCAGCCTAAAACAGAAGATATTGCTATGTTATTAAAACTTGAGCAGTTACTCTAATGTTAGCTGGAATAGTCAATATCCTCACATTGCGCAGAAACGCAGGGCTATTCAATGGGCGTAAATCCTGAAGGCATCCCTCGAATTTTATAGTTTTTTACCCAATAGCTTAGTGAGTCAAAAAGTGCTTTAGGGTTTAACCGTTAATGTTGGAAGCTAGTCATTTTTTAGTTTAAGTAGAACTGTCCGTGTCCGCCTATGACTCATAAGCTTTTTTTCACTCCACACCGTGGCTCAGTCGCGAAAAAAAGCTTATGAGTCATAGGCGGACACTGGATACCAGTATTTTTTGACTTGCGTGGAAATTGTCACTGGTTTCCTGTGCAACAATCAAGAAAAACGATACTGTAGTGTTCGCCTGTGCTTACCCTCTTTTTTCGCGACTGAGCCACGGTGTGGAGTGAAAAAAGAGGGTAAGCACAGGCGAACGCGGGCGGACTTATTTACAGTCAAAACCCCTTCGCCAGCAGTCCTTGCCTCTATTTTTCCATTTTATTCCTACGCCTATTCCGTGCAATAGTATTTTTTCGTGGGGGAGTCTTCAGGATTTGAACCGGTTTTAGGTATTGCTAGCAAACTGTCTAATTTTGGTTCAATTTTTGCCTGTAAACACTCTAGAGTCACAAACCAAGCGTTATCCATTCTGGAAATATTGGATTAATAAAAATTTACCAGAATGATTGAGATATTGGTCAATACTACTGGAGATATTATTTTGAATTCACGCGGTGCCCAATCACAGTCGAATAATGGCCGAACGTTTACCACGCGTGAAGTAGTTGACCTGATACACGAATTAAAAGTAAAACAACAACAGCTTGAAAGTCAAAATGAAAAACTGCGGGCGACCCAGCAAGCACTACGCCTCTCCCATGAAAAATTTATGGAATTATATGATTTTGCGCCGATTGGATATATTAGCGTAAAGGAATCGGGTCTGATTACTCAAGCGAATTTAACAGCGGCTCTATTATTGGGTGTAGATCGGGAGGCGTTATTCGGAACGTATTTGTCTGATTTTATAGACAATGATGACAAGAGCGTGTTTCAGCAATTTTCCAAACTCATTAGAAATACCAGCGGTATAGAGAAATGTGAACTTAAATTTGTTCGTCGTGATGGCGCGAATTTTTTTGCGTTACTTGAAAGCGGTCCCATGCGACAACAGGAGTTTTCAGGACCGGAGTGTCGAATGTTGTTTAGCGATATTTCCGATCGCAAACGAATGGAAGAGGCCCTGTTAAAGGAAAAGGAAAGAGTGCAGGTGACGTTGGAGTCGATTGGCGATGCGGTTATTACCACAGATGAAAACGCCATTATCGATTATTTAAATCCTATCGCGGAAACACTCACAGAGTGGAGTCGCGAAGCGGCTATTGGTAAACGACTTGACCAAGTCTTTAAAATATTTGACGAGCAAACACAAGCACCACTAACCGTGCCACTGGATAAATGTCTTAAAGAAAAAAAGGTGATTAGCTTTACTCAGAATTGTGTACTCAAAGCGCCCTCCAATCAAGAGTATGGTGTGCAATATACAGCGGCGCCGATTAGAAAGTATGATGACTCTATACTCGGTATTGTACTGGTGTTTAGTAATATCAGTGAAATTAGGAATCTAACGCGACAAATAGCTTATCAGGCATCGCACGATGCATTGACAGGATTGGTGAACAGACGCGAGTTTGAAAAACGTTTGTCGCGTGCTTTGATCAGCGCAAAGGAATCAAAATCCACGCATGCCTTGTGCTATCTTGATCTCGATCATTTCAAGATCGTTAACGATACAGCAGGACATGGTGCGGGAGATGACCTACTAAGGAAACTAACGGGTTTGTTATCTTCGAAAATTCGTAGCCGGGATACGCTTGCCCGCTTTGGAGGCGATGAATTTAGCTTGTTACTTGATAATTGTCCGTTAGAAAAAGCTAATCAAATCGCAAAATCACTGGTCGCGTCGGTTAGTAACTTTGAGTTTGAATGGCAAGGCCAGCAATTCGAAATCGGCGTCAGTATCGGCGTCGTTGCGGTGAATAGTGAAGTATCGACGCCGGCCGACTTGATGAGCAGAGCCGATGTGGCTTGTTATACAGCAAAAAACAAAGGTAGAAATCGTGTTCATGTTTATGAAGGCGAAGGTGGTGGGACTGACAATCACCACAATGAGATCAGGCGCGTTGCTGAGCTATCCAGTACACTTAAGGAAAATCGGTTTCGGCTTTATGGTCAGCGTATTCTGGCGTTAAACCCGGAGGTGGAAAGTTGCGAAGCCAGTTATGAATTATTGCTACGCGCAGTGACTGATGATGGCGAAATAGAGCTGCCAGGTAATATTATCGCGGCCGCAGAAAGATATAATATGATGGCGTCCGTCGACCGCTGGGTGATCGGCACTGCTTTGCATGCCTATGCGAAGACATTTTCCGGTTCTATTCCCACAATGATAGGGATAAACTTGTCTGGAAATTCCCTGACGGACGACGGGTTGCTTAAATATATTCGTGATGAGTTGAGTGCTACCGGCGTGCCACCGGACAGAATTTGCTTTGAGATTACCGAAATGGCAGCGATCAGCAACCTGTCTCACGCCAAACGTTTTATATTGAACTTAAAAGAAATTGGCTGTCGGTTTGCGTTAGACGATTTTGGCAGTGGTTTGTCATCGTTTACCTATCTGAAAAACTTGCCGGTCGATTTTCTAAAAATCGATGGTAGTTTTGTTCAGGATATGGCTAACGATAAGATAGACCGGGCGATGGTTGCGGCCATCAATCAAGTTGGGCATATAATGGGTATTAAAACGATTGCTGAATGTGTCGAAAGCCAGGAAATTATCGAACAGCTCAAGGAGCTAAAAGTGGATTATTTACAAGGAATTGCTATTGACGAACCAAAGCCACTCGATGAGATTTTAATCCACGGACATAAGAAGATTGTTATCTAACGGGATTTGGCACACCGAATCCAACGATATGCGCAAGTAAGATAAAGGTGATCAGTAAAAACCCGTAAAACATTTTATCGATTTTATAATCTTTCCTGATACCCAGTACGACACGAACTGTACCTCCCAATAGAATCATCAAAAGGTTTAGAATAAAATAGGAAACAGTTATATCCATAACACATAGCGTGTGTAATTTTAATTTGGATTCAATTCCTATTTGTATAAACCAGGGTTGAGTGCTTATGATAAAGCTCAAAACCAGCGCGACAAAGTTGATAATAAAAAAAAGAGAAGGCCCAAAAAATGCTAGCAAAAGGCCGTAAGCAACAAGCGTAAAAACCCCGAACAAGGCGTCAGGGAACAACAGGCTTAGCGTAAATGCCATCACAAAAATTGGCATATAAGTAATTTGTGCTTGTATTTTTTTCGAGCAAAGTTCACTAATACTTCCAGGCGTCCGTTTCTTTTTAATGGCATTGCGCCACCACAGGACTGTTTTTTTGTTAAGACTGTAGCGAAGAAGGTCTGGACAGTTTTTATCAAAATCGGTAAACCACTCTTTAATAACGCTTAAGTTTTTCGTACTTAAGGCGAGCCACCTAAACTTCCAGGGTTTATAGGGACCTAATAGCGCTTTTGCCAGTCGGGCTTTCCGATTCCATAAGTGTTTTGACAGTGATTCCAGTTCTTGTTGTTTTTCCTGGGAATGCGTTCTTGATATCAGTATATTAATAGCCGCCAAGTAACTAGTTTGTATTTCAGCTGTATTTTTATTCCATTGAAATAGCTCAATGGCGCGATTAGCCAATGCTAATGGAAAAGGTACCAGCGTCGCTAGCGTAAACTGGAGTGCCTGTTCGAATCCTGCTTTAAAGTATATTTGATTAAAGTCATTTTCTTTGACTATTTCATCTAAATAAAAAAGAGCAGATTTTTCATTTTCAAAATAAAGGCGATCGAGTAAATTGTTTATGTAAGAAAGTAATTTTTTTTCCGAAGGTGGTTTTGCATTAAAATCAATATTGTTAGAAAAAAAGTTCTCGTCAGCAGCAGGGCTGCCTTTGCGGCTGATTTTGTTAAGTGCAAATTCGTAAGCATTTCTTAATCGCTGAAACATATCAGGGTCCTTCGCCGGATGGCGGGATCCTAATTGCTTGAGGTAAGCATCACGAATAACCGCGATGTTACTGTTAGAGTCTATATTTAGTATACCCCAGGGATTCATATATTTTATACCTCGAGAACTAATTAACCGATTTTAAAATACTACTATAAAATATGGTGCTCAATTAGTGTTAATTCAATCAGTTTCAGGCAAAAAAATGTGTAATAACAGTTTACTTCTCTAGTCTGTTTTGCATGGGTTTTAGTTGTTTTTTTGCGTACCAGTGATTATAAACGTTGTTAGTTGATGTTTGGGTCTAAATCCGGGCCTGGAAAGTTTGTTGTACAGCCCTGAAGGCTCCCATGAATTTTATGTTTTTTAGCCAAACTGATTGATGACTCAGGGCCGATACTAAACAGAAGGGAAGTTTATTATCAGAAGTCTGAGCTGCTCACTATCGACCTAGGGCAAGTGAGTATCAATGCTGTATCACCACCAATGTCAATAATAAAATGCAATCTGTATATAGACGTATGCCTGTTATACCAATAGCAGATGCCTTGTAATACGTGTAATGATAGCGCCAGCTGCCGAGGTTGTGATACTGGCTTAACATTAAATTTTATATAGAAATCGATAAATATCAACAAATTATTAGTGCGTATAAAGTATGATATTCAAATATATTTGATTAAATATAGATTTATATGTTAATTGATTCGTCATTTTGTCTTATAATATCTTTCAAAGGCAGTATTGTTAATGACAATCCAGGCTAAGATAAAATAATAAATTTTGTACCCGCATTTATAGTAGTACGGGACGTTAGTATTTAAATATAAGATAAGAATAATGAGGAGAATAGAATGCGTGTCGTTTTATGGATGCTATCAACATCAACCCTTTTGAGCATAAGTAGCGTCAGCACTGTCGCGAATGCCAAGGGATTACTGGATCAGTGTACATCCTATCACTGTTTATATAAAAATATTGTGAAAAACAGGGATAAAAATTATACCGAGGACGCATGCAAATCGCTGGATGGAAAAACTAGCCGGCGACCTTCTAATAAGGATATGGGCCAGTTATGCCGATTATATATTGCCCGTAAGAAAGCCGGTTTGAGAAAGGAGTTTCGTTGCCGGGCTTCGGGTTCGATCAGTCCGGATTATAATTCTAAATTATCAACGCACTTGTTATGGATATACAGTAACTCGCTTTATAGTGGGCTGCCGGAAAATTTTAGACCGGTTAAGACATTGCCAACGGAAGATTTCAATAATAAGTCTGAATACAATACCTTTATATTGTCCAGACGGGCCAAATTTAAAGAGACAGCCCGCCTGAAAAAAATAACAGAGAGAAAAACCCGGAGTGGAAAAGTATTAAAACCGCTCGTGCGTAAGGTAACACGTGGTGTGGTTAGAGAAGTTGAGTTTGATGTTTTCTATTGTGTCACTGCCGATAGTCCGTATCGTTATATCCCCTATTTTTATAGCTTGCGTATTACGCCATCGCTGAAGGGTATTGAAACGGTCAGTCAACTGCAAAAAATGAATATGCGTAAGCTGTCCTATATAAAAATGGAATATTTGAAAAACCCGCCATTACATGATGCTAAGGTGCTAGGCCAGCTAACGGGTGCCAAGCTTAATCATCGCTATAAAGACTATAAGCTGATTGATTTTAATAATGATGGTAGTGTCGATCTTGTTTTTCTTGAAGATGTATTCAGAAAGTATCGACCGGGCGTTTGTCTTTACCAGAAAAATTCTAGAAGTTGCAAGGTTGTTATGGCAAAAGATTATGCAAGATCAACAATCTTTTTTCGTAGTCCGCATTTAGTGTCAATCGCCAACCAACGCATTGATATTGTTGTTTCCGATAAGCAATATAAGGGTAATGCTGAGCATTTCGAATATGTCTTTAGCAATGGGCAAATAGTCAAAGCGGGCGCTGCGGTCAATGCAAAAACCGGCAAGAAAAGTAAATCGTCACGGAAATCTAGCAAGCGAAAATCGCGAAAGAAAAAAAAGCGTAAGCGACACTCAAATCGTCCACGCAATCGTTACCATGGAGAGAATAAAAATTATCACCCTCCACGTAACCCAGATAGGTATTATTAGATAGATTTTGCACTGGGTTACTCCGGGTAATCCAGATTGCAGGCAACCTCGATCAGGTGATGCAAATTCGAGGCAAGCAGTAGCAAGCTTATTAGTGTAAATATTAGATCCCGAACGAGCATATAGCCTCGTTGTCTTTTCCCTATATTCCCATATAGGGTATTATTCAACCGATTTTTATGTCGAATGATAACCCCTTAAAGTAAATTTTATTTTTATTTTTTCTAATTTCATGCTTTAATTCAGGTTAGCATAGCAATATTTTCCATGTGCCCATAATTTTTCAGGTGAAGTGGCCATTTATGTTCAAGAAATCTGGACAATCTTATACCAAACCGGTATCCACTATAGCAAAGGTAATGCTGTTTAATCTGGCGTTAGTGCCTTCGCTAACATCCGTTTTTGCTGATTCCTATCACAAGGCTTTGAATTTATATAATAAATCAGAATTTCAGCGGGCTTATACATTGTTCAAGCAATCGGCAAAATCTGGACGTACACAATCACAGGCAAGAGCCGCGCTGATGTTATATATGGGGCAAGGTGTTAAAACCGACAAGACACTGGCTATCCGGTGGTTTCAAAAAGCAGCACAAAAAGGCGATGCAGTATCACAGTTTAATCTGGGTATTATTTATGAGAATGGTGATGGCGTTGAGCGTGATTACTCGGCGGCATTAAACTGGTATCAAAAGTCTGCATTTCAGGGAGCGGCGGTTGCCCAATTTAATATAGGTACGATGCATCAATGGGGTAATGGTGTAAACATTGATTACAAACAGGCAGCATACTGGTATAAAAAGGCTGCGGAAAATGGTTATGCAAATGCACAGTATAGTCTCGGAATATTATACAGCCGTGGCCAGGGTGTGGAAAAAAATCCTGAAATTGCTTTTTCCTGGTATCAAAAAGCTGCCAAGCAGGGTTATAAATTTGCCCAGTACAATATGGGTATTGCTTATGAAAAAGGCACTGTAGTAAAAAGAGACTATACAGTTGCGTTGCAATGGTACCAAAAATCGGCCGCACAGGATTACTCGCCAGCACACTATAAACTGGGTGTTTTATATCATAATGGGGTAATGGGAAAGAGTGATTATCGTGAAGCTTTGAAATGGTTTAAAGAAGCGGCGCGATTAAATAATGGTAAGGCGGCCTGTGTGGTTGCCAAATATTATGAAGAAGGAAAGGGTATTAATCAGAATTTTCGCAGGGCCTATCATTATTATAAACTGGCGGCAGTGCTGGGCGATGACGAAGCCAAGCAGGATCTGGCGATGTTCAATAGTCAGTATCCACAATACTCTGATTCCAAATAACGATATTACCGTATCGGTTTTCAATCTAAACAAATCTTAATACGCGTTTGCTACTAGCGTTGTTTTGGCGAATTAATTTTGCCATCGATATTCTATTGTAAAATTTTTATGAAATGTATCTTGCCAAGTCTGAGATGTGGATATATACTGTAAATATTAACACTGAAAATAATTACAGTATGCGATCTCTTACACACAGACAGATAGAAATAGTTGAATTTATTAAAGATTCTATAGAATCTCGTGGCATGCCGCCAACGCTGGATGAAATTCGTCGTTATTTGCGCGTTAGTTCAGTTAATGGTGTTCGTGATCACTTGCGCGCGTTAGAGCGCAAAGGGGTTATCGAGCTAGTGGCAGGTGTTTCGCGGGGTATTCGTCTGCTTGAGTCAGGAGACGACATTCCTGGTTTGCCCATTATCGGTCGTGTCGCCGCAGGTAGCCCAATATTGGCGGAGCAACATGTGGAGAAACACTGTCGGCTTGACACGACACTCTTTCAGCCAAAAGCTGATTACCTCTTACGGGTTGTCGGTATTAGCATGATAGACATAGGCATAATGGAAGGTGATTTATTGGCAATACATAAAACCACCGAGGCACGGGAAGGGCAGATTGTGATTGCGCGTGTTGATGATGAAGTGACGGTGAAACGATTTCACCGACAGGGCTCCAAGGTTTTTTTACGACCTGAAAATACTCAATACCAGCCAATTGAAATAGATTTAACCCGCCAGCAACTGGAGATAGAAGGTGTTGTTGTTGGTGTGGTTCGCGAATTTTAAATACCCTGCTGCTTGCAGCAGGGTATTTAAAAACTCAATATATTTCGCTCCGCGCGAAGTGAATTCGCACGGGCGACCAAAGGGGGAGAATGGAATTCTCCCCCTTTGGAAACCCCCAATGGCTTGACTCCGTCGCTAAAGCTACGGGGTCTAATGAATGCCCGGCTGTTTGTAGTAGGGAATTTATTCTATATTTCGCTCCGCGTGAATTGAATTCAGAGTAGACTTTTGGAGAGCAAATGATGAAAAAGATAGTGATTGAAAAAGAGCGCTTTATCGAAAAATGTAACCAAGAGCTAAAAAAAGATCCCTACTACCAATCAGGAATGGTCTTTGCTGTAGGTGCTGGAGATGGATTACAGCTGGATTATAATTCTGGATATTTTAAAGGGCCTAATGGTATCGATTATCTTGGGCCAGAGGGAAAAATCGGTGTATTTACGCGGGCAAGATATAAAGTTAAAAATTTTTATCAAATTGGAGTCTAAAGCTTAATATTTTTTTATGGATTCTAAGCTAGAAAATTTACTTCGCCAATCGTCAGCACTTTGGCGGGGAAGTGATATCAGCAGTCGTAAAAAAGGGATTTCAAGTGGTTATCCTGAGTTAGATCGAATATTGCCGAATAGAGGATGGCCACGCAATTCAATTGTAGAGATCATGGTTCCGCAAAATGGGTTGGGAGAATTACAGCTCTTGTTGCCAGCAATGTCATCTTTATCCAGATCAAAAAACTGGCTGGTTTGGATTGAACCACCGTTTTTACCCTATGCACCGGCATTGGAAGCAGCGCAAATCGATTTGTCGCATTTACTGGTCATTCAGTTACAGAGTGATGGCAGGCAAACGTGTACACAGGATATATTCTGGACGGCAGAAAAAGCCTTACGTACACCAGGGTGTGGTATGGCTTTACTTTGGGCGAATAATATTAAAGACAGAACTGTTCGACGATTGCAGGTAGCTGCCGAGTCAGGCCAAAGTATCGGTATTTTATTTCGGCCTGTTGTTGAACAAACATCACCGGCTGCACTACGCCTGGTACTAAAACCAGCGGAGGGAATGTTGCAAGTTAATATCGTCAAAGCAAGGGGAACTTGTCATCATAAAAGTGTCAAAATAAATTTTTCACTTAATTGATTGAGTAGCCCGGACTTCGCGCAGCGAACGCCGGGGAAAAACAAATAGAATTCAAAATTCAATTAAAACAGGCGTATGCGCGAGGTAGTCGGTAGCTGATTAAGATAGGGAAAAATAAGATGTTCGTTCTCCCGGCGTTCGCTTCGCGAAGTCCAGGCTACGGGCAAACATACCATGTGTAACAATTATCTGGGTAGAGTATTAGTGTCATTATTTAATCAATGAAAACAGAAGAATTATTTGGAAATATTATACCTGACAGTGTTGACAGGCAGGTGTCTTTCAGTGCAAGGCAGAGCATTAAAGAGAAGTTATGGTTATGTTTATATTTTCCAAATCTGGTTTTAGAGGCTCTATCATTACCTGAACCTGAGTTGCAACCTTATGTTGTGTATGAGGGGGCTGGTGGCCAGTCAATGATAATCGATGTTTCTTTGGCAGCCTGTTCAGCAGGGGTGGCGTCGGGGATGACCGTCGGTGCGGCAACGGTATTGTGCCCAGCTTTGATTGCTGTGCCGCGTAAAAAAAAACTGGAAAAAAAGTTACTTAGGTCCGTAGCCAGCTGGTTGAATCAGTATAGCCCGGAAATATCGTCAGCAGAAACGTCATCAAAAAAAACATTGCCCAAAAATACATTGCTGGTGGAGATAGGCAGTAGTATTCGTTTGTTTGGGGGCATATCGCCGTTGCTTTATATTATTGGCAGCGGTTTAAATAAAAACTTCTCTCTCACAAGCAAATCAGCAGTGGCGCCGACGCCCGTAGCCAGTTATTTGTTGGCAAAAAATATTGATTTTTATTTAGCTGAAAGCAAGTCAAAAAATAAAAAAAATGAAGTATTGGTCATCAAAGACAGATCATCATTGCGATCTATTCTAGGAAAACTTTCTATTGCTGATTCCGGTTTGGCAGATAAGGCGGTTAAGCAACTTTATTCGTCAGGAGTCAAGGTGTTGTTTGATATGTGGCGCTTACCACGTGCGGGCCTGGTCAGGCGTTTTGGCGTTGAATTACTGGACTGGATGGATCGTGTGCTGGGTTTTGAAGAAGATATACAGGTATATTATCGAGCACCGGAAACTTTTGTTAAAGAGTTGGCGTTGTTACAGGAAGCCACGACAACGGAAGAATTAAAACCGGTTATCTATAAATTATTGAATTATATGATTAGGTTTTTGCGTGAGCAAGATGCTGCGATTGAGTCATTTACTATTTGTCTTAAACATGAGGGAGATAAAATATCAGCAAATACTATACGTCTGGCTTCCGTGACACGAGATAAGGAACGGATCAAATTGCTGATTAACGAAAAACTGGGATCGATACGATTATCCCAACCGGTATTAGGTGTCGGCCTGCAAGCAACAGAAATATTGGCATTTAAAGCAGAAACAAGCGACTTGTTTGCATTTTCGACAGAGTCCTGCGAAAGCAGGATTGATCATCAGTCATGGGCTCAATTGATAGAGCAGTTACAGAACAGGTTGGGATTAAACGCAGTGCAATTCATTGATGTTGTCAGTGATCATAGGCCGGAAAAAGCCTGGTGTTATCGAAAAAAGAAACCGTTAAAATCAAAAAAGCTTTTACCGTTACTGCAAAGACCATTATGGTTATTATCGACACCTCAATCATTAAAAAGCCGCGATGGGTGTTTATACTACAAGACCAATATTCTCACACTGGTAAAAGGCGAACGCATTGAATCTGGCTGGTGGGATGGGAACGATATTAGACGCGATTATTATGTTGCCCGAGACAACTTTGGTGGGCAATATTGGGTCTATAGAAACCTGAACTCGAAAACTGAAGCAGCAAGATGGTTTTTACATGGTGTATTTGCTTAATCAATGTTGATCGGTAATAGGATGTTTGTTTCCCCGGCGTTCGCTGCGCGAAGTCCGGGCTACTTTTACGGTAGATTAAAATATGTCTTATGCTGAATTGCACTGTATTAGTAATTATTCATTCCTTAAAGGCGCATCAACACCGGAAGAACTGGTAGGGCAGGCGGCCAAGCTAGGTTATTCTGCTCTTGCTATTACCGATGAGTGTTCGGTGTCAGGTGTCGTACGTGCGCATGTTGCCGCGCAGCAAACGGGTTTACATTTAATTATTGGCTCAGAGTTTCGGCTTAGCGATGGAACACGCTTGGTTCTGATCGCTATTGACCGGGAGGGTTATGGTAATTTATGTGAATTGATTACCTATGCGCGTCGACAGGCTAAAAAAGGCAGTTACCGGCTGGCATTAACCCAACTAACGGATTCTTGTCTGCATCAATGCATAGCCTTGTGGATACCTTGTATAGACTCAGATCAGGGTATAGTGGAAAACCAGGTCGCTACTTTAAAAAATATTTTTAATGGACGTTTATGGCTTGCGGTAGAGTTGTTTTTAGGCGGCAATGCCAGTCGCTATTTGCAATGGGCACAGGCTTTGGGTGCACGGTATGATATTCCACTATGTGCCAGTGGCGATGTACATATGCATGTCCCGAATAGACGCCGGTTACAAGATTTGTTGACAGCAATAAGATTGAACAAGAAGCTGGATCGATTAGGTTATGCCTTATACCCTAATGCGCAAAGAAGTCTGCGCAGTATAAAAATGTTGAAACGGATATATCCAAAATCTTTGCTTGACGAGACTAAGCGGATTGCCGGTTTTTGCAGATTTTCACTAGACGAATTACGTTATGAATACCCCAGCGAGCTAGTGCCATCTAAGTATACCTCCGCTAGCTGGTTAGCGCATCTTGCCTGGCAAGGTGCTAAAAAGCGCTGGCCGGAAGGGGTTAGTGAAAAGATTAGAAAATTAATAAATCATGAGTTGACATTAATAGAGTCTCTGGAATATGAACCCTATTTTTTGACAGTATATGACATAGTCCGTTTTGCTAAAGCGCAAGGTATACTATGCCAAGGTCGAGGGTCAGCCGCGAACTCTACGGTGTGTTATTGTCTTGGCATTACTGAAGTGGACCCACAAAGAATGAGTCTGCTGTTTGAACGTTTTATATCAAAAGAGCGTAATGAACCACCCGATATTGATGTCGACTTTGAACATGAGCGACGCGAAGAAGTGATACAGTATATTTATCATAAATATGGACGTGATCGTGCAGCACTGGCGGCAACGATCATTACCTACCAGGTTCGTAGTGCTATTCGTGATGTTGGCAAGGCACTGGGGTTTAGTTTAGACCAGGTAGATCGATTGGCAAAAGCCTACCAGTGGTGGGACGGACATCAATTAATATTCGACGAAGAGCAAACGGGGTTGGGCCAGTTAAGTGCCCAAGCAAATAAAAAATTTACCCAGTTACTTGAATTGACTATTCAGATTATAGGTTTTCCACGGCATCTGTCACAGCATGTCGGTGGGTTTGTTATTGCTGCAGGCAAGTTATCCAGATTGGTTCCAGTAGAAAATGCGGCCATGCCAGATCGCACCGTGATCCAATGGGAAAAAGATGATTTGGAAACATTAGGTCTATTAAAAATAGACGTATTGGGATTAGGCATGCTAAGCGCGATTCGAAAAGCACTGTTGATGATCACCGGTAATAGGCAACAAGCGTTTAATTTAGCAGATGTGCCAGCAGAGGATCCTAACGTTTATGCGATGATGTGCAGAGCAGATACCGTTGGTGTTTTCCAAATAGAATCGCGGGCACAAATGTCGATGTTAGCAAGATTGAAACCAAAAAATTACTATGATCTGGTTATCCAGATTGCCATTGTCCGACCGGGGCCAATACAAGGTGATATGGTGCATCCCTATCTGGCCCGCCGGGCAGGCAGGCAAACAGTGACGTATCCAAGTGAAGCGGTTAAAAAAGTATTAGAACGTACACTGGGTGTGCCGATTTTTCAGGAACAAGTCATGCAATTAGCCATGACAGCCGCTGGTTTTAGTGCGGGAGAAGCCGATCAATTACGGCGCAGTATGGCTGCCTGGAAAAAGCGAGGTGGACTAGAGAAATTTGAAAGTAAATTAAAGGAGGGTATGAAGCAAAGGGGGTATTCCGAGCAATTTGCCAATCAGATATTTAGACAAATTCAGGGTTTTGGTGACTATGGCTTTCCTGAATCCCATTCTGCCAGTTTTGCATTGTTGGCCTATGTTTCCGCATGGCTTAAACATTATCATCCGGCGGCTTTTACTTGTGCTTTACTAAACAGCCAGCCAATGGGATTTTATTCTCCCTCACAATTGATTCAGGATGCCAGGCGACACGGTGTGCAGGTAGAGCCGGTAGATCTACTCTATAGTGAATATGACAGCAGTCTGGAATATGTTAATGAGGAAGATAGCCCAGTATTACGTTTAGGATTGCGATTGGTAAAAGGGTTATGTGCAAAGGCTGCAAAAAAACTGGTTCGCTTGCGGAAACAGTCTATTATTGGTAGTCATAACAAAATGATCTGTCAGAAAGACCTGTCACGAGAAATGATTTCTGAAATATTAACGCAAATAACGGCAGAAGCGGGGCTTAATAAAAAAGACCTGCAAAGCCTTGCCAGCGCGGATGCATTTACGACGGTCGTTGGCAATCGTCACCGTGCTTATTGGCATGTGAGTGGTATTGAAAAGCCACTGCCATTATTGCGAGTGCTGCAGTTTAATGAAGCGACGCCGATGCTGCGAGAGCCTGATGAAGGTGAAAATATAATGGCGGATTATGCCAGTATTGGCTTGACCTTAAGAAAGCATCCACTAGCGCTTTTACGCAAGCATCTTGGCAAAAATAACTATGACTCGGCAGCAAAATTGTTTGATTACGATAACAATAAGGTAGCAAAAGTAGCAGGGATTGTTGTTAGTCGTCAACGTCCGTCAACAGCAGAAGGGGTTATTTTTATCACGTTGGAAGATGAGACAGGATACAGTAATATTATAGTCTGGCATAAACACGCACAGGCGCAACGTCAGGCATTGTTGAAATCCCGATTATTGGGTGTGACAGGGCATATACAAAAACAGGATGGTGTTTTATATCTTATTGCCGGGAAGCTTGAGGATATGAGTTATTTACTGGGTGAGTTGCAAACCCGTTCTCGGGATTTTCACTGAACAGGCAATTTAGAACGAAATTTTAAAACATTGATGAGTCATAAAAAATGAAAACCGGGGTGCCGATATTACAAGTTGAAAATATCATCAAAGTATTTCCGAGTATTCGTGCAGTTGACGGCGTTTCGTTTTCAATAGACACGGGCACCTGTTTTGGTTTGTTGGGGCCAAACGGCGCAGGAAAAACGACAACGCTTGAAATTATCGAAGGTGTCGCCAAGCCGACATCAGGAAATATACTTTATAAAGGCGAAAAAATCGGCAGGCGGTTTCAGCAAGAGGCAGGCTTTTTATTTCAAACGACCGCACTACAGGAGTTCTTAACGGTTATAGAAACGTTAAAGCTATTCCGGCAACTATACGATCATGTCTCGCCATTAGACGAGCTAATTGAAACCTGTTCGCTTGAGCCTTTGTTAAAAAGTGATACCCGGAAACTGTCAGGTGGGCAAAGACAACGGGTATTATTGGCGATTGCTTTAATCAACGATCCTGAAATTGTGTTTCTCGATGAGCCAACGACCGGAATGGATCCGCAGGCGCGACAAAATTTTTGGGAATTAATCAAAAGGATAAAGCAAAAAAATAAAACTATTATACTGACAACCCACTATATGGAAGAAGCCGAGCAACTATGCGATATTATATCGATTATGGATCAGGGGAAAATTATTACCCAGGACAAACCAGAGCGACTGTTGAGTAAACATTTCGATGATGTGCTCTTGCAAATACCGATAGAAAATTTTCCATCAGGCCTAAAGCGACTACAAGAAGAACATGAAATCCGTACCGGAATGGTTTTAATACATACACGTAATGTCCATCAAACTATTTTAAATTTAAATGAGCTTGATGTGGATTTGACACAGTTGATTGTCCGTAACAGAAATCTTGAAGATTTGTTTTTAAAACTGACCGGGAAGGAACTACGTGCATAGATTTAAACGGTTTTTAGCAGTATTGCATGCGCGAAATGTTGAGTTTATCCGCGACCGGACCGCGTTGAGTTGGAATATTATATTGCCAATATTGTTGGTGGCAGGGTTTGCATTTCTATTTTCGAAACAGGCGAATAATAGTTATAAAGTGGTCGTCATTGGCGATGGGCTTGATGTGAAAGAATACACATTACAACATACAAAACTGTTATCCAAGTCCAATAAATTTTTTCTAACAAAATACGTTAAGTTTATACCGGGTGATAAGCTTGAAGCTGGTATTGATAAGGTACGACGGCATAAAGTTGACATGTTAATTAAGCTGGATACCCCCGTGAAATACTGGATTAACGCCAGTTCTAAAAAAGGTTACGTCCTTGAAAAAATATTACTGTTGTCACAAAGTACTGGGGTCGAGATCTCAAACCCACCTTCCAGAGAAATGGTTAAAGGTAAAGAGATCAATGAAATTGACTGGTTAATACCCGGCATTCTGGCGATGAACATTATGTTCAGTTGCTTGTTTGGTATCGGTTATGTCATCGTTCGCTATCGAAAAATGGGTGTTTTAAAGCGGTTTCAGGCAACACCGTTAACGGCATTTGAATTCCTTGCCGCGCAAATAGTATCTCGACTGTGTTTAATTATGATCATTACTACGATCGTTTTTATTGGTTGCGTAGTGATTGTGGATCTTAACGTGGTTGGGGGGTATTTTCCTCTATTTATTGTATTTTTACTGGGATCAACAAGTCTGATTTCGCTTGGGCTAATTGTTGCGGCACGGTCAACCAGTGAAGAATATGCCAATGGTATTCTTAATCTACTTTCATGGCCAATGATGATATTTTCAGGTGTCTGGTTTTCATTGGAAGGACTGCATCCTGCTGCCCAAGTATTTGCACAAGCTTTGCCACTAACGCATATGATCGAAGCTGCCCGGGCGATCATTAATGAAGGTAAGACATTGCTTGATGTGTCTTATAATCTGGTGGCGTTGGCAGCAATGACGGTTGGTTTTATCATCATAGGCGCCGTAAGTTTTAAGTGGGACAGGTTCTAGCGTGGCTATTTCGTGGTACGATTGCTTATGAACGATATAAAATCTCTGGGCTTTTCGCCTGATAAATACCAAAAGCTCGAAAATTATTTAAAACACTGTGTCGACAAAGAGGGTTTGCCTGGCTTGGTATTCGGGGTAACACGAGCCGATGGTATCCCCAGATTTTTTAGCTACGGTTATCAATCCAGAGAATCTGGCGATTTAATGCGGAGTGACTCGATATTCAGAATTGCGTCGATGACTAAACCCGTCACCGCAGTAGCAATGCTGATTTTGCGTAATCTCGGTTTATGTGATTTCAATGATCCGGTGGAAAAATATATTCCGGCGATAGCCAATGCAAAGGTCTATCAACATAAAACGGGCAATCATACTGAAAAAATCGCACCAAAACGGAAAATGACCATCAAGCATTTGCTGACACATACGGCTGGATACGGCTATGATTTCAATGTTCCCAGAGCACTACACGCGGATTATGATCGCAGCGTACACTTACCGACACAGGAAACCACTCGTGATCTGGGATTGTGGGTAGCAGGATTGCCTTTATTGTTTTCACCCGGAGAAGGTTGGCAGTATGGGCATTCCACTGACTTGCTTGGTTATTTGATAGAAGTGATATCAGGAAAAAAACTGGATCAATTTTTATTAGAAACTGTTTTTTTGCCATTACAGATGGCCGATACCGGATTTGTACTCAAGCAAGATAATCGACATCGGCTTTGCTCGCTCTATCACTATCAGCAGCGACAATATGAACTACTAGAGTCGCATGATGCTTGCAGTGAATACAGTAATAAGCAATTACAGGCTGGAGGCGCTGGCCTATTGTCGACACCGGAAGATTACGCAAAATTTATGCAGATGTTACTTAACTATGGTGATGTTTCCGTGCCAACACCAATGCACCTGGCATTAAAAGAAACCGATATCGAAGAATTGTCAAAAAATTGTCTAGACCCGGCATTAATGCCTTTTAATATCGGAGCAGGAATAGCCTATGATACAGAAGGTTATGGATTTGCTTATCAAGTAAAATCATTGCTCAATGCAAGCGTCAAGACCTATCGGGTCTCGCAAGGTGAATATGGCTGGTCTGGTTCATATAATACGCACTTCTGGATAGATCCCCAAAGAGAAATAGGTGCTTTATTAATGACCCAGTTCACCCCCTTTGTATCAACCTCACTGGAGCAGGAAACCCGAAAACTTTTTTACGATGCGTTACGGCTTTAGTAAACCTTACGAATAAGTACCTGTTTGCAATTTACGATGATAACTATTCAATGATCTTGACATTATCAGCCCTTATACCAGTATTAGCATAATACGAATCACTAATGTTAATAAGTATATATTTTGATTGGTAATTTTAAGCTTATCTTCGATTATCTTAGCTTTTCTGGAGCGGATTATGTTTGCAAAGAGAAGAAATGTGATGATGGTTATATCACTGGTTTTATTAGGCATAACAACTAACGTTTATTCAGAGCAATTGGGTAAAACTCAAGTATGGACATTGCTGGCAAATAAAACTGTTATTGCTTATAACGTTGATAAAGGATTTAAGTATCGGGCTTTTTTCAATAAGAATGGCGTGGTGATATTGCAGAAGAAAAGCTTTAGATTCTATGGTACCTGGCGTGTCGATCCTATTGGTCGGCATTGTGTGCGCAAAGTTCCAGCATCGCAAGAAATCTGTGCCTATATTGAAAAAATGGGCGCTGGATTATACCGTAAGGTTAAAAGTGGTGAGCATACGCATACATACCGAAATATTTTGAATGGCGATCAAATATAGAACCTTAGCAAAAACATCAACTATCTAATGAGTTGTTGTTGGTAACCCCTGGCGTGATAAAAATGTTAGCTAATAAAAAATAAAGTTGCTTATCAACAGTGACGGCAAGATCGACTCTTGAATTAGAAAGATGATTAGTTTAACTTGTCTTTGCAAGTGTCTGTATTATAGATAAATTTTTATAATATTCTAATATAGCGTTTTAACTGACTAATTTACTCATAAATCCTTGATTAATTTCATTTATATAGTTTTTGTCAATATTTAATTGCGCGTCAATCCACCACGGTTTATCATCCACGCCGGATCATTAACACTCAAGGGTCATACACACAGTGAAATAGTGATCGGCGATGATTAATACACAGCGAAATTCCCAAGGTAATGGCGCTAGATTTATTATTCGCCCAAATAGTTCATTGACTTGGAAACAAGGACTGTTTGCCTACAGCGTATTGGCAATATTTTGTATATCCGTTGCGGGCTGGTTTGCATTTAGAGGATTCTGGTTAATACTTCCCTTTGCTGGGCTGGAAGTGTTAGCGTTAGCTTTGACTTTTTACCTGTGTATGCGACGTTGTACAAAAATAGAAGTAATAGATCTGAATGCTGATACACTCTATATAGAAAAAGGTTGGCATAAACCGGATCAGCGATACGAATTTAAAACGGCTTGGATAAAAATTGAACTGGTTAAGGCAATATACCGAGGGCACCCTAGTGTTCTTAAAATCAGTTCGAGCGGGCGAAGCGTAATAATTGGCGCAGACTTAAATGAAGATGAGCGTATCCAGTTACGAAATAAACTGGTAAAGGCGATTGCCGCATTTAGGTAACAGATCTATAGCCTACTCATAGTAAAGATTTTGAAATTGAAATAAGACTTTCGCAATTTGAGGAGTGATTACGACATGTCGTCTAATATCATGAAAAAAGTTACCCGGGGTCTGTTCTTTCTATTGATGATATCAATAGGAGGGGTGGCGCTTGCGGCATATGATTTAAACTTCCCACCACCGGTTACTGATAACGCCAAGATAATGGATGACCAGAATATGTTTTCTATCTGGGTCTGCGTTGTCATCGCGATAGTCGTGTACGGTGCGATGATTTACTCAATCATCTTTCACCGAAAATCAAAAGGTGCTGTACCCGCTGATTTTCATGAAAGTACTGCGCTGGAAATAGCCTGGACTGTAGTGCCGTTTTTGATATTGATTGCATTCGGGGTATCGGCAACCAAAGGACTGTTAAAGATTTATGATCACTCAGGTTCAGAGCTTGAGGTCAGAGTCATCGGTAGCCAGTTTAAATGGGAATATCAATACCTTGGCAAAGATGGCAAGGTTGCTTATAGCTTTATTAGCCAGATCAAGCAAAGCCACAAAGACGCATCGGCAGCAGGCGGTACAAAGTATAAGGAGATAAAGAATTATTTATTGGATGTTGATAAACCCTTGCGTATACCGGTTGGTATTAAAGTAAAATACACCATTACTTCAAATCCAGGTGATGTTATCCATTCCTGGTGGGTGCCGAGACTGGGCATAAAACAAGACGCTAACCCCGGTTATGATAATACTGCTTCCGCCCTCATTCCAAAAGAATATGCCGGCCAAAGTTTTCGCGGCAAATGTGCTGAGCTGTGTGGTGTCGATCATGCTTATATGCCAGTGGTCGTCAAAGCGGTTGCCAAAGCTGAATTTGATACCTGGCTTAAAACAGCCTCTACCAAATATATTGCCAATAGAAAAGCATTGGCTAATGCAGAAAGCTGGTCTGATGATAAGCTGATGAGCGAAGGTAAAAAGCTCTACGAGATACACTGTTTTGCCTGTCATAAAAAGGACGGGTCTGGTACGCCACCGACGTTTCCTGCGCTTAAAGGCAGTGCAATGGCCAATGGTAAGGCTGGCGCTCATATTCAGATAATCATTAAAGGCAAAGCCTCTATGCCGCCATTCGCTCAGTTGAACGATGCGGAGATAGCCGCAATAGCGACTTATGAACGTAAGTCCTGGGGCAATACCGGTTCTATTATTAAGCCATCAGAAGTTACTAAGGCACGCAAGTAATTGCATGTGGAGGAATTGAAATGAGTGAAGCAGTCGCACATGATGCACATCACCACGATCACCCGACAGGGATAAAACGTTGGTTATTTACAACTAATCATAAAGATATTGGCACCCTGTATTTATGGTTCGCCTTTATCATGTTTATGGTTGGTGGCACTTTCGCTATGGGTATTCGTGCCGAGTTATTCCAGCCTGGCATGCAAATTATGAAACCCCAGTTTTTTAATATGCTCACAACATTGCATGGTTTGATCATGGTTTTTGGTGCGATCATGCCCGCTTTTGTTGGCTTGGCTAACTGGTTAATACCGATGATGGTTGGTGCCCCGGATATGGCATTGCCGAGAATGAACAACTGGAGTTTTTGGATTTTACCCTTTGCTGCCATACTATTGGTTGCGCCCATGTTTATGGGAGGCGATTTTTCAGCGGGTACTGGCCCAAATTTCGGCTGGACCTTTTACGCACCCTTGTCAACCAAGTATCCGTACCTAGGATATTTTGTATTTGCAGTGCATTTACTTGGTATTTCCTCAATCATGGGGTCGATTAATATTATCGCCACCATATTGAATATGCGTGCACCGGGCATGACCTTGATGAAAATGCCATTGTTTGTCTGGACCTGGTTAATTACCGCGTACTTGCTACTTGCCGTTATGCCGGTATTGGCGGGAGCCGTTACCATGCTACTGACGGACGGTTATTTTGGAACCACCTTCTTCCAGGCGCCGGGTGGCGGAGACGCCAGGTTGTTCCAGCATGTATTCTGGTTTTTTGGTCATCCTGAAGTTTATATTATGATTCTGCCAGCCTTTGGTATAGTTTCGCAGATCATTCCTACGTTTGCGCGTAAAAAACTGTTTGGTTATTCATCCATGGTCTATGCGACCGCCAGCATCGCATTTTTGTCATTTATCGTATGGGCTCACCATATGTTTACGGTTGGTATGCCAATGGCGGGTATCCTGTTTTTTACTTATGCCACTTTATTGATCGCGGTACCTACGGGTGTAAAAGTATTTAACTGGGTAGCGACTATGTGGCGTGGTGCCATGACCTTTGAAACGCCGATGTTGTTCTCTATCGGGTTTGTGGTCATGTTTACCTTTGGTGGATTTACCGGATTAATGTTGTCCATTTCCACCGCCGACTTTCAATACCACGACTCCTATTTTGTAGTCGCCCATTTCCATTATGTACTGGTACCTGGTTCGCTATTCTCGATCTTTGCAGCGGTTTATTATTGGTTACCGAAATGGACCGGCAACATGTATAGTGAAACACTGGGTAAATGGCATTTCTGGTTATCAACCATCGCAGTTAACCTGACATTCTTCCCGCAACACTTTGTTGGATTGGCCAGTATGCAACGCCGAGTTGGTGATTATCCTCCGCAATATGCCGAGTTTAATATGATGTCCAGTATTGGTGCATTTATGTTTGGTCTGACACAGTTGTTATTCTTGTATATCGTTATTAAAACGATTAAAGGTGGTAAAAAAGCAACGGACGAAGTATGGGAAAATGCAGAAGGATTGGAATGGACTATTCCATCTCCTGCGCCTTATCATACTTTTGAGACACCACCGCAAATTAAATAACGTAGAGAAAACTGTCATTAGGTGTGATGGCGAAACCTGTCACACCAGCAACAGATGAGACAAACGTATGGACAACGAGGAAATAGCTGCTAGAAGAGTTGAAGCGAAAAAGACAGCAGTCCGCTTGTTTATTTTCGCAATGGCTTTGTTAGCTGTATTTGTGATTGCAATGTTTTATCGAAGCGCAGGGACTCATAATAGCAGTGGTGCCAAAAAAGACGCACGAGCGGTTTCGACAAGCAAGCAAGCTGAATCAAAAAATTCGGCAAAAAATTGAATCAGCAATAAAGTAAAATAACGTATGGTAGACAAACAGAAAATTGCAAACAAACGAACTTTGAAAAAGTCCGTGGTAGTGGTTATCGCAATGTTTGCATTTGGATTTGCATTGATACCTATATATAACCAGCTATGTAAAGCGTTAAATATTGGTGGTTATACTAATGCCGTTTCTGAAAAAACAGTCAGTAAGCTTAAAGTCGATACCAGTAGAAAAATAAAAGTTAGATTAGTTTCAAGTGTTAGTGCTGGTTTATTTTGGGATTTTTATCCCCTGGTACACGAAGTTAGTGTACACCCAGGCGCACTAAAAAAAGTGGAATATGTCATCAAGAATAAATCAAGTAGTAATACTATTGGGCATGCGAAGTTTAGTTTGTCGCCCATTGAAGGCGGTAGACACTTTAACAAGGTTAAGTGTTTTTGTTTGGGCCATGGGCGTTCAAGCTTAAAAGCCTATGAGGAAAAGCGTTTGACGTTAGTATTTTTTGTTAGCCCAAGAATATCAAAGAGAGTAAATGAGATTACATTGACTTATACCTTTATGGATGCATCGGCATATGCAGCCAAATAGGTAAACTATAGCATTAAATATTAACCCGTTAATTTAGTTTAAACTGAAATTAGAGAGGATTCATCATGTCATCGAATGGCGGATATTACTTACCTCAACCCAGTCACTGGCCATTGGTTGGCTCGCTGGGTTTGTTTCTGACGTTGGGCGGTTTTGCGTTTGCACTCCCAGTCAATAGGGGCGATCCAATGGGTAGCTTAATGCTGACCTATATTGGCCTGGGTGTACTAACATTTATGTTGTATGGCTGGTTTGGCCAAGTTGTCGGCGAAAGTGGAAAAGGTGTCTATAACGATCAAGTAGATCGTTCTTTCAGAATGGGAATGGGCTGGTTTATTTTTTCTGAAGTGATGTTTTTCGCGGCATTTTTTGGCGCGTTATATTATATTCGGGCAATTATTTTACCGGAAGCTCAGGTATTAGCGCCTGATCTGAACTTTAGCTGGCCATTTTCGGGGACCGATGGATTAAAGCATGTAGGTACGGAAATTCCCAAAGAAGGTTTGGGCACAGATAAATTTGCCAGCATGGGGGCAGGTGGAATTCCTATGTGGAATACCATTATCCTGTTAACCAGCGGCGTTACCCTGACAATCGCACACTGGGGACTAAAGAAAAACAATAATGCACAATTAGTGTTGTGGTTGGCGGTGACGGTTGCGTTAGGTATTTTATTCCTGGGTCTTCA